>JANWJX010000038.1 GCA_025451725.1 Allostellaceae bacterium
ACCGGCAAAGTCATCATCACCTGCGCGGTGACGGGGTCGATCCACACCCCGACCATGTCGCCTTATCTGCCGCTGACGCCCGATGAGGTCGCGACGCAGTCGATCGAAGCGGCCGAGGCGGGGGCCGCGATCATCCATCTTCATGCGCGCGACCCGAAGGACGGCCGCCCGACGCCCGACCCCAAAGTGTTCATGCAGTTCCTGCCGCGCATCAAGCAGGCGACCGACGCGGTGGTGAACATCACCACGGGCGGCGGCCACGGCATGACCTTGGAGGAAAGGCTCGCCGCGCCGCTCGCGGCATCGCCGGAAATGTGCTCGCTCAACATGGGCTCGATGAATTTCGGGCTCTACCCGATGCTCAACCGCTACAAAGAATTCACCTATGCTTGGGAGCGGCAGCATCTCGAAAACTCGCGCGACTTCATCTTCCGCAATACGTTCAAGGACATCGAATACGTCCTCAAGAACCTCGGCGAGGCGCACGGCACGCGCTTCGAGTTCGAGTGCTACGATGTCGGCCATCTCTACAATCTCGCGCACTTCCTCGATCGCAAGCTGGTGAAGCCGCCGCTGTTCGTGCAGACGATCTTCGGCATTCTCGGCGGCATCGGTCCCGACCATGAGAACGTCGTTCACATGAAGACCATCGCAGACAAGTTGTTCGGCGACGATTACTGCTGGTCGGTGCTGGCGGGTGGGCGGCATCAATTGCCGCTTGTCACCATGGCGGCGATCATGGGCGGCAACGTCCGCGTCGGCCTCGAGGACTCGCTCTATATCGGCAAGGGCGCGCTGGCGAAGTCGAATGCGGAGCAAGTGCGCCGCATCCGCTCGATCCTCGAAAACCTGTCGCTCGAAATCGCCAATCCCACGGAGGCCCGTGCGATGCTGGACCTCAAGGGCGGCGACAAGGTGACGTTCTGACGCGTCAATTGCCCTGGATGACCTCGGAGAAATTGACCCAGTTCTTGCCGTCGAAACGCGCCAGCACCATGCCGGTGATCGGGTTGTAGTTGGTGGGACTGGTGTTGATGTCGATCCCCGGCAACAGCACCGCGACATGGAGGTTATGAAGATTGGTCGCCTGGCGCATGATGTTCTCGCGCGACAGGTCGTTGCCGCACTGTTTCAGCACTTGCATCATCGTCTGCGCGACCGAGTAGGCGTATAGCACGCCGCCATCTTTCCGGTCGGCGCTGGGCATGTACTTGTCGAGGAATTTGTTCCAGGCCGCGAGGTCGGGGTCGTTTTTCCATTCGGGCGCGGTCTGGTCCTTGTAGGCGGTGGCCGACACCAGGCCGATCGAATTTTCGATACCCGCCGGCTTCAAGGTTCCGGCGATGGAGGTGGCGTTGAGGTTGACGATGCGCAGGGCCTTCCAGCCGATCTCGGCGGATTTCTTGATCGCCTGCGCCGCCCAGCGCGCCGAACCCGCGATCAGGAAAACCTGAGGGTTGGCCGATTGCAGCGAGATGACTTGCGTGTCGATGGTGGGATCGGTCGCGGCATAGCTGGCCTCGACCACCAGGGCGTCATACTTGTCGCCGAGCACGTCCTTGAGGCCGCGCAGATAGTCGCGGCCGAAATCGTCGGCTTCGTACAGCACGCCGATCTTACTGCCGGGTTTTTCCTTCATGATGTACTTGGCGTAGATCTGCGCCTCGGTGCGGTAGCTCGGGTTGAAATGCATGGTGTAGGGAAACTTCGCTGGATCGGCCAATGCGCTGGCGCCCGTCGCCAGGAAGAGCTGCGGGATCTTGTTGCTGTTGAGATAGCCGCGCACCGCGATGTTGGTCGGCGTGCCGAGCGAGCCGAAGATGAAGGCGACCTTGTTTTCCTCGACGAGCTTACGCGTCAGCTCGACTGTCTTGCCCGGGTTGAAGGCGTCGTCGACGCTGTCGAGCACGAGCTTGCGACCGTTGATGCCGCCTTGGTCGTTGATCATGGTGAAATACGCGGCCTCGACCTTGCCCAGGATCGCATAGGGCGAAACCGGCCCGCTATAGGGCATGGTCTGGCCGATCTTGATTTCCGTCGCGGTCACGCCCGGCGCGTTCTCGGCCAGTGCGGTGCCCGCCGACAACGCGGCCAATGCCGCTGCGGTTATCGTTGCAATTCGTTTCATCGTTTCCTCCCTCAGTGAATTTCGCCGGCGTCGCCCATCGCCTTCTTGAGGCGCTCGAAATTGAACCCCGGCTCCTTGCTGGCGCCGATCAACACCGCTTCGCGCCGCGCGATCAGTGCGGCCGCCGCGCCGATCTTAGCGGCGATGGCCTTGGGAATCACCACTGCACCATGCCGGTCGGCATGCACCAGGTCGCCGCTCGCGACATACATGCCCGCGACCGTCACCGGGTTGCCGAAATCGACGATATGAACGTGCGCGTGCGACGGCAGAACCATGCCGCACAGCATCTGGAATCCGGGCGCGTTGGCGTCGAGGTCTCGAACGCTGCCGTCAGTGACGACGCCGAGACAGCCGAGCCCCTTATGGAGATGCGAATTGACCTCGCCCCAGAACGAGCCGAAGCCGCGCCGACTGCCTTCGAGGTCCTGGATCACCGAAATCGCCGGTTTGGGGCCGCCGTCGCCGACATATTGGTAATAGGCGAAGCGCAGCTTGCGTGCGTCTTCCGGGGTTATCGCCTGCGGCTGGACCGAGCGGATGGTCGCGGTGCGGGCGAAGCCGACGATCGGCTTAAGCGCCGGATAGAGGCATTGCAGCGGCTCGATGGTGAAGCCGAAGCCGCGCCGCTCAGGCGCCACGACTTCGAGCGCGTTGCAGATCGTCGGTGTGTCGAAGCCGGCGAGTTCCGCGAGGAGGGCGTGAGAAATATCGCTGTCGCTCATATTGGATTTCCATTCTCGAGAAGACTGTCCATCACCGCGGAGCCGACGCGCCACGCCGCTTCGAGCGCCGGTACGTATGCGGTGAAACCGTCGCGCATTTCGCCTGCGAGGCTCGACGCGGCGCCGACGCCTGGCGGCGGGGTGACGAAATTCGACGCAGTGCGCAGGATCAGCAGCTTCCTGGCGTCGGCGCGTCCGGCGCGCCCGAGATTGCGCAGCGCCATCGCAACGCCCGCATCCTCCATCGCGCTCATGACGAAGCGCGCTTCTCCGTCGCTCCAGTATTTGACCCATTCCTCGGCCCAGCGGTTCAAGAGCCAGCCATGCCATAGGCTGCTGGTGGCCAGCACCGCGCCCTTAATGATGGCGGCGCCGTTGGGCAAGGCGATGTCCCTGGTCAGGCGGTACGCCCAATCGACCAGCACCGGGTCGAGGCGATAGGCCATCGTCGCGGTTACTGTGGAGGGCGGTGGCTCGAACGGCGTGGCCTTGCCGAGCGGTACGCGGCCGGTCGGCCAGTCGGTCGGCATTTCGCGCGCATCGATGTCATGCGCGATGTCGCCGTCGATCGCCCAGTCGGCCCACGCTGCCGTGCCGAGTTTGGCGGCGTTGGGATTGGCGCCCGCGATCCCGGCAAGGAGCCAGCAGGCGTTGCTCAAATCGAAACGCGGGTCGAGGCCGAGCGCGGTGATGCTCGCGGCTGCCCTGGCGTTGCCGATCCCGGTGACGACCGCGAGGACGCCGCGTTCGCGGTTGAGAAACAGGTCACGCTCGCCGAGCGGAAACACGATCCGCTCCGTCAGCGGCACGCGCTCGACCCATCGCGTCAGCTCGCTCGGCCAGCCCGATCCTTCCGGCGGATCGAACATGGTCACGATCACGATTTTGATCGTAAGCGGCGTGTTTTCGTGGGCCCCCATAAGAGGCAACGTAGCAAATAACCGGCTATCCGAACAAATCCGGCGGGTCGGCCTCGGCGGCGGGCGCGACGTCAGCGATGCCGATGCCGATGAGACGATAGGTTTTGGTGCCGACCTCGCGGCGCAAAAGGGTCAATCCCGCATCGAGGATTGTCTCGGCTCGACGCGTCGGATGCGCCAGCCGCGTCTGCCGGGTCAGGTTCTTGAAGTCGCCGGTCTTGAGCTTGAGCACGATGGTGCGGCCAGCAAGCTGCGAGCGCTCAAGCCGCACAGCCAATTGCTCCGCGAGGTCTTTCAACTCCGCGGCCAGCGGCTCAAACGCCTTGAGATCGCGCGCGAAGGTGTTTTCGGTCGAGACACTTTTGGTCTCGCGGTCTGGCGACACGATGCGCGTATCCTCGCCCTGCACCAGCCGCGCCAAGCGTCGGCCAAACTTGCCAAACCGTGCGACCAGCGCTTCTTCGGGCAGTTCCTGAAGATCGGCGATCGTAGTGAGGCCGGCCTCGACCATGCGCCGCGCGGTTGCGGTGCCGACGCCGTGGATCGCATCCACCGGCAGCTTCGCCAGAAACGATTTCGCCTCGGCGCGGCCGATCACGGTAAAGCCGCGCGGCTTCCGCTGGCCCGAGCCGAGCTTCGCGAGGAATTTGTTGTAGCTCAGCCCGACCGTGACGGTGACGCCGACGCGGCGTTCGATGGCGCGCTGCAGCCGTACCAGGAGAAACGCTGGCGGCCGGTCGTAGCGTCGCGCCTCTTGCGACAGATCGAGATAGGCCTCGTCGAGCGACAATGGCTCGACCAGCGGCGTCGCTTGCAGGAACAGCGCCCGGATTTCGTTGCTGACGGATTTGTACTTGGCCATGTTCGGCCGCACCACGACGGCGTGGGGACACAGTTCCAGGGCGCGGAACATCGGCATCGCCGAGCGCGGGCCGAACTTGCGCGCGATATAACACGCGGTCAGCACCACGCCGCGTCCGCCTTCGTGGCCGACGATTACCGGCTTATCGCGGATCGACGGATTGTCGCGTTTCTCGACCGAAGCGTAGAACGCGTCGCAATCGATATGCGCAATCGACAGGTTCGAGAGTTCAGGATGTTTCAGCAATTGCGCCGAGCCGCAATCGGCGCAGCGCGAGACGTCGCGACCATCCCAATGCGCACAGTCGCGGCAGAGCGTCGCGGTCATTCACTCGCTTTGACGCGGACATATGAGCCGGGTGCGTCTTCGATGGCCTTCAGCTTGCCCGCGCCGGGCTTGCGCGCCGGTATGCGTTCGCCGCCGTATTGCGCTATCCATGCCTCCCACACCGGCCACCAGGAATCCGCCGAATAGACGGCGCCGGCGAGCCAGTCTTCGGGGCTGGGCGGCAGCTTGTCGTTGGTCCAATGCCCGTATTTGGTCTTAGGCGGCGGATTGACGACGCCGGCGATGTGCCCCGACGCCGACAGCACGAATTTGCGCGGCCCTTGGAAAATCTGCGTCGCGGCGTAGGTCGATTTCCACGGCGCGATATGATCTTCCTTGGTCGACAAGAAAAAGGTTGGGATCGTCACTTTGCGCAAATCGATCGGTACGCCCGCGAGCGTGATGCCGCCCGGCTGCACCAGCTTGTTCGCCTGATACATGTTGCGCAGATAAAACGAATGCATCGCCGCCGGCATGCGCGTGGAATCGCTGTTCCAATACAGTAGGTCGAAGGGGAACGGCTCCTTGCCGAGCAGGTAGTTGTTCACCACGAACGACCAGATCAGGTCGTTGGCGCGCAGCATGTTGAAGGTCGTCGCCATATCGGCCCCTTCGAGATAGCCGTTCTCTTTCATGCGGTCTTCGAGGAATTCAAGCTGCGCCTCGTCGATGAACACCGACAGCTCACCGGCCTCCTTAAAGTCCGTGAGCGAGACGAAGAATGTCGCCGACATGAAGCGATGATCGTCCTTCGCCGCCATGTAAGCGAGCGTCGCCGCCAGCAGTGTGCCGCCCAAGCAATAGCCGATGACATTGACCTCGCGCTCGCCGGTCGCTTTCTCGATCGCGTCGAGGCAAGCCAGCGGGCCTTCGCGCATATAATCCGCGAAAGTCTTGCCGGCGAGATGCGTGTCGGGATTGACCCACGACACCATGAAGACGGTGTGGCCTTGGCTCACTGCCCAGCGCACGAAGGAATTATCGGGGCGCAGATCGAGGATGTAGAACTTGTTGATCCAGGGCGGAATCACGAGCAGCGGCCGTTTCTGAACGGTTTCGGTCGTCGGCGCGTATTGAATAAGTTGCAGCAGATCGTTCTGGTAGACAACCTTGCCCGGCGTCGTCGCGATGTTCTCGCCGATCTTGAACGCATCTGTGTCGGTCATCTTGATCGACAGGCGACCTTTGCCGCGTTCCAGATCCTCGAGCATGTGCTCAAGGCCGCGCACCAGATTCTCGCCGCCGCTCTCGATGGTGGCGCGCAGGACCTGCGGGTTGGTCAGGACGAAATTCGAAGGCGCCATCGCGTCGACGAATTGCCGCGTATAAAAATCGACCTTCTTTGCGGTTTTGTCGTCGAGCCCCTCGACTTGGCGCACCGTGCCTTGCAGCCAACGAGCGGTCAGGAGGTAGCTCTGTTTGATGTAATCGAACACCGCGCTGTCGTTCCACGCCTGGTCTTTGAAGCGGCGGTCAGCGGGCGAGGGCACGACGACGGGCGGCACGGTCTCGCCGCCCAATATTCTCTGCGCGGTGCGCTGCCACAGCGTCATGTAGTCCTGCCATAGCGAATATTGCGCCTGGAGCAGCTTGGCGGGGTCCGCCATTAACTTTTGCGTCATCTCGACAAAGGCGCCGGCGACGTTCAGCGGATCGACCGGCAGCGGACTCTCGGTCGTTTGCCGTTCCAAGAAATCGAGCACGAGTTTCTGGCTGCGTTGCGCGATCTCCGCCATGCTCCGCGACCACGCGGCCGGGTCGGGCATCTTTATTTCGGGGTCGTCCATGGCGGGTTCCTCGATGGGCGTACAACGCGGCGTTGCGCGATCTAATATATGGCGGGTCGGACGCAAATCGAATAGACAGCTTGCCCTGACCGTTGAACTATAGGATAGCCGGGTGGGGCAACGTAGAGTGCGTGGCGTGGCATGGAGCGGTGGAATGGTTAAGAAACGGCGCGGCGAACGTGCCGGAATCAAACTGGCGATGCTGCTGGCGGCCATGGCGATCGGCCTCTCCGGCTGTGGTGGCTCGTCGGACGGCGTCGACCCCATCGCATGGTATCGCGATCTCTCCGGCAACTCGTCCGCCGACACCAAGGACAAAGCGGCGAATTCGCAAAATCTCGCCCAGGGGGGAAAGCAGCCGTACCCTAATCTCGCCAGTGTGCCGAAACAGCCCGACAACGCGATCACCAAAGCGGATCGCGACAGATTGGCGAAGGGCCTGATCGCCGATCGGCAGAACGCGCAATACACTGATGAGCAGCTTCACGCCGGTCAGGACCTGCATGCGATCCCCCCACCGCCGCCGGAGCCGAACGTCGCCGCCACGCCGCCGAAACTGGGGCCGAAGGTCGCACAAGCCGCGCCGCCGTCGCCCGTTGCGGCACCCGCACCCGCGCCGAAACTAGCTGCCGCGCCGCGGCCCGGTCCGGTGAAGCAGGAAGCACTCGCGCCGCCGCGCGCCGCCGGTCCTGTGCCGGCATCAGCGACCGCGCAAGCTCCGCCCTCGCCCCCGGTCGCGCAAGCGCCGCCTCCGCCGGCACCGAAGATCGCTCAGGCGCCACCCCCGCCGGCACCGAAAGCCGAGGGGACGATCAAGACCGCGGATACGAGAACCGCTGACAAGAAAAAGGACGACGCGAAGAAAAAGAAGGAGGCGAAGGTTAAGCGCGGATCGGAGCCGCCGCCCGCGGAATCCCCGCTGCGCGCACCTAAGCTAGGAGCGATGCCGCCCGGCGAGCAGGTCCGTGCGCCGCCGCCGCAACCGCCGGGCACGCCCAATGCGCCGTCGCGCGCCGAGCGGCGCAATCATACCGAAGAAGTTGCCGCCGCGTCGCCGCCGCCGCGTTCAGACGTCGACGGCAAGCGCGGCCGTTCGGTTGCCACGGAGATTCGTTTCGCGCCGGGACCGTTCCGCGCACGGCTCACCTCCCAGGACAAGAGCCATCTCGCTGAGATCGCGAAAATGGTCGCGCATAACAACGGCCGCGTCCGCATCGTGGGGTACGGCGTCGCGACCGAGGGCGGCGACGCCGCGCAGCGCGAGTTCCAGAGCTTTGACGCCGCGCTCGACAACGCCAAGGCCGTGGGCATCGAGTTGGCGAAGCTTGGCGTACCGGCGAGCCGCATCGACATCGAAACCGCACGCGGGGCGAGTTCGTCCGATCGGGCGGAAGTGTTTGTCGAATACTGAGCGGCCGACCTGAACGGCCGCGCGCGGGGAAAGGGATGAGTGCGCCGCTACGCATCGCGCTCGCCGGGCTTGGCACCGTCGGCGCTGGGACGTTGACGCTGCTGCGCGCCAACGCGGCGACGATCGCGCGCCGCGCCGGCCGTCCCATCGACATCGTCGCGGTTAGTGCACGCGACAAAAAGAAAAGGCGTGGGCTCGATCTCTCGGGCTGCACCTGGCACGCCGATCCGGTCGCGATGGCGGTGCTGCCGGGCATCGACGCCGTCATCGAGCTGATCGGCGGCAGCGACGGTATCGCCGGCCGCGTTGTCGAAGCGGCGATCGAGCACGGTAAGCATGTCGTTACCGCCAACAAGGCGCTGCTCGCGCATCGCGGCACCGAGTTGGCGAAGCGCGCTGAGGCAAAGGGCGTGTCGCTCGGCTTCGAGGCGGCGGTCGCTGGCGGCATCCCAATCCTCAAAGTGCTGCGGGAAGGCCTTGCCGCTAACCGGGTCACGCGCATCTACGGCATTCTCAACGGCACCTGCAACTACATCCTGACGCGGATGCGTGACGAGCGCGCCGAGTTCGCCGACGTGCTCGCCGACGCGCAGCGCTTGGGTTACGCCGAGGCCGATCCGACCTTCGACATCGATGGCATCGACACCGCGCACAAACTGACGCTGCTCGCCGCCGTCGCGTTCGGCGGCGCGGTCGATCTTGGCGCCGTCCACGTCGAAGGCATCCGCCACGTCTCGGCGCAGGACATCGAGTACGCGGGCGAGTTGGGTTACACGATCAAACTATTGGGCGTGGCGCGGCCGACCGAGCGCGGCCTCGAACAGCGCGTCCATCCCTGCATGGTGCCGCAAACCGCGCCGATCGCGCATGTCGAGGGCGTGTTCAATGCCGTGGTGGTCGAGGGCGACGCCGTCGGTCGCCTGATGCTGGAAGGCCGCGGCGCCGGGGCCGCGCCGACGGCGTCGGCCGTGGTGTCCGACCTCATCGACATCGCGGCGGGCCGCGGCGCGCCGGGCTTCGGCGTGCCGGCGAAGGCACTGCGCACGCCCAAGACTGCGCCGATGGCGCGCCATCGCGGCGCCTATTATATACGGCTGATGGTGTCCGACCGGCCCGGCGTGATCGCGGATGTCGCGGCCGCGCTGCGCGACGAGCAGGTCTCCATGGAACAAATGTTACAGCGCGGCCGCGCCAAGGCGCGCGAGGCAGTGCCGGTGGTCATTACCACGCACGAGACCGAAGAAGCCGCGATGCGGCGGGCGATGGCGCGGATCGGCAAGCTCAAGACCGTGCTCGAATCGCCTTGTTTGATCCGCATCGAGAATCTCTGATACGAGGGACGCATGACCGAAGAAACCGCGATGGACCGCGTTCTGACTCTCGAGGCGGTGCGCGTTACCGAGGCGGCGGCGCTCCAGGCGTCGCTCCTCATTGGGCGCGGCGACGAAAGAGCCGCCGACCAAGCGGCGGTCGACGCGATGCGCCGCGCGCTTAACACCCTGCCGATCCGCGGCACGGTGGTAATCGGCGAGGGCGAGCGCGACGAGGCGCCAATGCTCTATATCGGCGAGCAAGTTGGCATCGGCAATGGGCCAAAGCTCGACATTGCGCTCGATCCTCTCGAAGGCACTACGCTTACCGCCAAAGGTAATATGAACGCGCTCGCGGTACTGGCGCTGTCCGAAGGTGGCGGTCTGCTGCATGCGCCCGACGTCTATATGGACAAGATCGCAATCGGCGGCGGCCTCGGCGAGATCGTCGATCTCGACGAAAAGCCGGCGACCAATCTCAAGAATCTCGCTAAGGCGAAAAAACGCGAAGTCGCTGATCTTCTGGTCTGCATCCTCGATCGGCCCCGCCATACCGAACTGATCGCCAAGGTGCGCGAGGCCGGCGCGCGTATCAATCTCATTTCCGACGGCGACGTCGCCGGCGTGATCGCGACCTCGCGGCCCGATACCGGCATCGACATGTATATCGGCTCCGGTGGCGCCCCCGAGGGCGTGCTCGCGGCGGCCGCGCTGCGCTGCATCGGTGGCCACATGCAGGGCCGGCTGCTGTTCCGCAACGATGACGAACGCGGCCGCGCCCAGCGCGTCGGTATCAAGGACCTCAACCGCAAGTACGGACTGACCGATCTCGCCAAAGGCGACGTCATGTTCGCGGCGACGGGCGTCACCGACGGCTCGATGCTGCACGGCGTGAAGCGGTTCCCGGGCGGTGCCACGACGCAGTCGCTGGTGATGCGGTCGAAGACCGGCACGGTGCGGCTGATCGGCGCGACGCACGATTTCACCCGCAACCGCGACATGGCGGCGTTCTCGAAAATAGGTCCGTGAGCGTCACCGAGCTCGAAAGTTTTCTCGGAGTATCCCAATCTTTTGCGGGCCGGCGCTGGCGTGCGCGCCGTGGCGACGACCGCGTCGCGCTGGCGATTTCGCAGCGCCTCGCGGTTCCCGAAATCGTCGGCCGCGTCATGGCGGCGCGCGGCGTTTCGCTCCATGATGCCGAACGGTTCTTGGCGCCGACGCTGCGCGAGACGTTGCCCGATCCAGCGACGTTTAAGGACATGGAACGCGCGGCGCAACGTCTCGCCGCCGCCATCGAGAACAACGAAACCATCGCGATCTTCGGCGACTATGACGTGGACGGCGCGACCTCGTCGGCGCTGTTGCGGCGCTTCATTGCAGCCGCCGGCGGTAAGAGCGTCATCTACATTCCCGATCGCCAACGCGAAGGTTACGGGCCGAACGAGGCGGCGCTGCTCCGGCTGAGAGAGCAGGGCGCCGGCGTCGCGGTCACCGTCGATTGCGGCATCACCGCGCACGCGCCGCTCGCCGCCGTGGCCAAGGCCGGGCTCGACGTCATCGTCGTCGATCATCATATTGGCGAGCCGAATTTGCCGGTGGCGTTGGCGGTGGTGAACCCCAATCGGCTCGACGAAAGCGGCGCGCACACTATGCTCGCGGCGGTCGGCGTCACGTTCCTGCTCGCGGTCGCCGTCAATCGCGTGCTGCGCCAACGCGGCCGATACGCGACGCGGCCCGAGCCCAATCTGCTCGACTGGCTCGATCTCGTCGCGCTCGGCACGATCTGCGATGTCGTGCCGCTGACCGGCATCAATCGCGCGCTGGTGTCGCAAGGGCTGAAAGTGCTGCGGCAGCGACGCAACGTCGGGCTGGCCGCGCTGGCGGACGTCGCCGGGGTCGAGGAACGGCTCGATGCGTACCATGCCGGCTTCGTGCTCGGGCCGCGCGTCAATGCCGGAGGGCGCGTCGGCGAGTCAGAACTTGGCGCGCGTCTTCTGTCGAGCGATGATCCGACCGAGGCGCGCGACTTGGCGCGGCGTCTCGACGAATTCAATCGCGAGCGCCGCACCATCGAAGCCAAAGTGTTGGCCGAGGCGATTGCAATGGTCGACGCCGCGCATTCGCACAGCGCCATCGTACTCGTGGCGAAAGAGGGCTGGCACGCCGGGGTGATCGGCATCGTCGCGGGGCGGCTGCGGGAGCGCTACAACCGTCCGGCCTGCGTCGTCGCCATCGAGGGCGGCATCGGCAAGGGCTCGGGCCGTTCTGTGCCGGGCGTCGCGCTCGGCCCGGCGATCATCGCGGCACGCCAAGCGGGGCTGGTCTTGACCGGCGGCGGTCACGCGATGGCGGCGGGCTTCGCGTTGGCGCATGACGGTGTCGATGCGCTGCGCGATTTTCTCGAGATGCAATTGCGTCTCGCGCCAGGCGCCGAGCTGATGCCCGAGATGGGTATCGACGGCATGATCGCGCCGGCCGCGGCATCTCTTGATCTCGCGGAAACCGTCGAGCGGCTCGGCCCGTTCGGCACTGGCAATTCCGAGCCGCGCTTCGCGCTGGCGCATGCACAGATACTTCATGCCGAGCCCGCGGGGGCCGCGGGCGACCATCTGCGGCTGGTGTTGGGCGATGCTACTGGCGGGGCGCGGGTCAAGGCGATGCTGTTCCGCGCAGCCGAGAACGGGCTGGGCGCGGCACTGATGAAGGCGCGCGGCACGGCGGTGCACGTCGCCGGAAAGGTCCGCATCAATCGATGGCAGGGTCGCGAAGAAATCCAGCTATTGGTTGACGACGCCGCGTCGGTCTCAGGACAAATTGACAAATAATTTACGGTATCCGCCTAGGGTCGGGTAAACGCCCTTTGGCCAGTGGCTTGGAGAGTCTCCGTATGTGCGGGTTGACGGGTTACATCGATTATCGTCCTGCCACGCGGCAAACCCGTGAAGCCATCGTCGGCGCGATGGCGCAGACGCTGTATCACCGCGGACCGGACGATGGCGGCGTCTGGGTCGATGCCGAAGCCGGTGCCGCGTTGGGTTTCCGCCGTCTTTCGATCATCGACTTGTCGCCGCTCGGCCATCAGCCGATGGTTTCGGCGAGCGGCCGATATGTCATCGTCTTCAATGGCGAGATATATAATTTCAAAGAGATCAAGGCGCGGCTGGCGCAAGAGGGCGTCGTGCCGCGCGGCCACTCCGACACCGAAATTCTGCTGGAAGCGATCGCGCTGTGGGGCGAACGCCCCGCCATCGCCGCTTGCGAAGGCATGTTCGCCTTCGCTTTGTGGGATCGTCAAGAACGCAAACTGATGCTGGCGCGCGACCGCGCCGGCATCAAGCCGATGTATTGGGGCCTGACCCAGGACGGCGTCATGCTGTTCGGATCCGAGCTTAAGGCGCTGCGTCGGCATCCATCGTGGCGCGGCGAAATTGATCGCGACGCCGTAGCGCTGTTCATGCGTTATGGCTATGTGCCGGCGCCCTACAGCATCTATCGCCGCACCTGGAAGCTTGAACCCGGCGCGATGCTGACCTATCGCCGTGGGTCCGAGCCGAAGATCGAGCGCTATTGGGACTTGCGCATGATCGCCGAGACCTCGCAGGTCGATCCGGTGCCTGGCACCGACGCCGATCGCGTCGAGATGCTCGAACATCTGATGCTGCGCTCGGTGAAGAACGAAATGGTGTCCGACGTGCCGCTCGGCGCGTTTCTGTCGGGCGGTGTCGATTCATCGCTCGTCACTGCGCTCATGCAGGCCAGCAACTCGCGTCCGATCAAGACTTTCACCATCGGCTTCAATACTGAGGGCTTCGACGAAGCGCGCCACGCCGCAGCCGTCGCCGAGCATCTCGGCACCGACCACACGGAACTTTATGTGTCGGACGAAAACGTCCGCGAGGTGATCCCCAATCTCCCGATCTGGTACGACGAGCCCTTCGCGGATTCATCGCAGATCCCGACGCATCTCGTATCGCGTCTCGCGCGCGAGCACGTCACCGTCGCGCTGTCCGGCGACGGCGGCGACGAGATGTTCGCTGGCTATCCGCGCTATCGCTGGGCGCGTTCGCTGCATCGCGCGATCTCGCCGTTGCCGAATTCGGTGCGCCGCGGCGCCGGCGCATTGATGACGGCGGTGCCGAACGGCGTCGCCAGTGCGGTGATGACTCTGCTGCCGAAGAGCGAGCGGCCGAAGCGCCCCGGACAATCGCTGAAAAAGCTCGGCCGTCTTTTCTCCGGTTCCGCCGGCGGCGATTTCCACCGCGAAATCGTCTCGGTCTGGAACAATCCCGAAAGTGTCGTCATGGACGCGCGGGAGCCGATGCTCCCGCTATCGGATCCCGATCTGGCGCGGACCTTCCCGCACATCGCCGAGCGAATGATGCTGAACGACATGATGATCTATTTGCCGGACGACATTCTGGCAAAAGTCGATCGCGCCAGCATGGCGGTGAGCCTAGAGGTGCGCGTGCCGCTGCTCAATCATCACATCGTCGAGTTTGCGGCGCGCCTGCCGTTCGACATGAAATTGCGCGGCAACGTCACCAAATGGGCGATGCGCGAGATCCTCTACAAATATGTGCCGAAGGAGCTGATCGAGCGGCCGAAGCAAGGTTTCATGGTGCCGCTCGACGAATGGCTGCGGGGTCCGTTGAAACATTGGATCGACGATCTGGTGGCTCCGGAGACGTTGCGCCGCGATGGCTATTTCGACCCGACCGCGATCGGCGCCCGCTGGCAGGATCACCGCAATCGCACATGGGATTGGGGTTACGCGTTGTGGAACGTCGCAATGTTCCAGTCTTGGCTTGCCCAAGAGCGCGAACAGCCGCCCAACGAACCAGTTCTGGCTTCCATGGCGGTATAAGCCGCCAAACGATTCGACGGGAAAACCGTCACAAATCAACGCGCTTGCCGGATTCTCGCGGTCTCCTGCACAGCCCCGTATGCGCGTCCTGGTTGAGAGATTTTAATTTAAGCTATTGATTTATCGGATAAATCCCCGCTGCGGCCGCATCGCGATTCGCTTCCGGCGTTGACCACCTGACGGCCCGGAATCAGCATGATGCACCACCCGCTTGATCTAAATTCGCAGCATTGGGGGAACTAGATGTACGTCGTTGGCTGCGGTGAAGCGCATATTGCTAGCGCAACACTGGGCTTCCGTGGATGTGATGTCGCTGGCGCCGGCGCGTCGATACGCGCCCCGGACGCCACGCTTGCTTTATGGTCGTCATGCCGGTAGACCCTCGCCGCGTACGGCCCGCGATGTCCCCATCGTCTAGAGGCCCAGGACATCGCCCTTTCACGGCGAAAACACGGGTTCGAACCCCGTTGGGGACGCCAGCTTCGCCTGTAACGGCCGCAACTCTCGTCAAATATTCATCAAATGTTAGGAATCTTCCGGCTAATAGTGCCGAAGGATTTGACGACGTTTTTGCGCTAAAAACTTGGGTTAATTTTGGATTTACCGAGATTTCCCGAGTATTCGAGCGGAGATAGCGAGAACAGTGTACAATATTACAAAGCATAGATTTGAGGGTATCCGCACCACAAGCGCGGGCTTTGCCCAGGCAGCAAAGAAAGGATTGGTCGCGTGACCGAACAGCGTAGCGAGATCGACAGCCTGTTTCAGCGCATGGCAGCGCGGTCGGCGCCCACTGCGTCGACCGAGGCCGCGGCTCCGGCGGCGGTTTCGCACGCATCCATGCCTGCGCCGGCGACGCCGGCCCAGGCCGCGAAAACCGCCGAGGAATGGCCGCTGTTCGCGATGCTGAAAACGCCCCGCCGGGCGTGGCACCCGCCGCACATGATGATGGCGGTGGAAGATGTGCCGCCGCGCGCCGAGCCACGGCCCGAACCTGCCGTGGTTCCGCCGCCGACCGTCACGGATGAAGACGGGCCGACGCGCCATATGAGCCCGCTCGAGCTATTGTTCCGGCGAGCTGAGGAATCGGGGCAGGCGCAAAATGTGGGTTCCGTATTCGCGCCGGCGCCGCAGGCCGTCGCTGAGCGCCAGCCACAGGCGCGAATGGCGCCGCCGCCGCTCAAGACACGGGCGAAGCCACTAGCGCCGCTGACGCCGGCACCCTCGGCGGAGGTGCCGACGACCATTCAGCCCCGGCAGCGCGACTGGCAACCGCTCGACGGCGTGCCGAGCCATTTGTTCGAACGGGTGGGGGCACGCTGATGCCACTGATCGTCGTCACGTCCTTCAAGGGCGGCGCCGGCAAGACAATGCTGGCCGCCAATCTCGCCGTAGGCCTGCGCAGCGTAGGCTGGGACGTCACGGCGGTCGATGCCAATCCGCAGGACACGCTCAAACTGCATTTCGGCTTCGATGCCGTCGATGGGCGCGGCGTGGCCGGGTCCGGCGTCGATGTCGTGCCTTTTGCCGACGATACGAGCGGCCAGGTGAGCGAACTTATCGAAGCGGCGGCTCGGCGGATGGTGATCGTCGACGCGCCTTCGCTGCCGTCCGCGAGCGCGCGCACGTTCGCTCGCGCCGCCGACGTACTGGTGGTTGCGACGCCGACCGATGCCGGCTCTTACGCCGCGCTGTCGCTCGCCGACGCCCAGACCTTCCTCGCCGATGATGGCGTTGTCAGCAAGGCGATCGTCGTTGCCAATCAATTCGATCAAGTCGCGCGGCTGCAACGCAGCGTGCTGGCGCTTCTGCATGAAACATTTGGCGACAAGCTCGCCGCCACCATCGAGCGCGACCCGATCGTCGACGAGGCATTGGCCTCGCGCCGAACCGTACTACTGCACGACCAGACCTCGAAGGCTGCGCGCAGCCTTGTCGCGCTGGCGATCCATGTGGACCGCCTGTGCTCGCCGAATGGAGAACTCAACTGAGCGCCGTTGCCGAACGCCTAACCCAGACCCGCGAGACCCCCGCGCCGCCTCCGGGCGTCGAGCGCTCGCGGACCGGCCTGGGATTCATCATCGTCATCGCCTTGGCGCTGGTCATGCTGGTGCTGGTGGCGATCGCGCCCATGGGCCTCGAGGAGCAAGCGCTGTTCGGGATCGCGACCTGCGCCAGTCTTCTGGTCATGCGCCGCTTCGCCAACCGCTATCTGGTGTTGGCGATGGCGTTCATGTCGATGGCGGTGTCGACGCGCTACATCTATTGGCGCATCACCGCGACCACCGGCTTCACGAGTCCGCTGGAAAGCGTACTCGGCTGGATTCTGCTCGGCTCCGAAATCTACGCGCTGTTCGTGTTGGCCTTCGGCTATGTGCAGACCTCGTGGCCGCTGCACCGTCGGCCGGTGCCGCTGCCCGACGATGTCGGACTGTGGCCGACGGTCGACGTATTCATCCCGACCTTCAACGAGCCGCTGTCGATCGTGCGGGACACCATCTTCGCCGCGATGTCGATGGATTATCCGCGCGACAAGCTTAAGGTCTGGTGTCTCGATGACGGGCGCCGGGCCGACTTCCGCCGTTTCTGCGAGAGCATCGGCTGCGGCTATATCACCCGCGCAGACAACGCCCACGCCAAGGCCGGCAATCTCAACAACGCGCTGCTCAATACCAAAGGCGAGGTGATCGCGTTCTTCGACTGCGACCACGTCCCGACCCGTGGCTTCCTGCAGATGACGCTAGGCTGGATCGTGCGCCAGGCCAACATGGCCGTGGTGCAGACGCCGCACCATTTCTATTCGCCCGATCCGTTCGAGCGCAATCTGCGCATCGAGCATCAGGTCCCGCCCGAGGGTCGGCTGTTCTACGGCCTGGTCCAGGACGGCAACGATTTCTGGAACGCGACCTTCTTCTGCGGCTCGTGCGCCGTGGTGCGCCGCACTGCGCTGGAGAGTGTCGGCGGTTTCGCGGTCGAGACCGTGACCGAGGACGCCCACACCGCGCTGCGCATGCACCGCAAGGGCTGGAACTCCGCTTATCTCGACCTGCCGCTCGCGGCCGGTCTCGCGACCGAGCGTTTCGCCATCCATGTCGGCCAGCGCATGCGCTGGGCGCGCGGCATGGTGCAGATTCTGCGCAAGGATAATCCGCTGTTCGGCCGCGGTCTCAGCTTCGGCCAGCGCATCTGCTACCTCAACGCGATGGCGCACTTCCTGTTCGCGCTGCCGCGCGTGGTGTTCCTGCTGGCGCCGCTGGCCTACCTGATCCTCGACATCAACATCATCCGCACCAGCGCGTTCATGCTCCTGGCGTTCGCCGGGCCTCACCTGTTCCATACGCTGATCACGAACGCCTATGTGCAGGGCAAATACCGGCACTCCTTCTGGAACGAGATTTACGAGACTTCTCTCGCCTTCCATTTGCTGATCCCGACGCTAAAGACGCTGATCGCGCCGAATTCCGGCGGCGGCTTCAACGTCACCTCGAAGGGCGGCGTGGTCGAGAAGGATTATTTCGACGCCAAGCTGCTGCGCCCGCACATCATCGTGTGTGTGCTGCTCGTCGCGGGCATCGTGCTCGGCGCCTTGCGCTGGTGGTGGGGCGTGCCCGCCGACGTTAAGGCCGTGATCATGATCAACCTGACATGGGCAACGTTCAACCTGATCGTGATGCTGGCCGTGCTGTCGGTCGGCCGCGAGCGGCGCCAGGTCCGTTCGACGGTCCGCGTCGAAGCCGAATTGCCGGCGACGATCTTCTTCCCCGACGGTCGTCAGACCGGCGCCTGGACGCTTAACCTGTCGAAGGGCGGAGGTGCGTTCCGGCTCGAGGATCCGTCGCTGGCCGATCACGCCGAAAAAGTGGTGGTGCGGCTGCCTTGCGGTCAACAGGACGCGCTGTTCCCCGCCTCGGTCATCGGCGGGGCGGGCGGTCCACTGCGCGTGCAATTCGCGCCGCTGACGCTCGAGGAAGAACAGCTTCTGGTCGCCGCCATTCTCGGCCGCGGCGATGCGTGGACCGGCTGGGAGTACGGCCCGATCGAAGGTCCGTTCCGGTCGATGGTCCGCGTGCTGGGCGTCGGAATGGGCGTCTTGTTTTCACGCGGCCGGCGCGAGGGGTCACGTCAATGAAAGCCTCGATCCTAGCCTTCCTGCTGTCGCTGGCGGCGGCTTCGGCCTTTGGACAGACCGCTGGTCAGACGGCGCCCGTGACGCCCGCAGCTCCCAGCGCGCCGCCCGCAGCAACCGCGCCGCCGGGGGCGACGCCGAGCTCGGCACCGACCTCTGTTTCCGCGCCGTTCCCGGCGAGCGGCTATATGACTTATGCTTTCAAGGATCTCGGCGCGCCACAGGGCCTCCGTCTGGTCGAGGGCAGCGCTGAAGGTGGCGTCACCTACATGGTGCGTCGCGACGAAGTCATCACCGCGGCGCGGCTGCGGCTGCTGCTGGAGAATTCCGCCGGCTTCCCTGCTGACACCAAGCTCGAAGTCACCGTCAATGGCGATGCCGTGGGGACGATCGACGTGGGCTCCGACCGCCACAGCGCGACCCCGGTCGATCTGCCGGTCGATCCGATTTTGCTCGGTGACTACAACCGCGTCGGTTTCAAGCTCCTTGGGGTGCCGCTCGCGTCATGTACGGCTAACGAAAACGGACCGTGGATGACCATCGGCCCGCGCAGCGCGGTCGACGTCACCGCCGGCCGCCTGCCGCTCGCCAACGATCTCGCCGTGCTGCCGTTGCCGTTCTTCGACGATCGCGATCCGCACGCACTCGAAACCAGTTTCGTCTTCGGCCGTACGCCCGGCCCCGCCGAACTCGAAGCATCGGGCATTGTTGCATCGTGGCTTGGCGGCATGGCCGGTTTCCGCGGCGTTCATCTGCCGGCGGTGTTCGGCACGGTGCCCGCCGGCAATGCCATCGTTTTCGCGATGGGCAAGGACAACATTCCGGGCCTGACGCTGCCGCAAGCGGCGGGACCGACGCTGGCGATCGTGCCGAACCCGAACAATCCAAGCGGCAAACTGCTGCTGGTCATGGGCCGCAACGCCGACGACCTCAAAGTCGCCGCACGCGGTCTCGCCTTGGGGCACGGTGCCTATAAGAGTGGCGCGGTTTCGGCGGTTGCCGCCGTCTCGACGCCCGAACGCAAGCCGTACGACGCGCCCGGCTGGATCGCCGACACGCACCCGGTGAAATTCTCCGACTTGGCGACGCCCGATCAACTGCGCTCTCATGGCATTCGGCCGGAGCCGATCGTCATCGATTTCCGCAGCGCGCCCGATTATTTCAACTGGATCGACGCCAACATCCCGATGTCGTTGCGGTTCCATGTGAACCAGGAACAGATCGTCGATCTCAGCCATTCGCGCCTCGATGTCTCGCTCAACAACACGCCGTTCCGCAGCGTTCCGTTGGCAGCGACCGGGACGCTGATCAATCCCGGCGGCGCGCAGCATAGCGGCACGGTGGATATCCCGCCGTTCCTGCTGACCGGCCGCAACCGCCTCAACTTCTATTTCGATCTGGCGCCGTCGCCGCAATGCGACGCGACGCGGGCATCGACGTTAGTTGAAGAGATCGACCCGGACTCTACAATCGACTTGTCGCAATCGCCGCACTACGCGCCGATGCCGAACCTGTCGTTCTTCGCCAATGCCGGCTTCCCCTTCACCCGGGACGCCGACCTGTCGCACACCGCGGTGGTGATGCCCGATCAGACGACGGCCGACGACACCGAGGCGTTCCTCGAGACTATGGCGATGTTCGGCGAAGCCACCGGCTATCCGACGCTTAACGCCGAAGTGGTGCGTTCTGGCGACGTCAATAGCGTCGCCAATCGTGACTTGGTGCTGATCGGCTCGTTCACACATCAGCCGCTGCTCGGCGCTTGGACGTCACGCACCGGTCTCGATGTCAGCGCCGGGCGGCTCCATGCCATGGAACGGAGCTGGTGGGAACGTATCCAGCTCGCGTTCGACTGGCGCAACCGTCGCAGCCACATCAGCGAAGTCAACGACTGGCTCCAGGCCCAACAGGGCGGCGAGGGTGCGATCGTCGGTTTTCGCTCGCCATTGAACGATGATCGCAGCGTCGTCGCAATTGCCGGCACGACCTCGCAGGATGTCGCGGCAACCGCCCGTCTGTTGCAGACCAACGACCGCGTCGTGAAGGTCCAGGACGACCTTGTCCTGATCCGCCCGAACGACGTACAGAGCTTCCGCCTCAGCCGCCGCTACGATGTCGGCACGCTGGCGCGGTGGACCTGGCTGCGGTGGAACCTATCCGACCAGCCAATCGTGATCGCGATTCTGCTGTTCGCCGCATGCGCGGCGATGGCGGCGGTCGCATTCGTCGTGCTCGGAATAAAAGCTCGCCGTCGCCTGCAGGGAGCGAATCGGTGAGTCTCACCAAAAACATTACCAAACGGCCGAATCACCGTAAAGCAAAAGGCCGTACCGACTTGGGAAGAGAGAACTCATGCTCATTTGGGAACGGGTTGGGGGCATCGCGCTCGCCACGTTGGCGATGGCGCTGCTTGCCGGAGGCGCTTACGCGCAACTGAGTCCGGCGCAAAAGGCGCTGGAGGAACAAGGCCGCTATTGGGAAGACCGGCATCAGCCGGCTCGGGCCGAAGTTGCGTGGGAGAAGCTGCTCGAGTCGGATGCGGGCAACGCCGAGGCGCTGCTGCATCTCGGCATCATCGAGGCGCGCGCCGGGCATCTCGACAAGGCTCGCGCCTATGCAGCGCAGCTCAAGACCGCTCATCCCAACGGTCCTGAGAATGTCGTTCTCGAACACGCCATCGCGGTCGGCGCCGTTCCGCCGGATACGATCAACGAGGCGCGCCGCCTAGCGCGCGCCGGACAGTTTGATGCCGCGGTTGCAGCCTATAAGCGCGCGCTGAAGAATCAGCCGCCGCCGCCCGACCTAGCGCGGGAATATTACGAGACGTTGGCGGGCACCAAGTCCGGTTGGGAGGAAGCGAAGCAGGGCTTGCAACAACTCTCGGCGGCGCTGCCGAACGATCTATCGGTGCAATACGCCTATGCCCGCGTCCTGACTTATCACGAGGCGACCCGTCGCCAGGGCATCGCGATGATGGCCTCGCTGGCTGGCGATCCGTCGATCGGGCGCCAAGCGACCCAGGGCTGGCACGACGCGTTGATCTGGCTCGGCGCCACCAAGGACGATTTGCCGCTCTACAAGAATTATCTCGCGTCGCATGCGAACGACAACGCGGTCGTCAAGAAGCTCGCGGACCTCGAGAACCCCGCGAACACCGGGCGGTTCGGGACCGACGAGGCGCACCGCAAGGCGATGGAAGCACTCGAGGCCGGCCACCTCAAGGAAGCGGCCGAAATGTTCCAGGCCCTGATCAAGGCCAACCCGAAGGACGTCGACGCGCTCGGTGGCCTCGGCGTGGTGCGCGAACGCGAAGGCAATTTGCACGAGGCGCGCGCGCTGTTGACCGAAGCCGTGTCGCTGCTGCCTGCAGGCGAGACCAAGTGGCGCGACGCGCTCGAGACCGCGGTCTATCTCGACGACGTGGCGCAGGCGAAGTCCGCGTTGCGCGCGCATCGCTACAAGGAAGCGGAAGCCAAGGCACGCGAGGCGCTGGAGCATCCGGTCGCCGGCGACACCAATGCCGAGCTGGCGCTGGCCGAGGTCGCGCGCGCGACCAAGCGCTGGGGCGAGGCGGAAAAAATCTTCCGCGAAGTGCTAAAAGCACAGCCTCATAATCGCGAGGCCGCGACCGGTCTGGCTGCTGTGCTGGTAGCGACTGGCCGCGCCAAGGAAGCGCGGCACTTCGCCGCCGTCGTGCCCGAGGCGGGCGCGGTCATGCGTCCTGAGGACATTTCACGCCGTGAAGCGGCCGCTCTCGCCGACCGGGCGCGCACCGCCGTCAATCGCAACGACACCAAGGGCGCGATCGCGCTCTATCGCGACGCGATGGCGCACGACCCCGGCAATCCATGGTTCAAGCTCGACTTTGCCCGCCTCATGGTGCGCATGGGGGATCGCGCCGGCGCCGACCGCCTGATCAATTCGATGGCGGCGGCACCGAACGCGTCAGCGGAGACCTATGCAGCCGCGGCGATCTGGTACGGCGAACGCGGCGACTACCAACGTGCGTCGGAACTGGCGAAGCGCGTGCCCTCGAACACCGCCATCGCCGATTTCGGCACGATGTCGCATCAATGGATTGCATCCGCCGATGCGCGGCGCGCGATCGCGCTGGCGCGGCGCGGCCGACTTGCCGAGGCGCATCAGATCCTCGACGGCATCATTGCCGGTGCCAACGCCAATATCGGCGTGGTCGGCGTCGCCGCCGACGCCTATGTCGACATCGGCGATTCCCAGCGCGCCGTGCAGGCGATGCGCGCCGCGCTTGGGCCCAATCCGACGCTCGACGGGCAGATTCAGTATGCCGGTGTGCTGCTTCGCGTCGGGGCCATCGACGAACTGATTTCGGTGATGCATGCCATCGACACTCAGTCGGCGCAGATGCGTCCGGCACAGCAAACGCGCGTCGCCGACCTGCATCGCGGCCTTGCCATCAAGCTCGCGGACGCCGCGCGGCTCAAGGGCGATTACGCCGCCGCCTATGACCGGCTCAAGCCCGAACTCGAGATCTCGCGCGACGCGACGGTGCTCGCTGCCTTGGCGCGCATCTACGACAGCGCGGGGCGTCATGAGGACGCGGTGGAGATATACACCCGCATCCTGCGCGCCGATCCGAGCAACATGGACGCGCGGCGCGAGATCGTCGGCGCCGCCATCGTAGTCGGCGACTACGACCGCGCGCATCTGCTGCTGAACCAGGGTCTGACGCAAGCGCCGGACGATCCACGGTTGCATCTGCTTGCCGCCGAACTGGCGCGCGCCGAAGGCGACAATGATACCGCGCTCGCCGAACTCGCGATCGCGCAGCGCGAGCTGGCGCGGCGCAATGGCGACATCTGGATCGCCGGCGAACAATACGGCTATCTGTCCGACGTCAATTATGTCGGCGGCAATCCGTTCGCGGAGCGCGATAGTTTCTTCGACCGTTACGGCGACCGTTATTACTACGAGCGGGAACGCGAGCGCGAACGAGCGCTTTACGCGCCGATCACGCGGGAAGCGCCGCCAAACCAAGTGTATTACTCGGCATATCAGACCGGTCCAACCTACGGGAGCAACCCGGCATATCCGGTGCCGGCGCTGGGCGGCCCGGTGATTGTGACGTCTGCGACCACCGAGGATCAGCAACTCGCGGAGCAGGTTGCCGAACAGATGGAGCAGGTGCGCGATCCAATGCGGCCCTATCTGCAAGGCGGCGTCAATTTTCGCAACATCGAGGGCGAGCCCGGCCTGAGCCAATTCGCTGTCGTGTCGCTGCCGATCACGGGTGGCGCGCGCGTCGGCCCTGGCTTCCTGACGCTGCAAGTCGAGCCGACCGCCGCAGCATCGGGTTCGCTCAACAACAATGATCCCACCGTGTTCCGCCGCTTCGGCACCAACGCCATTCTCGGCGCCGGCGCGACCACATCGCCGGGGTTCGACGGCTCCGCTGATGGCATCGCGGTGAAGGTCGGTTACACCTTGGACAATCTGGCGCTGGAAGTGGGTTCGACCCCGCTCGGCTTCCCGATTTCAAACGTCATCGGGCATGCCGTGTGGTCGATCCCGCTCGACACCCAGACGTCGATCAAGGTGTCCGGCTTCCGCGATCCGGTGACCGACAGCTTGCTGGCCTATGCCGGCGTTCGCGATCCGCTGTCAGGCCAGACCTGGGGCGGCGTGACCCGGACCGGCGGCCGCCTCGAAATGGGTTTCGACAATGGGCGCACCGGTATTTACGGCGACATCACCGGCGCCTTCATCGACGGCACGCATGTGCAGAACAACTGGATGGTCGATGCTGGCGGCGGCGCGTACTGGCGGTTCTATCGCACCGAACACGGCGCGCTGAAGATCGGCGTCAATCTCCAGGCGCAAGCATATCAGCACAACGAGGATTTCTTCACTTTGGGCAATGGCGGCTACTTCAGCCCGCAAACCGCGATCGAGGCCACGGTGCCGATCGAGTGGTCCGGTCGCTGGGGCAGGTTGTCCTACAGCCTGGGCGGTCAGATCGGTGTGATGGAGTTCCACAACAGCTCACAACCCTATTTCCCGCTTGACGGAGGGTTGCAAGCGTTTGCGATCGGCAATGACGGCGGCCCACCGGTGTTCCCGAGCCAAAGTGTCGTCACGGCGATCTACGGCGTCACCGGCAAGGCGGAATACGAAGTGGCGCCGCTGCTGATACTCGGAGCGAGCTTCGCGGCGGACAATTCCTATAACTTCAACGAACAGATTCTCAGCGTCTATCTGAAGAAGAAGTTCAACATTTACTGATCGGTACGGTCCGGCGGCGAACGGTCCGGGGGAGGGCCGCGCCGGACCGCATTATGAATGAGGGAGCGTCGTTGAGATGGCACCGTTGGACGATCTGAGCGGCGATCGCGTGCTCGCCGAGTTTGAGGCCATGATTCGCGGCACTGCCGGACTCGATCCCACTGGCCGCGAGCGGGACGAGGCTCGCGGGCTAGTGCCGGAACGGCGCGCCGTCAATTGGGTCAATGCGCTGGCGGCGTTGGCGCGCGAGATCGAGGAGCGCCAGGGGTCACGCCGCACCGAGACGCTGTTGCGCACGGTCGGCTTGCGTATGAGCCAAGAATTGCTGACGCCGTTGCCGTCGGTGCGCGACGAGTTTGAGCCGGCGATCAACCGCGCGCTGTCGATCCTCGATTGGGGATGGGTCGCGGTGCTTGATCGTCAGGACACGATCGTGTTCGAGCATCGCACGCCGTGGCCGTTCGAAAAGCGGCTCGACCAGTTGCCGTTCGTACTTGAGGGCTTCTACGGCGACACGCTGCACCGCCTTGCGGGCAACGAGGCGATGCAGGTGCGGCTCAGCGGCAAACGTGGCGGTGCGCTGGTGTTCAAGTGGGTGCCCGCCGACGGGACCGAGCGCGCGTCGCAGGCCCACGCGCCCAGTGTCATCGTCCCAGCGCCTGCACCCGCCGAAACGCAATCCCAAGCGAACGCCGCGCCGCGCGCCGAACCAGTCGCTCCCCCCGTCGCCGAGCCGTCGCAGCCCGAACCCGATCTGTCCGACGACGAGATCGACCTCGCTTTCGAGCTTGCCGAGACCGTCACGGACGAACCGCGCCGCGCCGCCGATCATCGCCTGCCGCCGCTTTCCGATCCGCCGCGCCGCCGTGCATCGGTCGAGGTGCCGCGCGAGCCGGTGACGCCGATCCGCATGCGCGCCCACACCGACGCCGGCAGCTCCAACCGCGCTCTCCTGGTCGCGGCCACGGTGTTCATCGTGTTGTTTGGTCTCGGCGTCATGAGCAGCGGCGACACCGTCGCCGCGGTAGCGCATCGTCTCGGCCAGCTTACGGCGTGGAACAAGGCTGCGCCGACGCCGTTGTCGGATCTCGAAAACCGTGCCGTCGCCGGCGATTCCGACGCGCAGATTCGCCTCGGGCTTCAGCTCGTCAACACGGCGAAGCCCGACTATTCCGGCGCGGCGCGCTGGTTCGAAGTGGCGGCCAAGTCCGGCTCGCTCGAGGCACAATACGATCTCGGCGTGCTGACCGGCGACGGGTTGGGCGTGAAGCGCGATCCGGTTGGCGCCGCCATCCTGTTCATGAATGCGGCAGCGGGCGGTTTCCCGGCGGCGGAGTACCGTATCGGCCACGCCTACCAGAACGGCGTCGGCGTCCCGCGCAGCAGCAGCTTCGCCGCGATGTGGTACGAGCGCGCGGCCCGCCACGGCGTACGTCCGGCGCAGTCGGCGCTGGCAGCGTTGTACGCCACCGGCGACGGCGTCCAGGTCGATCCGGTGCAGGCCTTCGCCTGGTATCGGCTGGCTGAGGAAGAGGGCGACCGCGATGCCACGGCGAAGCGCGTCGAGCTCTATCGCAACATGTCGGTGTCGCAGCGCCAGGCGGCGGTGAGTCAGGCCAAGCTGCTGATCGGCGATGTCGGCGGCACCACCGCGCTGGCGCCGTCTTCGGCGCATCCCACAGTCGATCGCCTGATCGCCCGCGCGGGCTAGACCTTAACTTCTTTCGCTCAGCGCCAGCCGCACCAAGAGGCCGAGGGCGGCGGAGTAATAATCCTTGTCGTCGGCGAGCGCCGGCAGCGTCGGGATCAAAGCGGCGCTGACGCGGACGTTTGGCTGAGCCGAATGCGCTTCGACCGCAGCGACGATCGCGCGCATCCCGGGCGGGATCGGATAGGTCGAAACGGTCCCGGAAATTAGATTAACAGTAGCCGGTATCTTATTATCTTTACAGTTTTTCCAGAACGAAAGCAATGCCGCGACATTGTCTGCTGAAGCCTTGCCATCCCAAAGCAGATAGAGGGGAATCCGCATCGCGTCGAAGCCGTAATTCGGTTTGTCCGGCAGCAGCGACAGGTCAAGACCGCCATCGCCGTTCGGCTTCACCACCATCCAGTCGGCTGGGAGTTTCGACGCGCCAAAGCGTGCCACGCTCACCAGATAGAGTCCGCTGCGCTCAAGTTCGTACCAGCGCAGCGACGGCACGATCTCATTGAGCGACAGGAATGCCGGGAAGATCCAATAGGACAAATTGACGGTGATGGCGCCGTCATGCTCGAAGCCGCTCAACCCAGGCAACAGCACCGCAAAGCCGCCGACATCGCGTACCAATTTCGCCAGCACGTCCCGCGCGATCGGTTTGGCGGCCGCGTCGTAGGCCGGTGCCTGCCACTGGCGTGCCGCGCGATGCAGTGCCCACGCCACCAGGATGTCGCCGTCGGTGGCGTCGTTGCTGTCGCCGATGGCGCCGCCCGGTCCGCCCAGGGTCGGTGTCCAGTTCCAGGCCAGCAACGAGTCGGTCGGCCGCTTCAGATTGGTGCGCGTCCAGTTCCACACTTTGTCGAAGGTGGCGCGGTCGTCGGCGCCAAGCGCCAACAGCATCGCATAGCCCTGACCCTCGCTGTGGGACAGGGCCGAAAAACTATCGACCAGTTTGCCGTCGTCGCGGATGAAGCGGCTTTTGAAAATCGTCCAATCGGCCGCGATGATCGTGCCGGTACGGCGAATCGGTACGATCGGCACCGCCTCGGGATGCACCGCCAGCGCGACTGACGAATTGCCCATCCCGTCCGCATGGGCGGCCGGAACGAGGGCAATCGTCAGGGCGGCGACACGGGCAAGCGTTTTGGCCGCTGCAAAAAGCGGAGAAAGGGACATCCGAATAAGGTAAACGGTCGCGGTAAACAGATGAATAAAACCGGTGTTGCCGCACCTTTGAAGGCGAAAGTCCATATACGCATTATACGGTGTACACTCGGAACACACCTATTTGGGGAATTAGTCGTAAATGCGCTGTATTTCGCAAAGGATTTTCAAATTCCGCACCGGCGCCGACGGCGATGCCCGCCCGGCGTTCGGTTGCGCTTTTCGGCCAAAGCAATTATCAAGTGATTTCCACGTTTCCAATCCCCAAGCCGCTAGGAGCACTGGATGTTGATCACGCCGGCCCATGCCCAATCGCTGTTTGGAGGCGGCGATGGCGCTTCCAGCACGCTGGTGCAGATCGCTCCGCTGGCCCTGATTTTTGTCGTTTTCTATTTCTTCCTGATTCGCCCGCAGCAGCAAAAAGCCAAGGAACAGAAGGCGATGCTGAACGCGATCCGGCGCGGCGACCGGATCGTCACCGGCGGCGGACTGATCGGCACCGTGTCCAAGGCCGGCGACGATGAATTGCAGGTCGACCTCGCCGAAGGGGTGCGCGTCCGCGTCGTGCGCAGCACCGTCGCCAGCGTCCTGACGCGTGGCGAGCCCGCCAAAGCCAAAGAAACCGACGACAAGGACGATGATGCGGAAGCCGGCGACAAGGCGAAATCCGGCAAACGCGGCTGATTACGACCCATGCTCTATTTTTCGCGATGGTTGGTGACGGTTATTATCGCCGCGTGCGTCATCGGCGTGCTGTTGGCGTTGCCCAACGCGTTCCCCGAGCGCGCGCTGTCTGGCCTGCCAAGCTGGCTGCCGCACAAACAGCTTAATCTTGGCCTCGATCTGCGCGGCGGCTCTTATCTGCTGCTCGAAGTCGATATGAGCGCGGTAGTGAAGGAGCGGCTGGAAAACGTTGTCGACTCCATGCGCGCCGAATTGCGCAAGGCCCATATCGGTTATACCGGGCTCGCGGCGACCGCCACCGAGGTGCGCTTCAACCTGTCCGACCCCAAGACGGCCGAGCAAGTGCGCGAGATCGCGCGCAAGATCGATTCCGACATCGAAACCGGCGTCGATCCCGACGGCCATGTTTCGATCAAATTCAGTTCGGTCGCTCTAGAGGCACGGCGCCGCTCGGCGGTGGAGCAATCGATCGAGATCGTGCGGCGCCGCATCGATGAAAGCGGCACCAAGGAGCCGGCGATTCAGCGCGAAGGCGAAAATCGCATCCTGGTTCAGCTTCCAGGCGTCGGCAATCCCGAGCACATCAAGGAACTGCTGGGCCGCACCGCGAAAATGACGTTCCAGTTGGTCGACGAAAACGTCAATCCCGAGGAGGCGGCGCGCGGCCACGTTCCGCCCGGCGACGTCATCATGCCGATGGAGGACGATCGCGCCAACGGCGGCAAGGGCGGGCCCGCCGGGTCGATCGTCGTTAAGCGCCGCATCATGGTCTCGGGCGATACGCTGACCGATGCGCAGCCGACTTTCCAGAACGGCAACGAGCCGGTGGTCAGCTTCAAATTCGACAGCACCGGCGCTCGCCGGTTCGGCGAGGCGACGCGCGACAATGTCGGTAAGCGCTTCGCCATCGTGCTCGACAACAAAGTAATCAGCGCCCCGGTGATCCGCGAGGCGATCCTGGGCGGGCAAGGTATCATCTCGGGCAGTTTCACCGTTCAGTCGGCGAGCGACCTCGCCTTGCTGTTGCGTGCGGGCGCGTTGCCGGCACCGCTCACCATCCTCGAACAGCGCACCGTCGGCCCCGATCTCGGCGCGGACTCGATCCGCGAGGGCACCACCGCCAGCGTCGTCGCCGTGGTGCTGGTCGTGATCTTCATGTTCGTGTTCTACGGACTGTTCGGCATCTTCGCGAACATCGCGCTGTTCTTCAATTTGTGCCTGATGTTCGGCGCATTGAGCCTGCTCGACGCCACCCTGACGCTGCCCGGCATCGCCGGCATCGCGCTGACGCTTGGCATGGCGGTCGACGCCAACGTGCTGATCTATGAGCGCATCCGCGAAGAAGTCCGCGGCGGCCGCTCGCTGATTTCCTCGCTCCAGGCCGGGTTCGAGCGCGCCTTTGGCACCATTCTCGACAGCCACGTCACCACGCTTGTCGCGGGCGCCCTGATGTTTTTCCTGGGCTCGGGACCCGTGAAGGGCTTTGCCGTGACGCTCAGCATCGGCGTGCTCACGTCGCTGTTCTCGGCCATTCTGGTGACGCGGCTCCAGATCGTGACTTGGCTGCGCCGTACCAAACCCAAAGAGATTCCGATCTGATGCCATGCCGGGTAGCGTTCAATCGATCCTTCATTCGTCGTCCCGGCGGAAGCAGGGGCCCAGGGCAGCTGCACGTCGCTTGCCTTGGATTCGCGCTTACGCGGGAATGACGAGAGAGACATAAAGAGCCGCCATGTTCCGTCGCCCGCTCATCGTCATCCGCCATATCCCCAACATCGACTTTATGGGGTGGCACAAGGTCGGCTTCGCCTTGTCGGCGGTGCTGACCATCGGCTCGATCGTGCTGTTCCTGGTGCAGGGGCTGAATTTCGGCATCGATTTCGCCGGCGGTACGCTCATCGAGGCGCGCACCGTCAGCGGACCGGCGGATCTCGCCTCCATGCGACCGAAGCTCAACAGTCTCGGCCTCGGCGAAGTGTCGCTGCAGAATTTCGGCTCCGCGAACGAGGTATTGATCCGCGTGCCGCGCCAGCCCGGCAACGACCAGGCACAGATGGCCGGGGTCAACAAGATCAAGGCGGCGCTCGGCAACACGGTCGACTATCGCCGCACCGAAGTAGTCGGCCCGACGGTTGGCGACGAGTTGATCCGCGCCGGCGTGATCGCCACGGTGCTCGCCCTGCTCGCGATCGCCGCCTATGTCTGGTTCCGCTTCGAATGGCCCTTCGGCGTCGGCGCGATGCTGTCGACGCTCCACGACACGCTGACCACGATCGGCTTATTCGCGTTGTTGCAGATCGAATTCGACCTGACGACGCTGGCGGCGATCCTGACTATCGCCGGCTATTCGGTCAACGACACGGTGGTGATCTACGATCGCGTCCGCGAAACCATGCGCCGCCACCGCAGCATGGAATTCAAGGAACTGATCAACCGCAGCCTCAACGAGACGCTGTCGCGCACCATCCTTACCGTCGGCACGGTGTTTCTCGCGGTGCTGTCCTTACTGGTATTCGGCGGCGAAGTGTTGCGCGGTTTCAGCATCGCGATGATGTGGGGCGTGGTGGTCGGCACCTACTCGTCGCTCTTCATCGCCGCGCCGATGCTCTACTACATCCGCCCGAAGCGCGGCAGTCGCACCAAGGACGAGCCCGAACCGGCCGCGCCGAAGCCGGGGGCGAAACCAGCCGCGAAGCCGGCGCGTTAAACCATCATGGATATCACCCCGGCCGTAGCGCCCGACCGTCAGGTCATCGAGGCCTACGGCGCGGGCGGCTTCCGCGTCAGCGGCGTAACGTTTTCTGGCGCGATCATCGTCTGTACCGACGCAACGATCGCGTGGCCGGTGTCGTCGCTGTCGGACATGACGATGGACAATCTCGGGCCGATCCGCGATCGCGTCGGCACCGAAAACGCGGTCGAGATTCTGCTGATTGGCTGCGGCAAGCGCATGCAGCTCGTGCCGCCGACGTTGCGGGCCGAGCTCAAGAAGATCGGCGTCGTCGCGGACGCCATGGATACCGGTGCCGCCTGCCGCACTTACGCTGTGCTGCTGACCGAAGGGCGCCGCGTCGCGGCGGCACTGTTTCCGCCGATTTAATGCAAAACCGCATCCCGGGACGGGATGCGGTTCGCGAGCAAGTGCGGGCGCGCGCCGATAGGCGCGGAAGCCAAGCGCGAGGACGCGCGCGCCGGCGATTGAGGCTAACTAATGAGCCAGGGCGTGCCGCGCTTCGAGATTGCGCTGCGCGTAATCCCAATTCACCAGGTGTTCAAGGAACGTCTTGATGAAGTCGGGACGTTTGTTCTGGAAGTCGAGATAGTAGGCGTGCTCCCAGACGTCGATGGTCAGGAGCGCGACCTGGCCTTGGGCCAGCGGGTTCCCGGCATTCGGCGTTTTGATGACCTTGAGCTTGTCCTTGTCGAGCACCAGCCATGCCCAGCCGCTGCCGAACTGGGTGTCGCCGGCCTTCTTGAATTCCTCTGCGAACTTGTCGTAGCCGCCGAGATCGGCATTGATCTTTTTCGCGATATCGCCCTTCGGCTGGCCGCCGCCGCCCTTGCGCAGACAGTTCCAGAAAAAAGTGTGGTTCCAGACCTGCGCCGCGTTGTTGAAGATCGTCGCCTTCGTTTGGTCTTTCGCCGTCTCGACGATAATGTCATCGAGCGATTTCTTTTCGAGCGGCGAGCCTTCGATCAGCTCGTTCAGCGTCTTCACGTAAGCGGCGTGGTGCTTGCCGTGGTGGAATTCCAGCGTCTTCGCCGACATATGCGGCTCAAGTGCATCCTTGGCGAAGGGCAGGGGTGGAAGTTCGAATGCCATATCGGCCTCGCGATAATGTTAGGGGGCGCTTCTATGGCAACAAACGAGCGCCGCGGTTCGATCCAAACAAAAAGGCGGGCCTAAGCCCGCCTTTCCGTTGGCGCCGGGGAACGGCGATTAATAGAAATGCACCGATGTCATGCCATAGAGCATGGGGATCGACAGCAACGTGTTGACGCGCGACGCCAAGCCGGCGATCCGCGTGGCGCGAGCCTTTTCCTCAGGCGTGCATTGGACCAGGCCGAGGTTCTTTTTCTGGCCCGGCCAGATGATGAACCACACGTTGAACCACATGATCGCGCCTAACCACATGCCGATGCCCAGCGAGGCGTTCGAGGCGATGTGCGGCGACGTATTGAGGCCGATGGTGATGACGCCGACGAGTTTCTTTTCGAAGGCCGCCAGGATCAGGCCGCTGATGATAGTCAGCATCGCGCCCCAGCGGAACCACCACAACGCCTCGGGCAGGATATAACGCGCGACGCCTGGCCGCAGCTCTTGCGGAATCTTGGGCATGGTCGGCGTCTGCGTGAAATTGAAGTACCATAGATGGCCGATCCACATGATGCCGAAAATCACATGCAGCCAGCGGAACGCGAAGGTCCACCACGCGTAAGAGACGATTTCGCCCCATTCCATGATCTTTCTCCTCCGTTCAGGCCGCGATGGCGTGGATAACGAGGACCATGATCACGGTCAGGACAAACCCGAGCACGACCGTCTGTGTAAGCGAGTCTAAAGGATTCTTCATCGTTCCCCCAGTCGTATTGGTTGATTGCCAGGTTGACACGCCATCATAACATAGCCGGCCATGCCAGCAATGTTAGAAACCATAAACGCAAGCAGTTCCGCCACGGCAGCCTTGCTGCGACGGCATGACCGCGACCGCTATCTGCTGGCGATGTTCGTGTCCGAGGCTGCGCGGCCAGCGGTTCGGGCGCTCTATGCCTTCAACTACGAAATCGCGCGCGTGCGCGAGACGGTGAGCGAGCCGATGCTCGGCCAAATCCGGCTGCAATGGTGGCGCGAGGGGCTCGAGACGGCCTTCGGCGCGGGCGCGGTGCGGCGCCATGACGTGCTGACGCCGCTTGCCGCCGCGATTCGACACCATGGCTTGAGTCGGGAGCATTTCGATCGATTGGTCGACGCGCGCGAACGCGACCTGGCCCCCGACCCGCCGCCAACCCTGGCCGCGCTCGAAGCCTACGCCGAAGAGAGCTCGGCGCCGTTGCAATTGCTGGTGCTCGAGATATTGGGTGCCGCTGGCGCCGAGGCCAATCGCGCCGCTCGCGATGGCGCCATTGCGTATGCGCTGACCGGATTGCTGCGGGCCGCACCATTCCTCGCGCGCTCGCCGCGCCACCATGTGTCAACTTTGCTCCTCGACCAGCGCGAACTCGTCGCGGATCGCGCTTCGTCGTACATCGCGGCGGCGCGCGCGCTGCGTCGCCGAGTGCCGCGTGCGGCGCGGCCGGCCTTGCTGCCAACGACGTTGGCGGCAGCTGATCTGGAGCGGCTTCATTCGGCGGGCGGCAAACTCCGGCCGGATCCGTGGCGGGCGTGGCGGTTGGCAGCCGCCGCGTGGCTGGGCCGGTATTAACTTTTCATGGGAAATAACCACATCTTACAACGGGTTGACGCGAAGGCAGGGGCGCGACCATAAAGCGCCCTCATACGGGATACCCGGAATTGGTGCGGCCCGAAAACGAGCCATCGGGCCGGCAGGAGACAGTGCGCACATGACCGACCTCGCGCTGAGGCACGGGCTAAATTTCCAGGATTTGTACCGCCGCGCCGGGCTGGAAAAGCTCGATGCGGCATTCGTCGCGCATGTCCAGGGCCACGATATCGATCTATTCAATCGCCTGATGTCGGGGCGCCACGACCCCGGCGCGCTCGAAGCCAAAGTCGAATCCGAGCTACTGATCGACCTCGCGCCACACCTCGAGGATTTTATCGGCGAACTGTTCGACATCGCCCCCGAGGTGCGTGCGTTGCAGGTGGGGCACCAGCAGCTTGCGCCGCTCTACACCGTGAAACGTCTGTTCGTGCAGCGCCGCGCCGTAAAGGGCGTTACTGCAGAGCAGGCCGCAGCCATCGACGCGGACGCCGCGCAACGCGGCCTGGAAAAGTCATTTGGCGAGGCACTGACCGAAGAATCCTTTGCGCGTCACGTCGGGGTGTGGATGGATGCCGAGGCCGAAAACAAGGATCAGCTCGATCTCGCGGCGCGTTACGCCGCTTGGGCGACGCTTGCGCCGGCGGGACGCGAGAAACACCATCGCGGCGTTCTCTTCAAAGTACCGCATCGGCTTGAGATGGAGCATCTCGTGCCGGTCGAGACCATCGTCGAACACGGCGTCACGATGCTGCGGCTGCAGGACTCGCATCACCGGTTCCGCGAGGGCTTCACGTTGACCGACCCTGGCATGGATCTCAGGGGCGCGCTCGACCAGGCCAACTATTGCATCTGGTGCCACAATCAGGGCAAAGACTCCTGCTCTCGCGGTCTTAAGGACCGCAAAACCGGCACGTTCCAGAAAAGCGTATTCGGCGTCACGCTCGCCGGCTGTCCGCTCGAGGAAAAAATCTCTGAAATGAATTTGGTGAAAGCCGGCGGCAATTCGATCGGCGCGCTGGCCATCGTGACGATCGACAATCCGATGGTGGCGGCGACCGGCCATCGCATCTGCAACGACTGCATGAAGGCCTGCATCTACCAGAAGCAGGAGCCAGTCGATATTCCGCAAATCGAGACGCGCAACCTCAGGGACGTGCTGACGCTGCCATGGGGCTTTGAGATTTACAGCTTGTTGACGCGCTGGAACCCGCTCGATCTCCGGCGGCCACTGCCCAAGCCAGCCAGCGGCTACAAGGTGCTCGTCGTCGGGCTTGGCCCGGCGGGTTTCACGCTCGCACATCATTTGATGAACGACGGCCACACCATCGTCGCCATCGACGGACTTAAGATCGAGCCGCTCGATCCATCAGTATCCGGCGTCGATGCATATGGCGAGCGGTACGATTTCCGGCCGATCCGCGACATCAAGGAGCTGGTCGAGGATCTTGATGATCGCGTGATGGCGGGATTCGGTGGTGTCGCCGAGTACGGCATCACGGTGCGCTGGGACAAAAATTTCCTCAAGCTGATCCGGCTGCTGCTCGAGCGGCGGGCGGAATTTTCCATGTTCGGCGGCGTGCGATTTGGGGGCACGCTCGGCATCGAGCAAGCTTTTGCGCTCGGCTTCGACCACATCGCGTTGTGCGCGGGTGCGGGTCGACCTACCGTTATTCCGATGAAGAACGGCCTGGCGCGCGGCGTGCGGCAGGCGTCGGACTTCCTCATGGCGCTGCAATTGACCGGCGCGGCCAAGACCGACAGCGTTGCAAATCTTTCCATCCGCCTGCCGATTGTCGTCATCGGCGGAGGCTTAACCGCGATCGACACCGCGACGGAATCGCTGGCTTATTACCCGGTGCAGGTCGAAAAATTCCTGAGCCGCTATGAAACGCTGGTCGCCGAACACGGTGAAGCGGTGGTGCGCGCCGCCTGGTCCGAGGAGGACCGCGCCACCGCTGACGAATTCATCGCGCATGCCCGCGCCATCCGAGAGGAGTTCGCGGCGGCGGCCCGCGAGAGCCGAAAGCCGAACTTGGTGGCGCTGTTGACCAAATGGGGTGGTGTCACGATCGCCTATCGCCGCCGCCTGATCGACGCGCCGAGCTATACGCTGAACCACGAGGAGGTGGCGAAGGCGATGGAGGAGGGCATCCGCTTCGCCGAAGGCCTGACGCCCGAGGCGGTCGATGTCGACAAATTCGGCCACGCCGCCGCGATCAGCTTCACCACGCGCGACAAGTCGATGGTCACGCTGCCGGCGCGCGCCATTCTCGTGGCGGCGGGAACGCAGCCCAATACTGTGCTCGGCCGCGAAGACCCCGCGCATGTCAGTCTCGATGGCCGGTTCTTTCAGGCCTATGACGAGGACGGCAAGCCGGCGACGCCGGAACGCGTGGCGAAACCCGCCGAGGTGCGCGTGCTGATGAGTCTCCAGCCTGACGGACGGGCGGTGAGCTTCTTCGGCGACCTGCATCCGAGTTTTTCGGGCAATGTCGTCAAGGCGATGGGTGGCGCGCGGCTCGGCTATCCGGTCGTGTCGCGCGTCATCGCGAAGACGCCGCCGCGCCTTCCGAAGCCCGAGACGCTGGCAGCGACGATGCGCGACGCCCTGACCGCGACGGTCGATCGTGTCGAATACCTGACGTCCAACATCATCGAGGTCGTGGTGCGCGCTCCGATGGCGGCGCGCGCGTTCAAGCCGGGACAGTTCTACCGGCTGCAGAATTACGAGACCAACGCCGCGCGCGCCGATGGCACGACGCTCGGCATGGAAGGGCTGGCGCTGACGGGCGCGTGGGTCGACAAGGAGAAGGGGCTGCTCTCGACCATCGTGCTCGAGATGGGCGGCTCGTCCGATCTCTGCGCCCTCCTCAAGCCCGGCGAGCGCGTCATCCTGATGGGGCCGACCGGCACGGCGACGGAGACGCCGGAAGGCGAAACGGTGGCGCTGGTGGGTGGTGGGCTCGGCAACGCGGTGCTGTTTTCCATCGGCCAGGCGCTGCGCGAGGCCGGATCGAAGGTGCTGTACTTCGCCGGCTACAAGAAAGTGCAGGACCGCTACAAAATCGCGGAGATCGAGAAGGCGGCCGACGTCGTGGTGTGGTGCTGCGACGAGGCGCCGGGCTTCACGCCGGAGCGCGCGCAGGACAAGACCTTCGTCGGCAATATCGTCGAGGCGATGCGCGCATATGGCGCGGGCGAATTAGGGGAGACGCCGATCCGTCTCCACGACGCCGACCGCCTCATTGCCATCGGCTCCGACGGTATGATGGGCGCGGTGGCGAAGGCGCGGCACACGGTGCTGCATCCCTATCTCAAGCCGGATCATGTCGGCATTGCATCGATCAACTCGCCGATGCAATGCATGATGAAGGAGATTTGCGCGCAGTGCCTCCAAGTGCAGCGCGATCCCGCCAGCGGCGAGGAGACGGTGGTGTTCTCCTGCTTCAATCAAGACCAGCCGATCGACAAGGTCGATTTCGGCGTGCTGCGTCAGCGCCTCGGCCAGAACGGCGTGCAGGAAAAACTGACGCGACTATGGATCGACCGCTGCTTGAAGCGCCTGGGTCGCCGCGCCGCCGCTTAGCTACGCTTCCATCGCGTTCCAGCCGCGCGCACTCAGCGCCTCGAGCGGGCGGAACCGTGCCTTGTAGGCCATCTTGGGACTCTCGGCGATCCAGTAGCCGAGATAGACGTACGGCTTCTGCCGCCGCAGCGTTTCCTCGATCAGCGCCAGGATGAGGTAGGTGCCGAGGCCGCGCCGCTGGTCGCTCGGGTCGTAGAAACTGTAGACCGCCGACAACCCGTCATCGAGCAGATCGACGAGACAACCGCCGAGGATGCGCTGGTCGGGACCGCGCAGTTCGACGAGGCGCGTCGTCACGGGACTGTCCTCGATCATCGCGCGGTAATCGCCATAGGTCATCGACGCCATCTCGCTGTCGTGGTGGCGCGAATGCTGATAGCGGGCGAAGACGCGGAATTGCTCGACGCTCGCTTTCGGTTCAGCGATCCGCACCGTCACGTCGGCGTTGCGCGCGGCGACGCGGCGCAGCGAGCGTCCCGGCACGAAGTCGGGTGCGACGATCCGCACCGGCACGCAGGCATTGCAGCCGGCGCAAGCGGGGCGATAGGCGAGATGATGCGAGCGGCGGAAACCGCCGCGCGACAATTCATTGTAATAGCCGGCACCGATAAGCCCGACGAGTTCCGTCACCAGCTTGCGTTCGACGCGGCCCGGGACGTAAGGGCAGGGCATCGACGCGGTGCGGTAGAAATGGAGCGGCGTCGCTGCCGGAATCTCGCGCGCGACCGGGCGGGCTTGTTTACGCCCGACGCCGCGATCCTCACCCGATACCGTACCGTCCATCGAGAACCGTCCTGGATTGGTCCCGATTATAGGAGCCTATTTGCCGCCGTGGCGGAACTTTTCGATGCGATCGTTAAGATCGGCAAGGTCGCGGTCGAGCCAGTCGCGTAAGGCCGGCGCGGTATCCGCATGGAGACGTCTCAATTCATCGAGCCGATCGCGCTCCGCGGCCAACGAATCTGCGATCCGCTCGCGCTGCTCGGCCTGTTGCCGTGGATCGAGGCAATGCAGGAAGCGCAGCTTGAGAAGCAATACCAGCCGGCTCGCGTCGGTGTTCGGCGCACGCAGCGGGGTTTTCAACAGCACGGCCAGCGCGGTTTGTCCCGACGCGGTCAACGACAGCATCTCGTCCTGGGCTGTGGCGAGACCTTCATAACGCAGCAACTCGATCGATGAGCCCATGAGGTCGAGCGATGGCCCAACCGCCAGGCCAATGAAGCTGCGAATTTCCGTCGCGAGGTCGGCGTATTTGCGGGGACGCTCGGCAAGCAGCCCGAGCGCCGCCAGACGCACCGCTTCGACCGGAAGGAGCGTCTGATCCTTGAACATCAGCGCATGTCCATCGTCAGGCGACCCGCTTGATCGGCAGTCGCGAGAATACGTCGGTCAACGCCGTCACCAGGTAGTCGATGTCGGCGTCGCTATGTTGCGGCGTCGGCGTGAAGCGCAGCCGTTCGGTGCCGCGCGGCACGGTCGGATAGTTGATCGGCTGGACGTAGAGCCGGTGTCGGTCGAGCAGATCGTCCGATGCCGCCTTGCACAGAACCGGATCGCCGACGAACACCGGCACGACATGGCTGGGCGATTGCATCACCGGCAAGCCGGCCTCGGTCAGCCGCCGTTTCAAACGCGCGGCGCGATCCTGGTGGCGCGCACGCAGATCCGACGCCTGTTTGACGTGGCGAATGCTGGCGACGGCGCCAGCCGCGACCGCGGGCGGCAGCGCGCTGGTGAAAATAAAGCCGGAGGCGAAGCTGCGCACGAAATCCGTCATCGCAGAGGAACCGGCGATGTAGCCGCCGATCAGGCCGAACCCTTTGGCCAGTGTGCCCTGGATGATGGTGAGGCGATGCATTACGCCGTCGCGCTCGGCGATGCCGGCGCCGCGCGGGCCGTAGAGGCCAACGGCGTGGACTTCGTCCAGATAGGTCATGGCGTTGTGCTTGTCCGCGACGTCGCAAAATTCCGCGATGGGCGCGATATCGCCATCCATTGAATAGACGGATTCGAAACACACCAGTTTCGGCCGCGCCGGATCGGCCTGGCTCAACAGCCGGTCGAGATCGGCCGGGTCGTTGTGCTGGAAGATGTGTTTTTCGGCGCCGCTGTGGCGAATCCCCTGAATCATCGAGGCATGGTTCAGCGCGTCGGAATAAATGATGCACCCCGGCATCTGTCCGCCGATGGTCGACAGTGCTGCTTCGTTGGCGACATAACCCGAGGTGAAGATCAGCGCCGCCTCGGTGCCGTGCAAATCTGAAAGCTCGCGCTCGAGCAGCACATGGTCATGCACCGTGCCGGAAATATTGCGCGTGCCGCCGGCGCCGGCGCCGGTGCGGTCGATCGCTTCGTGCATCGCCTTGAGCACCGAAGGGTGCTGTCCCATGCCGAGATAGTCGTTGGAGCACCAGACGGTGATCTCTTCGCCGATCGTGTGGTGAAAGGCGCGCGGAAATTCACCGGCATGCCGCTCCAGATCGGCGAACACGCGATAGCGCCCCTCGGCGCGCAAGGCATCCAGCCGGTTTTTGAAGAATTGCTGGTAATTCATGATTCTCGTACCGTCCCCAACCCGAACAATAAGCCCCGGTTGCGGCCATGCAACCGTGTTGTGTGTATTACGCGGCGAGCCGCTCGGCGGTTTCGTCGAGCGCCTTGCCGAGCCGTTTCAGCAGCTCGTCGATCTCGGCCTCGTTAATCACCAGCGGCGGGCATAGCGCGATGCCGTCGCCACCCAGGACCCGCACGATCAGGCCGTTTTCCTGGCAGCGCGCCGCCAGGAGCGCGCCGGCGCCTTTTTTGGCGTCGTAGCGCTCCTTGGTCTCTTTGTTGGCGACGACTTCGATGCCGGCGATCAGCCCGGTGCCGCGCACCTCGCCGACGATAGGATGGGCGGCGAATTTGCGCAGCCCTTGCTGGAAGCGCGGGCTGACCCGGCGCACCTGGCCGAGCATGTCGCGCTCCTCGTAAATCTTCAGCGTCTCGACCGCGACCGCCGCCGGCACCGGATGGCCGGAATAGGTGAAGCCGTGCGAGAACACGCCGATCTTTTCGCTCTGCTTTTTCAGCACCTGATAAATTTGTTCCGAGATCACGGTCGCCGAGATTGGCACGTACCCCGACGACAGCGCCTTCGCCATCGTCAGGATGTCCGGCTTCATCTCGAACGTCTCGGTGCCGAACGCGTTGCCGGTGCGGTAGAAGCCGGTGATGACCTCGTCGGCGACCAGCATGACGTCGTGCTTTTTCAGCACTTGCTGGATTTTCGGGAAATAGGTCTTGGGCGGCACAATGACGCCGCCGGCGCCCATGATCGGCTCGGCGAAGAACGCGGCGACCGTGTCGGCGCCTTCGCGTTCGATCATGGCGTCGAGGCTTTCCGCCATCCGCGTCGCGAATTGTTCCTCGCTCTCGCCCGGCTTGCCGAAGCGATAGAGATGCGGGCAATCCGCATGGAAGATATTGGCGATCGGCAGATCGAAGTCGCGGTGATTGTTCGGCAGGCCGGTGAGGCTCGCGGTCGCGACCGTGACGCCGTGGTAGCCCTGGTGACGCGCGATCAGCTTTTTCTTTTTCGGCCGGCCGATGGCGTTGTTGTAGTACCAGATGATCTTGACGGCGGTGTCGTTCGCCTCGGAGCCGGAATTGTTGAAAAATACCTTCGACATCGGCACCGGCATCAGCTTGAGCACGCGCTCGGCCAGGTCGATGGCGGGCTCATGACTCTTGCTGTTGAAGACATGGTAGTAGGCGAGACGCTCCATCTGCGCCTTGGCGGCGTCGATCAGCCGCTTCTCGCCATAGCCCAGCGCGACGCACCAAAGGCCGGCGAGACCCTCGATATATTCCTTGCCGGAATTGTCCCAGACGCGCACGCCCTGACCGCGCGACATGATGAGCGGACCGTCCGTCTCATGCTTCGAGAGATTGGTGTAGGGATGAAGCTGAAAGGCGACGTCGCGGGCTTCCGCGGAGTTGGCGCGCAGCATGGGGGTTCCCGATGGTTGTGGCGGTACTATCCGCCCGGCCGGCGCTCTCCGTCAAACGCCCGGGTGGGACAGGGTGTCGCAGGGGAGTAGGAAGTTTGAACCGCCAAGACGCCAAGGCGCCAAGATTAAGCTCGGGCTGAGGGATTTTCCCTTACCGGCGTAAGCCGGTAACCATGACCACGATGGGTCCCGGCTTTCGCCGGGACGGGGGAAGTTGCTCTTGGTGTCTTAGCGTCTTGGTGGTTCGAATTTTTGATTTCAAAACGCTGGGAAGCGGTCGAGGTGATAGTCGGTGTCGCCGAACGTATGTTCGATCGAGGACAGGCGCTTGAAGTAATGCCCCGCGGCGTATTCGTCGGTCATGCCGATGCCGCCGTGAAGCTGGATCGCCTGTTGGCCGACGAAGCGGCCCGACTGGCCGATCTGTACTTTTGCCGCCGACACGGCCCGCTCGCGTTCGCGCTGATCGTTGCCGTCGATCGACATGGCGGCGAGGATTTCCATCGACTTGGCCTGTTCGGCATTGATGAGCATGTCGACCAGGCGGTGCTGAATCACCTGGAACGAGCCGATGGCGACGCCGAACTGCTTGCGCGTCTTGACGTAGTCGAGCGTCATGGCGTTGAGCGTTTCAATGATGCCGATCGCCTCGGCGCAGAGCGCGGCGACCGCGCGGTCGGTGGCGCGCACGATCAGCGGATAGGCGTTGTCGCGCGGGCCGAGCACGGCGTCGGCGCCGACCGCGACATCGGCCAGCGTGACGTCGGCGGCGCGCAACCCGTCGACGGTCGGGTAATCGCGCACGGTCACGCCCTTGGCGTCGCGGTCGACGACGAACAGGGTGATGCCGCTCTTGTCGTTGCCGCTGCCGGCGGTGCGCGCGGAGACGACGAATTTATGCGCGGCGCCGCCATGCAGCACCACGGTCTTGCGCCCGTTGAGCGCGAAGCCGGCGCCCTGCGCCTTGGCCGTCGTCTCGACATGGGCGAGATCGAAGCGGGAGTGGCGCTCGCCCTGCGCGAACGCCAACATCATTTTGCCGGCCGCGATCTCGGGGAGAATGTCGCTTTTCTGGCCATCGCTGCCGGCGAGCGCGATCAGCCCGCCGCCGAGCACGACGGTCGCGAGATAGGGCTCGAGCGCGAGGCCGCGGCCGAGCGCCTCCATCACGATCATGGTCTCGATGCCGCCGCCGCCGAACCCGCCATATTCCTCGGCGAAAGGCAGGCCGAGCAGGCCAAGTTCGGCGTATTTCGCCCACATCGCAGCGCTGAAACCCTGCGGCTCGGCCAGATATTTCTTGCGCGCGGCGAATTCGTATTCGTCCTTGACGAGCCGACGCACCGTTTCGTCGAGAAGCCGCTGCTCCTCGGAATAGTCGAAGTCCAAACCGTCCTCCCATTCCCCTAATCGTCATGCCCGGGCTCGACCCGGGCATCCATCATTTTGGATGGACCCCCGGATCAAGTCCGGGGGTGACGAAACAAGACTTAATTTCGCGCTTAAAGTCCCAGCACCGCCTTGGCGAGAATGTTGTGCTGGATCTCGTTCGAGCCGCCGTAAATGCTGGTCTTGCGCATGTTGAAATATTTCGGCGCGACCGGCGGCGCGTAATCGGGACCGACGATCTCGCCGTTCCAGCCTTCCTCCATCGCCTCGCGCTGGAAAGGTAGCGCGACCGGGCCAAGCGCCTCGAAGGTCAGCTCGGTGATGCGCTGCTGGATTTCCGAGCCGCGGATCTTGAGGATCGATGCTTCCGCGCCGGGGTCCTTGCCGCCGCTGAGGCTCGCGATCATGCGCAAATTGGATTGCTCGAGCGCCATCAGCTCGATCTCGAGTAGCGCCACCTTGTCGCGGAAGCGGCGGCTCTGATCCATGTGTTCGGCCTTGGCGATGTCCTTGAGCTTTTTCAGCTCGCGCTTGGAGCCGCCGACCTGGCCGATCGAGGTCCGCTCGTTACCGAGGAGATATTTGGCGTAGGTCCAGCCCTTGTTCTCCTCGCCGATGCGGTTGGCCTGCGGCACGATCACGTCGTCGAAGAAGGTCTCGTTGATCTCGGCGCCTCCGTCCATCGTCACGATCGGGCGCACGCGGATGCCCGGCGTCTTCATGTCGATGAGCAGGAACGAAATGCCTTCCTGTTTCTTCGCCGCCGGATCGGTGCGGACGAGGCAGAAAATCCAGTCCGCCCAGCGCGCCATGCTGGTCCAGGTCTTCTGGCCATTGACGCGGTAATTGTCGCCGTCGCGCTCGGCCTTGGTCTTGAGCGAGGCGAGGTCGGAACCCGACCCCGGCTCGGAATAGCCCTGACAGAACACGATGTCGCCCGACAAAATCTTGGGCAGGAAGAAATCCTTCTGCTTCTGATTGCCGAATTTCATGACGACGGGGCCGCACATGACGAGGCCGAACGGAGCCACCGCCGGCGCGCCGGCCTCGGCGGCTTCCTCGTCATAGATGTGGCGCTGGATGATCGACCACTCGGCGCCGCCATACTGTTTCGGCCAGGCCGGCGCAATCCAGCCCTTCTCGTAGAGGATGCGATGCCAGCGCATCATGTCGTCGCGCGTGGTGATCTTGCTTTCCTTCACCTTGCGCGCCAGATCGGCTGGCAGCTTTTCCTTGAGGAACGCGCGGACCTCCTGGCGGAATTCCTGTTCCTCTTTGGTGTAGGACAGTTCCATCGCTTCCTCCCGCTATTTCCCCGCCTGATAGTCCGCGAAGCTCTTGCCTTCGCGGACCAGCTGCTCCAGGAGCGGCGCCGGCTTCCAGTAGAACCCGTCCCGCTCGTGGAAGCGCTTGATGTCCTCCAGCACGCTCTTGAGGCCGACCGTGTCGGCATAGAACATCGGCCCGCCGCGCCAGGACGGAAAACCGTAACCCGTGACATACACAATGTCGATATCGCTGGGCCGCAGGGCGATGCCCTTCTCCAAGAGCACCGCGCCCTCGTTGATCGGGCCGTAGACGCAGCGCTTGACGATTTCCTCATCGCTGATGTGGCGGCGCTCGATGCCCTTTTTCTTGGACTCGGCGACGATCAGCGCTTCGACCTCGGGATCGGGGATCGGGGTGCGGCTGCCCGGCTCATAGCGGTACCAGCCCTTGCCGGTCTTCTGGCCGAGCCGGCCCATGTCGCACAGCGTGGTGATGATGTCGGAATAGCGCCGGTCGTTCGGGCGCGACGCCTGCGCTGCCTTGCGGTTGCGATAGCCGACGTCGTTGCCGGCGAGATCGTGCACGCCGAACATGCCCATCGCGTAACCGAAATCGGTCAGGGCCTTGTCGACCTGCTGCGGCAGCGCGCCTTCCTCGAGGAGGAAATGCGCCTCGCGGCCGTAGTGGCGCAGCATCGCGTTGCCGATGAAGCCCTCATAGACCCGCGCCAGCACCGGCACCTTGCGGAGCTGTTTGCCGACCTGCATGCAGGTGGCGACGATGTCCTTGCCGGTCTTGTCGGCGCGAACCACTTCGACGAGGCGCATGACGTTGGCGGGCGAGAAGAAATGCAGGCCGATCACGTCCTGGGGCCGCTTGGTCACCGAGGCGATCTGGTCGATGTTGAGGCCCGACGTGTTGGTGGCGAGGACAGCGTTCGGCTTTGCGAATTTGTCGATGTCGCGGAAGATGGTCTGTTTCAGGTCCATCTCCTCCGGCACCGCCTCGATGATCATGTCGGCGTCCTTGATGCGCTCATTGCCGATGCCGCCTTTGATGAGGCCAACGCGCTTGTCCATGTCGGCCTGGCTGAGGCGGCCGCGCGACACGGTGACGGTGTAATTGTCCTTAATGCGCTTGAGGCCGCGGTCGAGGAACTCATCGGTCGCGTCGATCAGCGTCACCGGGATGCCGATATTAGCGAAGCTCATGGCGATGCCGCCGCCCATCGTGCCGGCGCCGATGATCGCCACCGACTTCACGGGGCGCGTTGGCGTGTCGGAAGGCACGTCGGGGATTTTCGCGGCTTCGCGTTCGGCGAAGAAGACATGGCGCAACGCCTTCGACTGCGTGCCCGACATCAGCTCACCGGCGATCTCGCGCTCCTTCTTGATGCCGTCGGCGAAGGGCAAGGTCGCGGCTGCTTCCAATGCGTCGACGATCTTCACCGGCGCGATCTGGCCGCGCGCCTTGGCGGCGGTCGTCTTGCGCGCCTCGGCAAAGAACGCGGCGTCGGCGCCGCCGAGCTTATCGGTGCGTTTGCTGACCTGGCGGCCCTTGGTGCCGCCGGGGATCGCCACCGTCTCGGCGAACTTGATCGCGCCGTCGAGCAGATCGCCCTGCACGATTTCGTCGACCAGGCCGACTTCCTTGGCTTTCGCCGCGGGCATCGGATCGCCCGAGGTGATCATGTCGAGCGCGGCCTTGACGCCGATGACGCGCGGCATGCGCTGGGTGCCGCCCGCGCCGGGAAGAATACCGAGCTTGACCTCGGGCAGACCGAGCTGCGCCGACGGCACCGCGACACGATAGTGACAGCCGAGCGCGACTTCGAGACCGCCGCCCAGCGCGGTGCCGTGGATCGCGACGACCACAGGTTTGGCGGAATCCTCGAAGCCGTTGATGATGGTCTGGAGGCCCGGGCCGGTCATCGGCTTGCCGAACTCGCGGATGTCGGCGCCCGCGATATAGGTCCGCCCCGCGCCGATCAGCACCATCGCCTTTACCTCGGTGTCGGCGGTCGCCTTCGACAGGCTGTCGGCCAGGCCTTCGCGCACGGAACTGGACAGCGCGTTGACCGGCGGGTTGTCGACGGTGATGACGGCGATGTTGCCGCGGCGCTCGTAACGGACGGTGTCGGACATGATGCCTCCAAACCCCTTCTCTATTGTTCTATCGAATAACGGTTCGCCCACCTTACCGGCCCAACATGACAAAGCAAGTGGGCAAAACAGTAGGTCAGCCCAATTGTTTTCGGAAGGCTGTGCAGCGGCGGCGCGCGCCTATACCATCCCGCGCTGAGGAGCGGGGTAACGATGACAGCATCCGTTCGGTTGGCGACTACGCTGGCCATGATGGCGATGATGGCGCTGCCGTGGCTACCGTCGCGCGCCGAAGAGCCGACGCGCATCGACGTCACTTATGATTCCGTCATGGACATGGTGCGGCCGGAGAATCATCCCGGCATCAAGGTACATCACAATCTGCATATCCGTGTCGCGAACGGCGACATCTTGGCGGAACGGCGCGACCGCCGCACCGGGCACTATGCCGACAGGAACGCGACGATGCAGGTGCTCGAAGACACCGGCGAAGACGCGAGCGGCGTCCATTGGCGCGTTGCGTCCAACGGCACGCTGGTGCGCGAGCAGAATTTCGCGCAAAGCACGCGCACCATGACCGTGACGTTTCTGCCGGGCCACACCTGTCGTCTCGATGTCGTCGATCGTCTTAAGCCGGGATTTAAGGAATATGAGTTCCTGCGCCTCAAGGTCCACGAGATGGGCTACTACTCGAGCTACACGGTGATCGCGACGTCGTGTCGGCTCAACTGATCAGAACATCTGATCGAGCAGACTCAGCTTGTAATCGATACGGAATTTTACCCGCGCGGCATCGCCCTTGAAATTGTCGGGCAAGTGCGGCGCGGGCGAGGCGTGACGCACCATCGTCAGCGTTGCCTCGTCGAGTGATGGAAAGCCCGAGCCTTTTTCGATATGCGCATCGCCGATCGTGCCGTCGCGCGCGATGGTGAAGCCGATCTCGACCGAGCCCTGTTGCTTCGCGTTCAGCGCCTCCGGCGGATATTTTTTGTAGCGCAACAGATGTTTGTAGAGCCGGTCGAGATAATCGTCGCCCGGCCCGGCACTATTGCCGAACGCACCCTTGCCGAGACCTTGCGTGCCCTTGCCGGGGCCGGGAACGCCTGGTGACGCGGCGGCGCCAGGCGCGGCCGCCGGGGCGCTGGCCGGCGGCGTCGGCGCGACCGGTGCGGTCTGCGCGGGCGGCGTCTCGCGGCGCGGCGCGGCCTGATGGCGTGGCGGGATATGTCGCGGCTTGGGCGGTGGGATTTCAACGGCGACCGGCGGCGGTACCGCTGTCGCCATCGGTTGCGGCGGGTGCGGCGTGGGGGGCGTTTGCGGCGGTGGCCTGATCGGTTCCGGCGCGGGCGGTGCAATTTCCGGCTGTGGCGGCGTCGGTTTAGGAATTTCGGGCTGGGGCGGTGGAGGCGTCGTCACCGGTTCGGGTGCGGGCGGTGGAATGTCCGGCTTGGCTGGCTCCGGTGCGGCGGCAGACGGGCCGGCCGCGGCCCCGCCGCCCCCGCCGGCGCCTTCGCTGCCGGGTCCCAGCGGCACCAGCGTGATTTTCAGCACCAGCACCGGCGGTGATTGACGAGCTTCCAGCAATCCCAGCACAAGCGCTCCGATCATCAGGAGGTGGGTAAGTATGGAAACAACAATCCAATGCCGCTCCAAGGTCCGGCGTGTCGCGGCGCTGGTTCCAGTGTCGCGCGGCCCGTCGGGAAACGGTGCACGCGCCAGCGGCACGACCACCTGGTCGCGGTCGTCGTCACGTTTTGGGACGGGCGTCAAACTCATGCTGCGCCTTGGTACCGCGAACGCGAGGTAGCGGCAATGCGCGGGCCGGAAACGAATGTTAAGGTCGGACCGGGATCGTTATATCGGGGAGCGAAGAATGACCGACCGGCTCAAAGGCAAGAAGGCGCTGGTGACGGCGGCGGGGCAGGGAATCGGCCGGGCGACGGCGCTGGCCTTCGCCGCGGAAGGCGCGGCGGTGACCGCCACCGACATCGACGATAGCAAGCTTGCCGACCTGCCCAAAAATATCGCACGCAAGCGGCTCGACGTCACGAACAGCGAAGCTATTGCCACGCTGGCGAAAGAACTCGGTGCGCTCGACGTGCTGTTCAACTGCGCCGGCTTCGTTCATCACGGCACCATTCTCGATTGCGCCGACAAGGATTGGGATTTCACCATCGATCTAAATCTGAAGGCGATGTACCGGATGATCCGTGCGTTCCTGCCGACGATGCTGACGCACGGCGGCGGCTCCATCGTCAACATGTCGTCGTCGGTGTCGTCGATCAAAGGCGCCCCTAACCGCTTCGTGTACGGCGTCAGCAAGGCGGGCGTCATCGGCCTGACCAAGTCGGTCGCGATCGATTTCATCCGTCAGGGCATCCGCTGCAACGCGATTTGCCCTGGCACCGTGGCCAGCCCCTCGCTGGAACAGCGCATCGCCAACCAAGGCGGTACCGACGCCGTCCGTAAGGCCTTCATCGACCGCCAGCCGATGGGCCGGCTCGGTACGCCGGAAGAAGTGGCGGCGCTAGCGGTCTATCTCGCGGGCGATGAGTCGGCCTTCACCACCGGCACCATCCATGTCATTGACGGCGGCTTCACGCTCTAAGACAAGAAAGAGCGAGGAACACGAAAATGACATTGCTGCCATCCGGTTTTTCGCGTTCCGGCGCACGACAATGGCTAGCAGGTTCATGAATTCCACGTTATTCTGTTATATTGATGCATCGTCGTCGTTAATTGAGGTCCCATGTACGATCGTGAACGTCGTCCCGGGTATTTCCGGAACGAAGAGCCCCAGAGCGGGCGCCGTGTCGAGGCTCGGGTTAAGTGGTTCAATGCCGCTAAAGGGTTCGGTTTCGTCACGCTGACCGATGGCAGTCCGGACGCGTTCCTGCCAATGGCCGTCCTCCGCCGCGCGGGTTACGACAATGTCGGCGAAGGCGCGGTGCTGGTCTGTGAGATCGGCCCCGGTGCCAAAGGCCCGCTGGTCCTGAATGTGCTCAACGTCGACGAAAGTCAGGTGGTGGCGCGCGCACCCCGCGGCGGCGGTTATGGCGATCGTGGAGATCGCGGCGGACGCGACAGCTACGGCGATCGCGGCGGCGGTTATGGCGGCGGCGGTGGCAGTGGCGGACCGGCACAATCGCTCGACGGCGCGGTCAAGTGGTTCGAGCCCGACAAGGGCTATGGCTTCATCTCGCCAGATGGCGGGGGCAAGGACATTTTCATTCACGTCACCGCGCTGCGGCGCAGCGGTGTGAACGAACTCGCCGCTGGTCAGCGCGTCCGCGTCGATGTCGTCGAGGGCCGCAAGGGCCTCGAAGCCGACCGCGTCACGCTGATCTAACGCACTGAAACTCGACGACACGCTGCGTGCCTACCGGCGTTACGCCGGTTGGTACGATTTTGTATTCGGCGCACCGTTCGCGCACGGACGCCGCGAAGCGGTGCGTCTCGCCAACAACGCGCCGAACCAGCGTATCCTCGAGGTCGGGGTCGGCACCGGGTTGTCGTTGCCGCTCTATCGCGGCGACGCGCGGGTCGTCGGCATCGACGTGTCCCCCGACATGCTCGCCAAGGCGCGCGACAAAGTCGAGCGCCTTGGCTTGCGTCAGGCCGAGGCGATCGCGGAAGCGGACGCCGAGCGGCTGGCCTATCCCGACAACAGTTTCGACGCTGCCATCGCGCTCTATGTCGCGTCGGTCGTGAGCGACCTTGCGCGCTTTGGCGGCGAACTGCGCCGCGTCTGCAAACGCGGCGCGCGCATCGTCATCGTCAATCATTTCTCCCAGGAGCACGGCGCGATGCGCGCGATGGAGCAGGCGTTGGCGCCGTTCGCCGGCAAGGTCGGCTTCCATGCCGATTTTCGCCTTGACGATTTCGTGCGCGCGAGCGGCCTCACCATACGCGCGGCGCGGCCGGTCAACCTGTTCGGCTACTGGACGCTGCTCGACTGCGTGAACGAGAAATAGCCGCTACAGCGCCTCGATATCGAAGCCCATCACCGTTGCGCCGCCTTCGATCGCGGGCAGCAGGCTCGGCGCAGCCGCAAGAATCTGCTCGTTGAAAAACTGTACTGTGCCGATGATGGAGTTGTTGAACGCCGCATCACCTTCCTTGGCGTCGAGACGACGCTTGGCCTCAGCCGCTTCGAACGCCAACAGCCAACCGGCGACAACAATGCCGGTCAGTTCGAGATATGGCACCGCGCCGCTCAACGTCAGGGCGCGCTCTTTCGCGTGGGCGACGAGCCACTTGGTGGCGTCGTCCAGCGCATCGATCCCAGCGGCAAGCGCGGCGCCGCCGACCGCGGAGCCGCGCATGTACGCGATCAGCGCGACCGCCGTCGCGCCGCCGTCGCGCTGCACCTTGCGTCCGACCAGGTCGTTGGCCTGGATGCCGTTGGTGCCTTCGTAGATCGGCGCGATGCGCGCGTCGCGGTAATGCTGTGCCGCGCCGGTCTCCTCGATGAAACCCATTCCGCCATGAACCTGGACGCCGGTGGACGCGACCAGCACGCCCTGATCGGTGCACCACGCCTTCACCACCGGAATCAGCAGATCGGCGCGGGCCTGCGCCTGCTCGCGCCGATCGGCGTCAGGGGCATGGTGCGCTACGTCGAGGAGCGAGCCGGCGTAATAGACCAGCGCCCGCATCGCCGCGATCCGTGCGCGCATCGACAACAGCATCCGCCGCACGTCGGGATGATGCACGATAGGGTAAATGCCGGACGCCCTCGCGGTAACCGGCTTCCCCTGCACCCGCGTCTTGGCGTAGCCGCGCGCCTGCTGGTATGCGCGCTCGGCGACAGCGAGGCCCTGCAATCCGACCTGGAGACGCGCATTGTTCATCATGGTGAACATGCACTCCATGCCGCGATTTTCCTCGCCGACCAGCCAGCCGATCGCGCCGTCATTGTCGCCATAGGCCATGACGCAGGTTGGGCTGGCGTGAATGCCGAGCTTGTGCTCGAGACTGACGGCGCGCAGGTCGTTGCGCGCGCCGAGGCTGCCGTCCGCGTTCACCAGATACTTCGGCACCAGGAACAGCGACAGTCCGGCGGTGCCCGGCGGCCCGTCGGGTGAGCGCGCCAGAACCATGTGCACGATGTTCGGCGTCAGGTCGTGCTCGCCGTAGGTGATGAAGATTTTCTGGCCCTTGATGCGATAGCGGTCGCCGTCGCGTGTCGCCCGCGTGCGCATCGCGCCGACATCGGAGCCGGCTTGCGGCTCGGTCAGGTTCATCGAGCCGGTCCACTCGCCCGACACCAGTTTGGGCAGATAGAGCCGTTTCAACTCGTCGCTGCCATGCCGTTCGAGCGCCTCGACCGCGCCGACCGTGAGCAGCGGATTGAGCGCCCAGGCCATGCTGGCCGAGGTCCACATTTCGGTGCAGCAGATGTTGAGCGCCTTGGGCAGGCCTTCGCCGCCGATCGCTTGGTCGAAGGCGAGCGCGTTCCAGCCGCCATCGACATAGGCCTTGTAAGCTTCCTTGAAGCCGTCGGGCGTGCGCACCACGCCGTTCTCGAGGTGGCTGCCCTGCTTGTCGCCGACGATGTTGAGCGGCGCTATCATCTCGCTGGCGAATTTCGCGGCGCCCTCCATCACCGCGTCGACCAGGTCGGCTTCGGCGTGCGCGAAACCCGGCAAGGTCGCGAGTTGCGGCAGGTAGACGACTGTCTCGAGCGTAAAACGCATCTCGGCCAGCGGCGCGACGTAATCGGTCATCGGGTTCTCCCGTTACGCCGCCTCGAACTTTATGTCCTGCGCGCCGTGCCACAGGCACAGGCGCCCGAGTTCGGGCAGCTTGTCGAGGTTCGACGTCAGGGTGACGAAATGGTTGCCGGCGAGCTGGCCGAGCTTGCTGGCGAAATGCACGCCGCCATAGGCGAGCAGGATCTCGGTCTCGCTGATGCCTCCAGGGTAGAGAATCATCTGGCCAGGCGCAGGGTAGGAAGTGTGGTTCTCGTAGCCGACGCCGAATTGCAGGTCGCCGAGCGGAATCCACACGCCTTCGCCGCTCCATCGAACATGGACGATCTTCGAGACGAACGGCATGCGCGCCTCGAATGCCGCGCAGGTTTTCGGCGCCGCGGCCTCGAATCGGGCGTCGAAAACGAACGGCCCCGCCGTCACGCGCAATTTATCCATTTCTTTGCTTCCCCTTGCCTTATTTCCCAATCTTCCCTATTTAACCGCCTTCGACAACCCACACGCGGGGCTGCGCGAGGCCTTCAGCCGAAGGCCGAACGCTCCGGTGTCGCGAAAGCGATGGTCCCCCGCGGCGGCTCAACCGGAAAAGAAAGGTCCGTTTCTCATGGCTCTGCCCGATTTCTCCATGCGCCAGCTTCTCGAAGCCGGCGTGCATTTCGGCCATCACACCCGCCGCTGGAACCCGGAGATGCAGTCGTATCTCTTCGGCGTCCGCAACAACATCCACATCATCGACCTCGAGCAGACCGTGCCGCTCTTGCATCGCGCGCTGAGCGCGGTGCGCGACGTTGCGGCGAGCGGCGGCCGCGTGCTGTTCGTCGGCACCAAGCGGCAGGCGCAGGAAGCCGTGGCGGAGGCGGCGCAGCGCTGCGGCCAGTACTACGTCAATCATCGCTGGCTCGGCGGCATGCTGACCAACTTCAAGACCATTTCCAACTCGATCAAGCGCCTCAAAGAGCTCGATGAGCGCATTGCGGAGCCGGGAGCGGGCCTCACGAAGCGCGAGCTGCTGGAGTTGACGCGCGACCGCGACAAGCTCGAGCGCGCGCTGGGCGGCATCAAGGAAATGGGCGGCTTGCCCGACATCCTGTTTGTAATCGACACCAATAAGGAAGCGATCGCGGTGCAGGAAGCGACCAAGCTTAAGATTCCCGTGGTCGCGGTCCTCGACAGCAATTCCTCGCCCGGCGGCATCCTCTATCCGATCCCCGGCAATGACGACGCGATGCGCGCGATCCATCTTTATTGCGAGCTGGTGTCGGGCGCGGTGCTCGATGGCTTGCAGGCGGAGATGGCGGCCTCCGGCACCGACCTCGGCGCCCAGGAGAAGGTGCCCGTCGAGCCGGCGGTGGCCGCCGCCGAGCTGGACGTCACCGCATCGGGCGACAACGCGCAAGCCTAAGCAAGAGAGGCAATTATGGCTGAGATTACCGCCGCGCTGGTGAAGGACCTGCGGGAAAAGACCGGCGCCGGCATGATGGACTGCAAGCGCGCGCTGAGCGAGACCGCAGGCGATCTCGAAGGCGCGGTCGATTGGCTGCGCAAGAAGGGCCTGTCGCAAGCGGCGAAGAAGGCAGGGCGCGTTGCGGCCGAAGGACTGGTCGGCGCGGCGACGAGCGGCAACGCCGGTGCGCTGGTCGAGGTCAATGCCGAGACCGACTTCGTTGCGCGCAACGAGCAGTTCCAGAATCTCGTGCGCGGCGTCACCGACATCGCGCTGAAGGCAGGCGGCGATCTCGAGGCGATCAAGGCCGCGCCATTCCCAGGCGGCTCGCGCAATGCCGGCGACGAGCTGACGCAGCTCATCGCGACCATCGGCGAGAACATGAATCTGCGCCGCGCCGTGCGGCTGACCGTGTCGCCGGGTGTAGTGGTCGCCTACATGCACAACGCGCTGGCGCCCAATCTCGGCAAGATCGGCGTGCTGGTCGCGGTACAATCGACCGCCGATGCGGGCAAGCTCGCCGAGTTCGCGCGCAAGCTGGCGCTCCATGTCGCCGCGGCCAATCCGCAATATCTCGACATCGCTTCGGTCGATGCGAAGGCGCTTGACCGCGAGCGCGACATTCTGCGCGAGCAGGCGAAGGCGTCGGGCAAGGCCGATGCGATCATCGACAAGATGGTCGAGGGCCGGCTCAAGAAATTCTACGAAGAGACGGTGCTCACCGAGCAGATCTTCGTCATCGACGGCGAGAGCCGCATGACCAAGGTGATGGAACAGGCCGCCAAGGAACTTGGCGCGCCGGTCAAGGTCACCGGGTTTGCCCGCTTCGCGCTGGGCGAGGGGATCGACAAGGGCACCAACGACTTCGCCGCCGAAGTCGCCGCTACCGCGAAGAAACCCTAACCGCTACCGGCACAGCGCCGTCGCCACCGCCTTGCGGAGTGCGACGGCGGCGTTGCTGTCGTGCGACTGCGCGCGCCACGCGACATAGCCGTCGGGCCGCATCAGTGCCGCGCCGCTCGCCCCGATGCCGTAGGCTGGCGCGAACGCGCCCGCCGCGTCGGCCGCGCGGTCGATATGATACGCCGCGATCGGGATGCGATTGTCCTGCGCGACGCGCTTTGTTGCGTCGAGCCAGGCGCCGCCTTCGGGGCCGGCGAACAGCACGAACTCCCTGCCGAACAGGTCGAGCGTCGAAATCGTCTTGCCGCCGCGAGTTAGATCGACGTGCGGGCCGCGCGTGCCGGGCAGGCCCTTGGCCTGGCGCGGATCGATATCGAGCTTGCCGTCGTCCTGATAGCCGGCATCCGGCGTGATCGCGCGCGAGCGATAACGGTTGAACTCGACATGCATATCGGGGATCGGCCCGTGCATGCCCTCGGTGCCGAGCGACGGATCGGAGCGGGTGACGTAGCGGTTGTAGGCCTGCTCGGTCGCCTGGAAGCCCGAGGGATGGCGCTCCTCGTGATACGTGTCGAGCAGTCCCGGCCCGGCTTCGCCGCGCAGCACCATCGCCAGCTTCCAGGCGAGATTGTGCGTGTCCTGCACGCCGGTGTTGCCGCCGAAACCGCCGGTCGGCGGCATGGTATGCGCAGCGTCGCCGGCGAGGAAAATGCGGCCCTTCTGGAACGTCTCGGCGGTGTCGGCGACCGCGCGCCATTTGTCGATCGCCTCGATATGAACCCGAAGCTCCTGGTCGCCGACGGAATCGCGCACCATCTGGATCGCGGCCGCATCGTCGCAGTTGTCGGCGATAAAACGGAACGACGTGTCGGATTTGTCCTTGAGATTGCCAGCGAGGAAAATCACCAGGAAGCCGCCGAGCCCGGTCTTTTCGAGCCGGAAAAAGCCGCTGACCTTGTCATTGATGACATAGATCACGCCGAGATTGCGACCTCGCAACGCCTTGCTGCAATCGGCGCGGAAATAGATCGTCACGCTGCGCGACAAGAGGCCGTGGCCGCTCATCTTGACGCCGAGCTGGTCGCGCACGCCGCTGCGGTTGCCGTCGCAAGAGATCATGTATTTTGCGCGGATGGTGCGCTCCTCGAGACTGTCGATGTCGCGCACGATGGCGGTGACGCCGTCGGCGTCCTGCGAAAACCGCACCAGCTCGGTCGAATACTGGAACTGCGCACCGAATTCGCGGGCGCGCTGAAGCAGGATCGGCTCCAGGACTTGTTGCGGCATGAACAGCCGACGCGCCGGGCTGACATCGGCCACGCCGGCGTTGATGTTGGGGATGTAGTTGGCGATCTCCTTGCCGGCGAGCGTCTCGACCGCGTTGAGCGCGCCGTCGGGCTCGTAGAGTTCGAGCGCGGCGGCACGGACCCGATCCTCGATCCCGGCATCGCGCATCATCTCCATCATGCGCAACTGGAAATAACCGGCGCGCGGATGAATGGCGGTGCCGCGATGTTTTTCCACCGAGAGGCATTTGACGTCGTGCTTGGCGAGGAACATCGCCGCGCCGAGCCCGACCATGCTGCCCCCGATGATCAGGACCGGAACCTCGGTAACGGATTTGTGCACGTCGCTCATCTGACCCCCCCCTGTTGTCGAGACGTCACCCGCCATGCCACAGTCCGGCGCTTATCGGCGCGGAACGACGCGAGGGGGTGCGCCATGAGCTTGGCTCGCAGGCCCGGCTCGGTCTTTCAAAATCCGGATTTCGGCGAGCAGAAAACCGCCGTGCCGCCGCTATTTCGCGCCGAGTTTCCGCGCAACGAGACCCACGGCATCGCGTTGTGGCCGAAGCACCAGCTTCTGCTCGATAGCCGCGGCCTCGGTTGGCACGAGGTTTACACCTCGCTGGCCGCCGAGACGTCGTGGCGTCGCACGCTAGAGCCGGTGCCGCATCTGTGCCTTGCCTATTGCATGCATGGCGGCGCGTCGGTGAATCGCCGCATTGACGGTCAGCACGGGCTGGCCCAGACGGAATTGCGTGCGCGGCTGTTCGGCGTCGTGCCGGAACGGCGGCGTTCGATGTGGAACCTGCGCGGCAATCCGGTGATCCAGCTCGCCTATCTGCGCCGGCCGATGGTCGAGCGCGTCGCGGAGGACGTGCTCGGCATCGATCCTTCGCATATCGAGATGATGCCGCGTCTCGGCTTCGCCGATCCGTTGCTGGAGCAGTTGATGCTGGAGTTGCTCGACGCCGCGCGTGAAGAGGACGGAGGTGGCAATGGACTCTACGCCGACCATCTCGCGCACGCGATCGCGCTGCGGATTTTGCGGCGCCACGTCGCCCGGCCAGGCCGTGCGCCGGCGCGCCTGGCCTCAGCGTCGCTCGAACCGCGCCTGCGGCATGTCCGTGAATTGATCGAAGCGTCGCTCGAC
>JANWJX010000039.1 GCA_025451725.1 Allostellaceae bacterium
CCGCGTCGATCTGGGTTCTTCCCGTCGTCATCGCCATCACCTTTCACGAGGCGGCGCACGGCTTCGTCGCCCACCGTCTCGGCGACGACACCGCGTGGCGCATGGGCCGCGTCACCTTCAACCCGCTGAAGCATGTCGATCTCTTCGGCACCATCCTCATGCCGGCCTTTCTCCTGTTGATCCGCGCGACGTTTCTCTTCGGCTATGCCAAGCCGGTGCCGGTCGATTTTCGCGCCCTCCGCCAGCCGCGCCGCGACATGGTCTGGGTCGCCGCGGCGGGTCCGGTGATGAACATCGCGCTCGCCCTCGCCGCCGGGCTGGTCTTTCACGCCGTCGACTACCTGCCGCCGAGGGTCGACCAATGGGTCGGGCTGAACCTCGAGAACGCCATCGTCATCAATGTCGTCCTCGCGGTCTTCAACATGATCCCGCTGCCGCCGCTCGATGGCGGCCGAGTCGCGGTCGGGCTTCTGCCGCGATTTCTGGCCTTGCCGCTGGCCCGACTCGAACGCTATGGGATTCTGATCGTGATCGGGGTGCTCTTTTTGCTGCCGTGGCTGGGCCGCGGGATCGGAGTCGACCTCGACATTGTCTACGTAATCATTTATTGGCCGAGCAATATGATCGTGCAAGGTATCGGTTGGTTGACCGGCGTATCATGAGCGACGCCGCATTCGAGGAAGACGGGCGCGAGGCCGCGCGGGAGGGTGACGAATTGGTCGTCGATCTCGAAGGCTATGAAGGGCCGATCGACGTTCTGTTGACCCTGGCGCGCGAGCAAAAAGTCGACCTCACCAAGATTTCGATCCTCGCGCTCGCCGACCAATATCTCGCTTTCATCGCGCGGGCGCGCCATCTGAAGCTGGAGATCGCCGCCGACTATCTCGTGATGGCGGCGTGGCTCGCCTATCTCAAATCGCGGCTGTTGTTACCGGCGCCGCCCGATCCCGACGAGCCGAGCGGCGAGGAACTGGCGGCGCTGCTGACGCATCAATTGCTGCGGCTTGAGGCGATGCGCGAAGCCGGCGCGCGGCTCATGGCGCTGCCCCGGCTCGACCGCGATGTGTTTGGGCGCGGCGCGCCTGAAGGATTGCCGCGTAGGCTCATCCCGAAATACGACGCAACGCTGCTCGATCTGCTGCGCGCTTACGGACAACAGCGCCAGCGCAAGGAAAACGCCGTCCTGCGCATCGTGCCGGCGGAACTTTATTCGATGGACGACGCGCTGGAGCGGCTGCGCCGGGTGCTTGGGCGCATGCCGGAATGGCGCAACCTCGTCACCTTTCTGCCGCCTGGTCTCAGCCATGGCTTGGTCGAGCGGTCGGCGATCGCCGCGACCTTCGCGGCCACCCTGGAGTTGGCGCGCACCGGCAAGATCGAGCTGCGTCAGGATCGCGCCTTCGGACCCATCATGCTGCGCAGCGCGCCGGGAGTGATATGAGTCAGGTTGAAACGATGGACGACACCGAACTGGACCGCGCGCAACATTTGCGCCTGATCGAAGCGCTGCTGTTTGCCTCGGCGGCGCCGCTCGACAACGAGCAGATCGCCGAGCGTTTGCCCAAGGGAACCGACGTCGCCGCGTTGCTCACGGATCTCGAAGCGGAGTATCGCGGGCGCGGCGTCAATCTCATCTATGTCGCGGGCGGCTGGACGTTCCGCACCGCTTCCGATCTGGCTGATAAACTGCGCCTCGAAAAAGTCGTGCCGCGTAAATTGTCGCGCGCGGGCATCGAGACGTTGGCGATCATCGCCTATCACCAGCCGGTTACGCGCGCCGAGATCGAAGACATACGGGGCGTCGCGGTCAGTTCCGGTACGCTCGACGTGTTGATGGAGATTGGCTGGATCGCACCCGTCGGGCGCCGCGAAACGCCGGGCCGGCCGGTAACGTGGGGCACGACCGACGACTTCCTGTTGCATTTCGGCCTGGCGGACCGGCGCGACTTGCCCGGCCTCGAGGAACTTAAGGCCACCGGCCTGATCGGCGCCCGCCCGGTGACGTTGTCCGAGACGGCGAAAACGCTACCCTTCTCGCCGCCTGATGAGTTGCCGCGGCGCGACGAGCCGGACGAGACGGACGACGCGGAACCCGCCGACGATAGCGACGGCGAGTAGCAAAACCCCTTTCATTTTCGCTCGATTGCGGGGACTCCGGGGTTCTGCCATTATCCGCCGCGCTTCGATCCTGGTATCGAAGCAGGTTGGAATTGGGCTTCGATGTTCGATTTTTCCTGGTCGGAAATTCTGCTGATAGGCGTCGTCGCGTTGGTGGTCATCGGCCCCAAGGATCTGCCGCGCGTGCTGCGGACGGTGGGGCAGTGGACCGGCCGCGCCCGCGCCATCGCGCGCGAATTTCAGTTCCAGCTCGACGAGATGGTGCGCAACAGTGAGCTTGAGGAAGTGCGCAAGACGATGAACGCCGCCGCGAGCGGCGACATCGACAAGACGATCCGCGACATGGTCGATCCGAGCGGCGAAATCGAGAAGAGCGTGTCGACGCCAGAAATGCTCGGCGAGACCCCGACCGCGCCCCCGGCGGAGACGGCACCAACGGCGGAACCCGCACCGCCGGCCATGCCGACGATCGAAGCGCCGGTGCCGCCGGTGTTGCAGACCGTGCTCGGCTCGCGCGCGCCTGAACTGGCACCGCTCGAACCAGAACCCGAGCCGCCTGCGGAAGCCCCGCCCCCGCGCGAAGCCAAATCCGGGACGCACGGTTGACCCGTGGCTGAAGCCGTGTCCGACAACAAGGACGACGATCTCGAGGGCGGCAAGATGCCGCTGCTCGAGCATCTCATCGAGCTGCGCAAGCGGTTGATGTGGTCGATCCTGTCGTTTTTGATTCTGTTCGGCCCGTCCTGGTATTTCAGCAAGACGATCTACGGCTTTCTTGCCGAACCGTTGGCCAAGATTCTGACCGAGCAATCCAACGGTCATTTCATCTACACCGATCTGACCGAAGCGTTCTTCACCGACCTGCGCGTCGCGTTCTGGACCGCGATCTGCCTGTCGTTTCCCGTGATCGCGAGCCAGCTATGGATGTTCGTCGCGCCCGGCCTCTACAAGAAGGAACGTATGGCGTTCCTGCCGTATCTGTTCGCTACCCCGGTTCTATTCATCATGGGCGGTGCGCTCGCCCGTTTCGTGATCTTCCCGCTCGCGTTCAAATTCTTCGCCAGCTTCCAGGATCCGGGCGGCGCCGGCACGGTGGCGGTCACGCTTGAACCTAAAATCAGCGAATACCTGACGCTGGTGATGCGCCTGATCTTCGCATTCGGCTTCGCGTTCCAGATGCCGGTGTTGCTGACGCTAATGGCGCGGGTCGGTCTGGTGACGGTCGCGGGCCTCAGGAAAAACCGCCGCTACGCCATCGTCGGAATTTTTATCGCCGCGGCGGTGTTGACGCCGCCGGACATTTTCAGCCAGTGCTCGCTGGCGATTCCGCTGCTTGCGCTTTACGAAATCTCGATCATCTCGTGCCGCTTCGTCGAGCGTGCCCGCGCGCGGCGCGAGGCCGAACTCGACGCCGAGATAAACGGCGACAAGCCCAGCGCCTAGCTGAACGCCTTATAGGCGGTGATGGTGTAGGTGTCCTTGATCCCCGGCAGTTTTTGCAGCCGCTCGACGATAAAATGCCCAACATCCATGTCGTCGGGCAGATAGCACTTGATCAAGAGATCGTATTGGCCGGAAACCGAGTGGACTTCGGACACTTGCTCGATGGTCTCGACCGCTTCCTCGGCCACTTTATAGGACCGGCCGAGGTCGCATTTGACCATGACGAACAGGGTCTTCATCAGGCCAGTTTAGCACGCGGCCGCGAAAGAAAGGCAGGCGGGTGATCGCCGAACCCGACCACTTTGCGGTCGTCATCGGCATAGGCGGGTTCAGGCCGGCGCGCGGGAAGCGGCGCGACCGAGCCATTCGCGGCCAGCGGGAAGCTTTCCATGCTGACCGGCGCCTGGCGTGGCGATTGTGGGCGCTCGTTGCGCGGCGTGGGTTCGCGATGCTCGCGCCGCGTCTGTTGCTCGCGCGGCGGTTTGGCGTCCCGCGGTTGCGGCGCCGCATCCTTACGCTCGGTCTTGCCGCGCCCCCCGCGGCCGCCACGGCGGCCCCGCGAGCGGCGATCCGAGGCTTCGTTGTCAAGTGCGGCCGGTTCCATGCCGTCCAGTTTGAAGGGCGGAATTTCGGCGCCGATCAGCGACACAATATTGGCGACGAAATGCCCGTCCTCGGGGGTCGCCAGCATGAAGGCTTTGCCGCCGCGTCCCGCGCGGCCGGTGCGGCCGATGCGGTGGACATAATCCTCGGCGTGGATCGGCACGTCGAAATTAAAGACATGCGACAGGCCCTCGATGTCGAGACCGCGTGCCGCGACGTCGCTTGCCACCAGCAACTGCACCGCGCCTTCCTTGAATCGGTTCAGTGTCTCGGTGCGCAGCGATTGCGTCATGTCACCGTGGAGCGCGGCGGCATTGAAGCCGTGCTTCACCAGCGAGCGATAGAGAATGTCGACGTCGCGCTTGCGGTTGCAGAAAATTAGCGCGTTCTTGACGTCCTCGGCGCGCAGCAGACGGCGCAGCGCTTCGCGCTTGTCGAAAGGCTGCAGCATAATCAGGTTCTGCTCGACATTCTTGGCGGGCGAGGCGGGTGGCGCGACGGTGACTTCCTTCGGATTGCTGAGGAAGGCGTCGGCAAGCCGGCGAATTTCCGGCGGCATGGTGGCGGAGAAGAACAGCGTCTGCCGGATGCGCGGCAACAACGAGACGATGCGCTCAACATCGGGAATGAAGCCCATGTCGAGCATGCGATCAGCCTCGTCGATCACCAGGATTTTAGTGTCCGACAGGATGATCTTGCCACGCTCATAGAGATCGAGCAGACGGCCCGGCGTCGCGATCAACACGTCGACCCCGCGATCGAGCTTGCGTTCCTGGTCGGAGAAGCTCTCGCCACCAATCAGCAACGCCTGACTGAGCTTGTGGTGCTTGCCGTACGTGTCGAACGCGGCAGCGACCTGAGCTGCAAGTTCGCGCGTTGGTTCGATGATCAGCGAACGCGGCATGCGCGCACGGGCGCGTCCTGATGCCAGCATGTCGATCATAGGAAGGGTGAAGCCGGCCGTCTTGCCTGTGCCGGTCTGGGCGCAACCGAGCACATCGCGCCCGGTCAATACATGAGGAATGGCCTGTTCCTGGATGGGGGTCGGGGTTGTGTAACCCGCGTCTGCGACCGCCTGAAGGACCTCATTTGAGAGGCCGAGGTCGGAAAACTTCATTGAAAAGGGTATTTCGCTTCTTTCAGTTTTGTGAACGAGATGAGTGTGGAGATACACATTGGGCATCAAAAATCATTTTGGTGCACCGTAGAATAGGTGGGCGCGCGCCGCGCCAAAGTCAAATTATTTCTCGAACCTCTCGCCTCCGTGCCCGACAATCGGCCGCCAATGGCCGACAAAATTCCCTTGCTGCTGCTGCCCGGATTGCTCTGCAATCGCCAACTCTGGGCGCCGCAGATCGACGCACTCTCGGACATTGCGGTGCCGCTCGTGGCCGATCTGACGCGCGATGATTCATTTCCCGCGATGGCGCGGCGCCTGTTGGCCGATGCTCCGGCGCAATTTGCGCTCGCCGGCCTGTCAATGGGCGGCTACGTCGCGCAAGAGGTCATCCGCCAAGCGCCCGAGCGCGTGCTCAAATTGGCGCTGCTCGATACCTCCGCGCGGGCCGACACGCCGGAGCAAAGCCAGCGCCGCCGCGACCTGATCGCGCTGAGCGAGCGTGGGCAATTTCACGGCGTGACGACGCGCCTGTTGCCGAACCTGATTAACCCCGACCGGCTTGGCGATGCGCCGCTGGTGAAGACGATCGTGGACATGGCGGCGTCGGTCGGGCGCGACGGTTTCCTACGCCAGGAAACCGCGATCCTGGCACGCCCCGATGGCCGCGCCGATCTTGCGCGCATCGCCGTGCCGACGCTGGTGCTGTGCGGCCGCGAGGATCTGCTGACGCCGCTGGCGCTCCATGAAGAAATGGCGGCGCTGATTCCCGGCGCGACGCTCCAAGTCATCGAGCGGTGCGGCCATATGACGACGCTCGAGCAGCCTGACGCGGTCAACGTCGCGATGCGGGTATGGTTGGTCCGCTAGCCATCGAAACCGCGCGGTTGATCCTGCCGCCGCTGACGGAAGCGGATGCGGAGGAACTCCGGCGCATCACCGACGACCCCACGATCATCGAGGCGATCTCGTTTCTGCGCGCGCCCTTCACCATCGCCGACGCGCGGATGCTGATCGGGCAAAACGCGAACGGGCGCGATCTGTTCCGCGGCATCCGGCACCGCGCCGATAATTTGTTGGTCGGCTTGGTGGGTTCGCATGATCGGGGAACTGGGACCGTCGAGATCGGTTATTGGATAGGCACGGCGTTCCAGCGCCGGGGATATGCGCCCGAAGCGGTGCGCGGGGTGATCGGATGGCTCGGGGCGCAAACCCCGCCGCCGCGAATCGTTGCGGAGTGCCGGCCGGAGAATCGCGCTTCCTGGCGCGTGTTGGAGCTGCTGGGCTTTCGGCCGACGGGCGCGGCCGGCACACGGTTGGGCCGAATCGAGTTGGAATTGCCGAGATGATGGAGGGACCATGCTGCACTGGATCGTGATCTTCATCGGCATCGCGCTGATAGCGGGATTGCTGGGATTTCGCGGCATCGCGGCGACCTCGCTGGGCATCGCCGAGGTACTGATCTTCATTCTGGTGATTCTGATCGTGGTGGGCGTGGTCGCGGTGCTGGCGACGGGCGTCGTATAGCTACAGTTGCAGGTCGGCATGGCCGCTGCCATAGTCCGCGGCCATGACCTTGGGCACCCGTCTTTTCACTTGGTTTAGAGGCGAACTTGTCGGCACCGACCAGTTCGGCAATCGCTATTACCGCGAGAAGGGCAAGCGGCAGTTCGAGCGCGGCGGCGGCCGGCAAAGCCGTGAAAAGCGCTGGGTGATGTATAACGGCGTCGCCGAGGCCAGCAAGGTACCGGCGATGTGGCACGCCTGGCTGCACCACACGATCGACACCGTTCCGGCGGACGCCGGCAAGAAGCGCTATGCCTGGGAAAAGGACCATCTGCCGAATCTGACCGGGACGCCGCTGGCTTATCGGCCGCGCGGCTCGGTGCTCCGCGGCAGCCACCGCGCTCCGACGACCGGCGATTACGAACCCTGGCAGCCGCCGTCATGATGAAACGCAATGCGGTCGAGACCATCATGGGTGCGGTCGTGCTCGTGGTCGCGGCTCTGTTCCTGTTTTTCGCCTACACCACGACGGCGATCCGCGCCGTCTCGGGCTATGAGCTGACGGCGCGATTCGACAGGGTTGGCGGCTTGAAGAACGGCGCCGACGTCAAGATCAGCGGCATCAAGGTCGGCACCGTCGTCAACCAGTCGCTCGACCCCAAGACATTCGAGGCCGTGGTGCGATTGAGCGTTGAGAGCGACATCAAACTGCCGGTCGATACCGTGGCGGCGGTGTCGTCATCGGGTTTGCTGGGGACGGATTTCCTGTCGCTGACGCCGGGCAACGAGGACGAGATCATCAAGCCGGGCGGCACGATCGGCCACACCCAGCCGCCGATGGACCTGCAATCGCTGATCGGGCAATTCATCTTCAGCCAGGGTGGCGGGGCGAAGAAACCGTCACCAGCTAATCCGCCATCGACGCCGCAAAAGCCTTGAACGATGGCAAACAAGAATCAGCTTTCTTTGCCGATCTGGCTGACACCTGAAGGTGAGAAGGTAAGTTGCGTCGATAAGATCAAGGTTTTGAACGAAAATCTTGATGAAATTCGCGCCATGGCCCAGGAGGCATTTGAGGATGCGGTGCTGATGGGATGCGATGAATCCCAATTCAAGAAAGTCATAAAGGATCTGTCTGAAGCCCTTGTTAATCCATATAAAAAGGCAAAGAGTTGAAGTGGTTTCTTAGGGTCGGTTCGGGGCTTTCGATTGTGGCCCTGATGGCGGCAGCGGCACCCGCCGAAGCAGGTACGGTGGCGGTGCTGCAGGGACTGGACAAGACCACCGCGCGAGTCGCGACCATCGACGCGCCGGTCGGGCAGCAAGTGCGCTACGGCAATCTGCTCATCACGGCGCGGGCCTGCGTCAAGCATCCGCCGACCGAGACGCCGGAAAGCGCCGCCTTCCTGGTGATCGACGAATTTCCTCCCGATGCCCGCTCCGAGACGCGCCCGGAGCGTATTTTCAGCGGCTGGATGTTCGCCTCGTCGCCGGCCTTGTCGGCGTTGGAAAATCCCGTCTACGACGTCAGCGTGCTCGATTGTAAGGAAGACGCGGCGCCGGCGCCGGCCGTAACCCCGGGTTCTGGCCTGCGCAAGTCAGCCAAGTAGCGCTACGACCGCGTCGGCCCCGCTCAGTTCCCCTGCCGGCCAGTCGGCCGGAGCATCGAGACTCGCTGCGAGCAGACGGCGATAGCGGGCACGAGAGATCGCCACCGCGCCGAAGCTCTGGAGGTGTGGCGTGACGAACTGCACGTCGAGCAGGGTGAAACCGCCGAGTCGGAGCCGCGCCACAAGATGCGCCAGTGCCACCTTGCTGGCGTCCCTGACACGGCTGAACATGCTTTCCCCGAAGAATGCTGCGCCCAGCGTCACGCCGTAAAGCCCGCCGGCCAGCTCGCCCTCGAACCAGGCCTCCACGCTGTGAGCGTGGCCGCGTCGATGTAGTTCGGTGTAGGCGTCCACGATTTCCTCGTTAATCCAGGTCTTCGGCCTGTCCGTCGTGGCTTCCGCGCACGCTCGGATAGTCCCGGCGAAGTCCCTGTCGCACCGGATCTCGAACAATTCGTCCCGCACCGATTTTTTCAGGCTGCGCGACAAGTGGAAACCGTCGAGCGGGATGATGCCGCGTTCCTCGGGGTCGACCCAAAATACCTCGTCGGCGTCAGCGGAATCGGCCATCGGGAAAATGCCAGCGGCATAGGCGCGCAATAGCAGATCGGCATCGAGCCGCAGGTTCACGGGTGGGTCCGCGCCACGAACCGCTCGAGCCAGTGGACGTCGTAATTCCCGTCGATGAAATCGGGCTCGGCGGCGAGCCGCTGGTGCAGCGGAATCGTTGTGTCGATGCCGGCGATGACATATTCCTCGAGCGCGCGGCGCATCCGCATGATGCATTCGTTCCGTGCCGTGCCGTGCAGGATCAATTTCGCCACCAGCGAGTCGTAATGCGGCGGCACGACATAGCCCTCGTAGAGCGCGCTATCGACCCGCACGCCGAGGCCGCCGGGCGCGAGATAGGTCGTGATCGTGCCGGGGGACGGCCGGAAATTGACGGAGTTCTCGGCGTTGATGCGGCATTCGATGGCATGGCCGGTGAATTTGATATCGGCTTGGGTCATCGACAGCGGCAAGCCGGCCGCAACGCGCAACTGCTCGCGTACCACGTCGATGCCGCTGACCATTTCCGAGATCGGATGCTCGACCTGGAGCCGCGTGTTCATTTCGATGAAGAAAAATGCGCCGTCCTGATAGAGAAACTCGAACGTGCCCGCGCCGCGATAACCCAGCTTCGCGGTCGCGTCGGTCGCGAGCTTCGTGACCGCGTGGCGCTCGGCTTGGTTCAGGGCGGGCGAGGGCGTCTCCTCCAGCAGCTTCTGGTGCTTGCGCTGAAGCGAGCAGTCGCGCTCGCCGAGATGCACCACGCCACCCTGGCCGTCGGCCAGGACCTGGACCTCGATGTGGCGCGGCTTGCCGAGATAACGTTCGAGATAGACTTGCGGATTGCCGAACGCGGCGCGTGCCTCGGCGGTGGCCGCGGCGAAGGCCTCGCCCAGGACCGCGGCGTTCTCCGCGACGCGCATGCCGCGTCCGCCGCCGCCGCCCGCCGCCTTGACCAAGATCGGATAGCCGATGCCGTCGGCGAGCCGTTGTGCTTCGTCGGCGTCGGCCACCGCGCCGTCGGAGCCGGGGACGGTCGGAATGCCGAAATCGCGTGCCGTCTGTTTGGCCGTGACCTTGTCGCCCATCAGACGAATATGGTCGGAGGTCGGGCCGATAAAGACAAAGCCGTGCTCCGTTACCATGTCGGCGAAACGCGCATTCTCGGACAGGAAGCCGACGCCGGGATGGATCGCCTCGGCGCCGGTGATCGCGGCGGCCGACAGGATGGCGGGAATGTTGAGGTAGGAATCGCGCGCCGGCGGTGGGCCGATGCACACGCTCTCGTCGGCGAGGCGCACATGCATGGCGTTGGCGTCGGCAGTGGAATGAACCGCGACGGTGCGGATGCCCATTTCGCGGCAGGCGCGGTGAATGCGCAGCGCGATCTCGCCGCGATTGGCGATGAGCACTTTCTCGAACATTATTCGAGGACGAGGAGAGGCTGATCGAATTCGACCGGCATGCCGTCCGCGACGAGAATGGCCGTGACGCGGCCAGAACGCGGCGCGGCGATGTGGTTCATCACCTTCATCGCCTCGACGATCAGTAACGTCTGGCCCTCGCGCACCGGGTCGCCGATCTTGATATAGGGCGCGGCGTCGGGGCTCGCTGACAGATAGACCGTGCCGACCATCGGCGCTTTCAGCGTGCCGGCCGGCTCCGCGGCGATGGGGTTGTGTGCCTGCGGGGCCGCTGCGACCGGCGGCGCCGCGACTGTCACCGACGTCGCCGTGCCGGTGCGCGCCACACGGACGCGCCGCGCGCCTTCGGCATATTCGATTTCGTTGAGATTGACCTCGTCGAGCAACGCGGCCAGCGCGCGAACAAGGTCGGCAATCGCGGGGTCGAGCACCTTACCGTCGTCTGTCATTACGCCTCGTCGTCCTCGTCGCCGTGCAACAAACGCCACAACGCGTCAAGCGCGAGCAGGTAGCCTTGCGGCCCGAGCCCGCAGATCACGCCGTCCGCGGCCATGCTGACATAAGAAGTATGGCGGAACGGCTCGCGCTTGAAGATGTTGGACAGATGAACTTCAATTACGGGCAATTCGGCGAATTTCAACGCATCGAGGATCGCGATCGAGGTATGCGACAGGGACGCGGCGTTGATGACTATTCCGGCCGCGCTGCCGCGCGCATCCTGAATCCACGTCACCATCTCGCCTTCGTGATTGGATTGGCGGAAGTCGAGTTTCAGTTCCAACTCGGCGCAGCGTTCGAGACATGACTCTTCGATCTCGGCCAGAGTCTCGGTGCCGTAGATTTCCGGCTCGCGGACGCCCAGCAGATTGAGGTTGGGCCCGTTGAGCACAAGTATGGTTTCGCCGGGCATGCCGGTGCCTCCGTTGGGTTGCCGCGCCTTATAACATGGCGTGGGCATCGCTCAAACGCGTTGCGTCGGTTATGGTTGTGCGCGACAGAGGGGGTCCATTGGACAGGAGCACGCCGACCTGGTTCGACTGGCATGCCGCGCCGCTGACGCGGGCGACGCCAATCACGAAACATTACCGCAACACGCAGAATGTCCGCCGGTTCCTGCGCGCGCAATGCGGTCCGGACTTCAAGTTCGATCGGCGCTTTATCGCCTGGATCAAGGACGGGCGGGCCAAGACGATGGGCGACGTCGCGGATGAATGGCTGCGTCGCAAGCGCGCTGCCGCGACGGCCCGAGCTTGACAGCAATCCCGGCCCAGTCAGACTGCAGCCATGAAGCTCTACGGTTTCTTTCGCTCGTCGGCGGCATTCCGCACGCGTATCGCGCTCAACCTCAAAGGGCTGAGCTACGACCAGGCCCCGATCAATCTGCGGGCCAACGAACAGCGCGGCGGGGACTATCTCAAGGTCAATGCGATGGGCATTGTGCCGACACTGATCGATGGCGAGGTCGCGATCGGGCAGTCGCTCGCCATCGTCGAATATCTCGACGAGACGCATCCGCAGCCGCCGCTATTGCCGAAGCTGCCGGCGGATCGCGCCCGCGTACGCGCGATCGCGATGGACATCGCCTGCGAAATCCATCCGGTGAACAACTTGCGCATCAGACGCTATCTCCTGCATGAGCTGGGACAGGACGAAAGGGCGCTTGAGCTTTGGATGAATCATTGGACCAAGCTCGGCTTCGACGGGATCGAGCCGATGCTGGCGGACGACAAGCGTACCGGCGATTTCTGCCACGGCGATACGCCTTCCATCGCCGATATCTGTCTGGTACCGGGCGTGTTCAACGCGCGGATCTATCCGAGCTTCGACATGACGCCCTATCCGAACATCCGGCGCATCTTCGACAATTGCATGAAGCTCGATGCGTTTCAGCGCGCGCTCCCGGAGCGCCAGCCCGACGCGGTCTGAGCGTGCGCTTCATCCCTCTCGCGCTGACGGCCCTGCTGTGCCTTGGCGTTTCGCCCGGCTGGACGCAGGACGTGGACAAGACGACGTCCAATCCGATGTTGCTGCCGAAAACCATTCTCGCGCAGCGCGGCGAGGAGCGCGACCGTACGCAGTTCAAACTAGTGTTCGACCGGACCCGCAACGGCGAGCCAGCGGCCAAGCTGAGCGTGCTAGTTGGGTTCGACTATTTCGCGGTGATAGAAGGTGACCGACTCACCATCAGCGATCTGCGCCTGTTGCGGCGTTTCGTGATCGATCGTGCCGCCGGGACTCTGGTCAATCTCTCGCTTTACAGCGACGTCATGTTCCGGCGCGTCGAGTTGATTCGGCGCATGGAGATCGCCAGCGCGCTCCAGCACGAGAAAGACCATCCCGTGCTGCCGGACAGTCTCGACCAGTTCTGGATCGAAAGCGAGCTCGGCATCGCCGGCCCCGGCAAGCTACCGGCGCCACTGGCGCCGCGCCAGGACGGCAACACGACGCAATTCTATTACGGCGAACAGAAAGTTGCGACCGTGACGCCTGGCGACGCCGAGGTGCCGCAACAGGTCCGTCACGCCTATGGGGCGTTCCTCCGGCGGACATTGCCGGTGCATCCTAATATCACGCATTGGCTTGGCGAGGCCGGCACGGCGCCGAAACGGCTCGACTATCTGAGCGAGGCGACCGGCAAAGAAGAGAAGATTTCGCTGACGCTGGTCAGTGCGACGGCGGAATCCGACGATTTCCCGATGCCGGAGCATTTGACGCTGGTATTGCTGCCGCAAGGCTCCAAAGACCCTGACGTCACTCTGATGCGCGAGGTGTTGCCGCGCATGACCGAGGCGGTGTCGGCGAAGCCGGCCGACCGGCAGGCTCAGATCGCCGAATTTCGCGCGGCGATCGACCGCGACTTCAAGGAAAAACATCCCTTCGCCGCGGCCCTTCGATTGACCGAGCTGGCATTGCGCTGGGGCCGATCGGCGACGCAGTGCGAAGAGGTGAAGGATGCCGGCCCATGCTGGACCAAAGAAGAGATCGATAAGAAACTGCGTGACGACCCGCGATCGATGACAATGTTCAAGGCCACCGCGCTGCAGGATCGAAAACCCGCCGAGGCGCTTAAACTATGGAACGGCCTCGACCGCAGCGACGTTCCGAACGGCTACGTCATCGACATTTTCCTGGGTCGACTGCTGAGCGAACGCGGCCAGCGGGCCGAAGCGGCCAAGTCCTTCGAGGCCGCCTTCGCGGGCGATCCCACGGTGGTCGCGCTTTATCGCGAGCTCGGCGATCATTTCGCGCGGGCATCGCGGCTCGACCTGGCGTGGCTGTGCTACGATCTGGGGCGGGCGCTACCCAATCGCTCGCCGCCTGACGCGCTGACCGGCATCGACACGATCGAGCAGGAACTGGTGAAGACTTATCCGGATATGTTCTGACGGGATCGGCGGGGGAATGGTGGGCGCGGCAAGGATTGAACTTGCGACCCCCGCGGTGTGAACACGGTGCTCTCCCACTGAGCTACGCGCCCCAGGGCGGCGATTAAGGGTCGGGTGGCGTGCCGTGTCAAGGAAATGGCGCGGTTTTTTAGGTTTCTGAAACCGCGCCGCGTTAATATCGATTCGTAATTCTTTATTACGGCTTCGGTCCGTCATGATTATGATTCCGGCGATGGCCACCCCTTCCTTTGCCGCGGTTGTCCTGGCCGCCGGCCAGGGCAAACGGATGAAATCGGCCCTGCCGAAAGTGCTTCATCCGATCGCCCGGATTCCAATGATCCAGCATGTGCTGGCGGCGCTGAAACCGCTCGCGCCCGCACGCGCGGTCGTGGTGGTCTCGCCCGGCATGGCAGAGCGAATGCTGGCGGTGAAGGGCGTCGATTATGCGGTGCAGCGCGAGCCGCGCGGTACCGGCGACGCAGTTACGGCGGCGAAGGTGGCGCTCAAGAATTTCTCCGGCGATGTGCTGGTGCTGTATGGCGACACGCCGCTGATCACGACGGGAACCATCAAGACGCTGCTGAAAGCGCGATCTTCGGCCGATCTCGTCGTGGCAGGGACGCGACCAGACGATCCGTCGCCCTACGGCCGGCTGGTCGTCGGCAAAGACGGATCGCTCGAGGCTATCGTCGAGGCGCGGGATTGCGACGCGGCGCAGCGCGCGATCAGCTTCGTCAATGCCGGCCCGATGGTCATCGCCGCGAGCAAGCTGTTCGACTTGCTGAGCGCGATCGACCGAAACAATGCGCAGAATGAATACTACCTTACCGATATCGTCGCGCTGGCGCGGCAACGCGGCATGAGGGTGCGCGCGGTCGAGGTACCGGCCGAGGACATGGCGGGAGTCAACGACCGCGTCGAGCTGGCGGCGATCGAGGCGGCGATGCAGCGGCGGCTGCGCCTCAAGCTGATGCGGGAAGGCGTCACGATGCTGGCGCCGGAGACAGTGTTCCTCGCCGCGGACACGCGGATCGGCCAGGACAGCACGATCGGACCCAACGTGACGTTCGGGCCGGGCGTGACGGTCGGGAAGAATGTCGAAATTCTCGGCTTTTCCCATCTTGAGGGCGCGACGGTCGGCGAGGGCGCCCGCATCGGCCCATTCGCACGGCTGCGGCCCGGCGCCGATCTCGGCAATGACGTTCATATCGGCAATTTCGTGGAAGTGAAGAACTCGCGGCTCGATGCCGGGGTGAAGGCCAACCACCTCGCCTATATCGGCGATGCGTCCGTCGGCGCGCGCACCAACGTCGGCGCCGGCGCCGTGACCTGCAACTATGACGGCGTCGACAAACACCGCACCGAGATCGGCGCCGACGTGTTCGTCGGCACCAACGCATCGCTGGTCGCGCCGATCAAGATCGCAGACGGCGCCATCGTCGCGGCGGGCAGCACCATCACCGACAACGTGCCGGCCGATGCGCTGGCGCTCGGCCGCGCGCGGCAGGTGACGAAGCCGGGCGGGGCCTCAGCCTGGCGCAAGAAGCATCCGAAGAAGAAGCTGGCGAAGCGCTGATGTGCGGGATCATCGGCATTGTCGGACGAAACGAGGTCGCGCCGCTGCTCGTCGAAGGGCTGCGGCGGCTAGAATATCGCGGCTATGATTCTGCGGGCGTCGCCACGCTGGTCGGCGGCAAGATCGAGCGCCGCCGCGCCGAGGGCAAGCTCGACCGGCTGGAAGCGCGGCTGGCGCAATCGCCGCTGCCGGGCCGAATCGGCATTGCCCATACGCGCTGGGCGACGCATGGCGTCCCGTCGGAGAACAACGCCCATCCCATCGCCAGCGACCGCGTCGCGGTGGTGCATAACGGCATCATCGAGAATTTTCAGGCACTGAAAGACGAGTTGATCGCAAAAGGTCATCGCTTTGAGACCGATACCGACACCGAAGCGGTGGTGGGGCTCGTCACGCAATATCTGCGTGAGGGGTTGGGGCCCGTCGAGGCGGTGGCCAGCACGCTGCCGCGGCTCGAAGGCGCGTTCGCGCTGCTGATCCTGTTCGCGGGCGCCGACGATCTGCTGATCGGCGCGCGGCGCAATTCGCCGCTCGCGGTCGGGTTCGGCGACGGCGAGATGTACTTGGGCTCCGACGCGCTCGCGCTGGCGCCGTTGACCCGCCGTATCCTCTATCTCGAAGAAGGCGACTGGGCCGAGGTGCGGCGCGACGGCGTCACGGTGCGCGATGTTGCCAACCACATCGTAGATCGGCCGGTGCGGGAGACCGCGCTGTCGGGCGCGGCGATCGGGAAGGGCGGCCACGCCCATTACATGAAGAAGGAGATTTTCGAGCAGCCCGCCGTGATCGGCGACACGCTCAACGCCTTCATCAATCCCGCAACCCATCGGATCGTGCTGCCAGACCTGCCGTTCGATCTCGCGGCGGCGCCGAAAATCACCATCCTCGCCTGCGGCACGGCGTATCACGCCGGCCTCGTCGCCAAATATTGGATCGAGCAGGTCGCGCGGCTCTCGGTCGAGGTCGATGTCGCGTCGGAGTTCCGCTATCGCGAGGCGGCGCTGCCGGAGGGCGGCGTGACCATTCTCGTGTCGCAATCGGGCGAAACCGCGGACACGCTGGCGAGTCTGCGCTATGCCCGGAATCAGGGCCAGCACATTATCGGCGTCGTCAACCAGCCCGAAAGCACCATCGCGCGCGAAAGCGACGTCGTGCTCGGCACCAAGGCGGGGCCGGAGATCGGCGTCGCCTCGACCAAGGCCTTCACGACGCAGCTTGCCGTGCTGGCCTGTTTTTCCATCGCGCTGGCGCGCGCGCGCAACGCCATCGGGCGCGACCGCGAGGCGGCACTGTCGGCCGCGCTGGCCGAGGTGCCGGGGCGCGCCGGGATGCTGCTCAACCATGACGGGGCCATCGCCGCGCTCGCCGCGCGGGTCGCCGAGGCGCGCGACGTGCTCTATCTCGGGCGCGGCACCTCGTATCCGCTGGCGCTCGAAGGCGCGCTGAAGCTCAAGGAGATTTCCTACATCCATGCCGAGGGTTATGCCGCCGGCGAGATGAAGCACGGGCCGATCGCGCTGATCGACGAGGCGGTGCCGGTGATCGTGATCGCGCCGATGGACGCACTGTTCGAAAAGACCGCATCGAATATCCAGGAGACCATCGCGCGTGGCGGCAAGGTGGTGATGATCTCGGAGCGCGCCGGGCTCGACCGATTCACGGGCAAGCTGCTCGCCGGAATCGAAATGCCGCGCTGCGATCCGTTCGTCGCGCCGATCCTCTATGCTATCCCGATCCAGCTCCTCGCCTATCACGCGGCGGTGCTTAAAGGCACCGACGTCGATCAGCCCCGCAACCTCGCCAAGAGCGTCACCGTCGAGTAGGCTTTCCCCGTCGTCAACCTAGGGGGAAGTCATGGCTCAAGACGAAGCGAAAATGCTGGCCGGCGTCATTTTCGGTGCGACCATGCTGTTAGTCTGGATTCCCATTATCATCGGGTTCGCGGTCGGCATCGGATTCATCGCCGCGCGGCTCAAAAAGAACGTGGCGCTTTGGGTTATTCTGACTCTGATTCCGGGCTACAATATCTTCTTTATTTACTATGTATGGTTCTATGTCGTGTGCCGCATGCTGAATCGCCTCGACCAGATCGCCGATAAGGTGGGAGTCGCTCCGGAACCCGCTACGTAACTGTCCTGTTTTTTGGAAGTCGCCATGGAAAAATTCGATTTCGACATGATTACCATCGGAGCCGGTTCGGGCGGCGTCGCTTCGTCGCGTCGCGCCGGCTCCTATGGCGCGCGCATCGCGATCTGCGAGGATTGGCGCGTGGGCGGCACGTGCGTGATGCGTGGCTGCGTGCCGAAAAAGTTTCTGGTCTATGCCGCGGAATATTCGGGCGAGTTCGAGGACGCAGCGGGTTACGGCTGGCACGTGCCGGCGCCGCGCTTCGACTGGACCAAGCTCATTGCCAACAAGAACAAGGAACTCGACCGGCTCGAAGGCATTTACCGCACCCTGCTCAAGAATTCGCACGTCACGCTGTTCGAGGGTAGAGCCAAGATCGTCGATGCGCATACCGTCGAGGTGCTCGGCAAGCGCCACACCGCCGCGAACATCCTGATCGCGACCGGCGCGCGCCCGACCATGCCGCGCATCCCCGGCATCGAGCATGCCATCACCTCGAACGAGGCGCTGGACCTGCCGCATCTGCCGAAGAGCATCGTCATTGTCGGCGGCGCCTACATCGCATGCGAGTTCGCCGGCATCTTCAACGGGCTCGGCGCCGAGGTCACGATGGTGATCCGCGGCGACAAGCTGCTGCGCGGCTTCGACGAGGACATTCGGGATTCGCTGACCGAAGCGATGACCGCGCGAGGCGTCAAGATCCGCAACCACACCGAGATCGCTGAGATCGACGGGGCAGGGCGTGGCTTCTGCGCGACTACGACGCGCGGCGAGCGCATCACCGCCGACCTCATCATGTACGCGACCGGCCGTTCGCCCAATGTCGCGAATATCGGTCTCGAAGAGGCTGGCGTGAAAACAAAACCGAACGGCGCCATCATGGTCGATAGTTGGTCGCGCACCTCGGTGCCGAGCATCTACGCCATCGGCGACGTGACCGACCGACTCAACCTGACGCCGGTCGCGATTGCCGAGGGGCGGGCGCTGGCCGAGACGCTGTTCCACAACAACCCGATCGAGATGGATCACGCCAACGTGCCGAGCGCGGTGTTCAGCATTCCCTCGGTAGCGACAGTGGGTCTGTCGGAGGTCGATGCGCGGCGCGAGTACGGCACGCTCGATGTCTATCGCGCCCGCTTCAACCCGATGAAGAACACGCTGTCCGGCCGCGTCGAACGTACGATGATGAAACTGGTGGTCGACCGGAAGACCGATCGGGTGGTCGGCGTTCACATGGTCGGGCCAGACGCGCCGGAATTGATTCAGGGCCTGGCGGTCGCGGTCAAATGCGGCGCGACCAAGAAGCAGTTCGACCAGACCGTTGGTATCCATCCGACCGCGGGCGAGGAATTCGTCACCATGCGTGACAAGGTGCCGGAGCCGAAAGCCCAGGCGGCGGAATAGCTATTTCGTAGCAACGATCGCGTCCTCGACGTCGCGCAGGCGGTCCTTGCCGAAATAGATTTCGTTCCCGACGAAGAACGTGGGCGCGCCGAACGTGCCGCGGGCGACCGCGTTTTCGGTATTGGCGAGGAGCCGGTCTTTCACCGCCTGATCCTGGGTTTTCGCGAGAATGGCCGCGCCATCGAGCCCGGCATCTTTCAGCGTCTCGGCGATGATCGAGGGATCGTCCAGCTTAAGACTGTCTTCCCACATGCCGCGGAACATCGTCTCGATATAAGGCGCGGCGACGCCCATTTCGTCGGCGGCCACTGCGCCGCGCATGATGGTCAGCGTGTTAACCGGAAAATTCGTGTTCCAGTGAAACCTGGTCAAATTGTGTTTCTTGATGAAGCGGTTGATTTCGAGGCGCTCGTATTCGAGTTTGTTCTTGATGCCGGCGAACTGCACGACCGGCGACTTGTTGTTGGTCGCCTTGAACACGCCGCCGAGCAACATCGGGACATAGCGGAATTTGACGCCGGTGCGCGCTTCGATCTGCGGAATTGCGCGATGGGCGAAATAGGCGTTCGGGCTGCCGAAATCGAACAGGAATTCGACGTTCATGCGCGTCTCCTACCAGGCTTCGAGCCAGGGCCGAAGGTCAAGCTCGTGCGTCCAGGCGTCGCGCGGCTGGACATGAAGCCGCCAGTAATTCTCGGCGATGTGTTCGGGATTGAGGATGCCGTCCTGGTCCTTAAGGGCGTAGCGGTCGGGCGCGACGGTGCGGATGAACTCGGTGTCGATGGCGCCGTCGATCACGATATGGCCGACGTGAATGCCCTGTGGCGCCAGTTCGCGGGTCATGCTCTGGGCGAGGGCGCGCAGCGCATGTTTGGCGCCCGCGAAAGCGGCGAAGCCGTCGCGGCCGCGCAAACTTGCCGTCGCGCCGGTGAACAGGATCGTGCCGCGGCCGCGCGGCACCATGACGCGCGCCGCCTCGCGTCCCATGAGGAAGCCGGAGAACGCGGCCATCTCCCAAACCTTGAAATAGACGCGGCTCGTCGTCTCGCGGATCGGGAAGCGGACATTGGCGCCGATATTGTGGACCGCGACCTCGATCGGGCCGATGTCGCGCTCGATCTCGTCGACCAGCGCAATCATTGCCTCTTCCTTGCGCGCGTCCGAGCCGAAGGCGCGCGCCTTGCCGCCGTCGGCCTCGATCTGCTTTACCAGCGGTTCGAGTTTGTCGGCATGGCGGCGCGTGACGCAGGCGGTGAAGCCTTCGTGCGCGAAACGGCGGGCGATGGCCCCGCCCGTCGCGTCGCCGGCGCCGATCACCAGCGCAACCTTCGCGTCCGGCATGGCTATTTCCCGAGATGCTTGTCGAAGAAATTGGCGATATCGGTCATCGCCTCTTTCGTCTCCGGCGCGTCGGGATCGACGTAATACTCGGCGTGCGATTGGCCCTCATAGACGTTAAGGTCGGCTTCGACCCCGGCGCGGCGCAGCTTGCGATGCGTCCGAACCGTGTTGCTGAGGAAGAGGTCGCGCGTCCCGGTCGTCAGGATTGCGGGCGGGAAGCCATGGAAATCGCCGTAGATCGGCGACAGATACGGCTCCTTCAGATCGTGCCGCCCGGCATAGAGCTTGGCGGCGTCGCCGAGCCAGCCGTTCCAGGTAACGAGGATGTTGTCGACCCACTCATTGGTCTTATAGCTGTCGCCGGTGTCGGTCAGGTCCGACCACGGCGTGCCGGGCGCGATCGCCGCGGGCAGCGGCAGATGCTCGTCCTTGGCGCGCAGCACCATCGCCAGAGTCATGCCGCCGCCAGTCGAGGTGCCGAAGATTGCCATGTTCTTCGGGTCGGCCATCGTAACCGCGATCTTCCACACTGCCATCGCATCGTCCATCGCTGCCGGGTAGGGAAAATCGGGCGGCATGCGGTAATCGATCGAGATGATCTTGAAGCCGCCGAATCCGGCAAGAAGGATCGCCTCGCGCGTCGCCGACAAGCCTGGCCCGAGCACATAGCCGCCGCCATGGACATGAACCAGCAGGCGATTGCGGTTCCTCGCCGGCATGTCCTTAGGTTCGACGATGTAGCATTTGACTCCGGCGATCACGGTCGGCGTCACTGTGACGTGAAGTTTCTCGGCGAGCGCCGGAATCTGTTTGGCGCCCATGTCAGCGAGCCGGGCGACCAGCTCTTTCCATTCGCCCGGATTTTTCGGATGCGCGTTGAAGAACGGAAAATAGGGCCGGGCAATGATCGCCTGTTCCTGCGGGCTCACGTCTCCGGTCGGCGTGGCGATATCGCGCGCGGGCGCATGGCGGTCGCCGGGCTTACTGTTGGCGGCCGCTTGCGCCTTGGCGGTCGCGTCATAGTCGGCGGTCTGCGCCGACAGCGATGGCGGCAAAGCGAGAGCGCCAGCGATGGCGACGAACGCGACGGAAACACCCCTGAACCCGATCATGGTCCCTCCCGTGTGACGCGGTCGGGTTCACTCTATCGGGTCGGACGGCTGCGGGACAGGGCTAGGGCGCTGCGGCGGCTTCGAACTTGGCGAGTTCCGCCTCAAGCCGCCATTGCAGGCGCGCCTTTTCGCTGGAGGCTAGGAAATTGCCGCACTCTGTGCCGGGATGGCCGTCGCCGATCTCGTCATTGGCGCATGCCTTTACGGGAGCGAAGCGTTTCATATCCGCCCACAGATTGGCGCCCGGGATGAACCCATAAGCGAGGGCGTTGCGCGACAGCGTCACGAGCTGTTGAAAGCTCAGATGATATTCCTGCACCGCGCGGACATATTCATGCGTCAAGTCGATCCGTTCGACGCCCTCGTCGTCGGTCGAGAGCGCGACCGGAACCCCTGCGTCCCAATAGGACATGAAGGGGTGGGCGTCGCCGCTAATGTCGAGGATCTGCGCGTTACTGGTGAGGTTGATCTCAACCAGCACATGACGTGCCGCCATTTCGGCCATCAATTGTTTCCAGTCGTCCTCGCGCATGATGTCGACGCCGTGGCCGATGCGCCGGGCGCCGGCGGTGTCGATCGCCTCACGGATGTGGAAACGCAGGTCCTCGGGCTTGACGCGCCGCAGCCCGCCGCGTTTGCCCTCGATCAGCTCACCCGCATGGAGCGACAACGCGACCGCGGGATCGAGCCCGTGGAGGTAGGAGAACATCCGCATGTGCAGCGAGTAATCGCGCAGGCTGATCGGATCGTCTTCCGGTCCGACGATGTTGATCCCGACGAAACGCGGATCGGCCTTGACGAGGCGGAACGCGAAGACGTCCTGCGCAAACACCTGGACCGGGGGGAACACGCGGATCACCTGCGCGAGATAGCGCACCGTCACGTCGCAGCCGGGTTGACGCTGCGCCGGTTCGGCACAATGCAGGATGTCGTGTGCGCGGGCCTCGCGCAGGTTCATGTTCTCCTTCACTTCGGCGACGATCTTGTCGATGCCGGCCGCCATGAGTTTTTTGTAAAGCCGCGCGAAATCGCGGTCCCAGCCGACTTTCTTGCCGAGCTTCCGCGCCTCGGGCATGCCCGGAGACCACATCAGTTCGAGATAGACGACATGGTCGCTGGCCGCTCGCTGTAACGCTTCGGCCAGCATGTCGCCTTCGCGCGCGGCCTCGGCGGGGGCAAATTTGTCGAACGTCGCGAAGAAATGGTCGTGGCCGGTCTCGTCGTCCGGGAGGAAATCATGCATCGAGAACGCGGTGACAAGCGCGTCGTAGAGGTTGCGGTCGTCCAGCGCCGTCGTCGCCGGCACCATCTCGTTGCGGCACGGCGGCTCGGTCAAAGCGAGGTGCCTACGGTCGATGCACAGACCGTCGGCCGCCGCCCATTTAAGAAAGCTCTCGGCATAGATCGCGCCGGACAAATGGTTGTGCAGGTCGGCGCCCTTGGGGAAGGGCCGCAGGAAGGCTTCGAGCTTAACCTTGTCGGTACGGACCGCGTCGAGACGGTGCCCTATCTCCTCGGCGTCGCGCGTCGGCGCACATCCGGCGACCGCGCCGAGCGCGAGCAATCCGAGCAGCGGGAGAAATTTCAGGAACCCGCGCTGCGTCGCGCCGGAACCACCCCAACCCCGCCTGTTGGCGCGTCGCTGCGCCATTTCTCCACCACCCTCCATAGCGTCGCCAGGATTGTAACGGTGATTCCGAACGCCATGACAATCCAGCCGGGCCTCAGCCCCGCCCGCAGCATGAAATTGGCTTGCCACACCCGTTCTGCGCGCACACCGGTAAAAATTGCGTAATAGCCATACTCGCCCAACGCGGTCAGGATTCCGACTCCGATGGAGAGCAGGGCCAGCGCCCAGATCGAACTTGTGCGTTGCACGCCAAACCAATGGGCCAGCAGGCGATAGATCAAAAGCCAGCCAATGATTCCGGCGAACCAAGTGGGCTCATAAACGTTAAGCTTAACCTGAATGAAATAGTGCACCGTGCCGACGATCGCGGCGAGGTACACGAGGCGATGGAGCGTCTGCCAGCGCCGGCGTAGGCGGCGCATCATGCCGTCGGTCGAGGTGACGGCGAGCGATAACAGCACCAGTAACGTGGCGAAACCGATGGTAAGGTAGAACCGCCGCGCGATCTCCGACGCCACCGTGCCGACGGCGTATTTCTGGTCGGCGACGTAGAAGCAGAAATGGATCACGAGGTAGGTGAAGGCGGCGACGCCGATCATGCGCCGCAGCAGCACGATACGCGGTTGCGCGAAAATCTGGCGGAACGGAGTGATCGCCAGTGCTAAGGCGAGCAGGCGGATGCCCCACAGACCGGTTTCGTGGTTCGCTTCGATGAGCGGGCGTGCACCGAGCCGATCGGCTTCGAACCAATAGAGTGTGACCATTCCCGGTACGAACAAGGCGGCGAATACCGGCGCCTTCAGTGCCGAAAATCGGCCCGAATAGTCGAGCCATGGAAGCCGGCAATGGAGCGGAAGGGAGGTCACGGTTCAACCGTAAAACGAGTTCGTCCTAAGCATGGGGCGCTTTGGCGCGAGGCGCAACCGGCGGCCCGTTCACATACTGGCGACCGCGTCGTGAGGCGGCTAGGATCGGTATAACGAACAACATTCGGGAGGGTGACATGGGACGGATTCTGACGCTGTGTGCGGCGGCTTTTCTGGTCTTGGCCGGCGCGATGCCGTCCCGGGCGGCCGACGATCAGTCGCGGCTGGTGATCGCCACGGGCGCCGAACCGGACTCCATCGACATCACTGCCGGGTTCTTCCCGCCGATCAACTACGTCATCCTGCGCAATATCGACGAGGCGCTGTGGGACTACAACCAGGACGGCACCATCCGGCAGACTGTCGCGACCTGGGACTACAGCAAGGACAAGATGACGCTGGTGTTCCATTTGAAGCACGGCGTGAAGTTCCACTCAGGCGATGAATTCACGGCCGAGGACGTGGTGTTCGGCTTCCAGCGCCTGATGGCAAAGACCCGGCCGTTCGCGCGGCACGGCAAGCACGTCAAGAAAATCACAGCCGTTGACAAATACACGGTGCGGCTCGATTTCGCCGAGCCTGACGTCAATTTCTTCGACGGCACCAGTCTGTTCCCCGCGTCGAAGGCTTATTACGACCGGGTCGGCGAAAAGGAATTCGCGACCCATCCCAACGGCATCGGGCCTTATGCATTCGTCGGCTACAAACCGGCGGCGTATTTCGATTTGAAGGCGTTTCCCGGCTATTACGGCAAACAGGCGCACTTCAAGAATGTTCGGTTCGAATTCGTGAAGGACGCCGAGACGCGCGTAGCCAAGCTACGCGCGGGCGAGGCGGACATGATCATGGACACGCCGTTTCCGCAGGTCGCGGCGCTGGCGAAGGAGGGCTTCCGCATCGTTAAGCTGCCGGCAAACCCCACCGTCAGCATTGAGTTCGATCTGCTCAACACCAAGGCGCCGTGGGCCGACAAGCGGGTGCGCGAAGCGGTCGCGCACGCGGTCGACGGCGACGCCATCGTTAAGGGTCTGTTCCACGGCGTGCCGGAGCGGCATCCGCGCCTCGCGCCGGGGGAATTCGGCTTCGATCCGAGCCTCAAGAACTACAAATACGATCCGATGTTGGCGAAAAAGCTGTTGGCCGAGGCGGGTTATCCCAACGGCTTCGTCATGCCGATCTATTCCGCCGGCGGAAATTTCTACGGCTTTCCGGAAACCACGGAAGCGGTGATCCTCTATCTCAAAGCCGTTGGTATTAACGCGCAACTGAAGACCATCGAAGGCGCCAACGGCTTTGAGTTCATCCGCAAGGTGCAGAACGACCCGAGCATCGAGTTCGTCTCGATCTCGGGTATGCCCGTCGCCAATTCGGGCTTGCCGTCGCTCGACGCGCTGACCTTGTCCTATTTTTCGAAGTCGCCCTATGTCCTCTACAAATATCCCGAGATCGACAATGGCGTGCCGGCGGCGCTGGCCGAACTCGATGACGGCAAGCGCAAGCTGATGATCCAGAAAATGGAGAAATTCCTCTACGACGAGGTCGCGTCGATTTCGCTGTGGGACGGCATGTCGGTGTTCGCGATGAAAAAGAACATCGACTATCGGCCGATCGAGCACCGCATGCCCTTCGTGACCTTGCACAACATGAATCCGGCGAATGTCAGCGCCGGAAAGTAGACGCTAGCGTTTCGCGGCGCGTTTGGGTTTGGGCGGGACGATCAGGACGCGGTCGACCCGCCGCCCGTCCATAACTACGACCTCGAAGCGGTAACCGCCGACCGCCGTCTTGTCCCCAACCTTGGGGATGCGGTTGATGCGCGCCATGATGAAGCCGCCGAGCGTGTGAAAATCACCCTGGCCCTCGCCGGGAAGATTGGCGAGGCCGATCGTGTCCTTGACCGAGTCGATCGGCACCATGCCGTCCACCAACCATGAGCCGTCGTCGCGCTTCACCACGGATGGGCTGCCGGGCTCTTCCGGAGAGGCGATGTCGCCCACCAGCGACGTCATGATGTCATGCAGGGTGAGGATGCCTTCGAACTCGCCGAATTCGTCGACGACCAGCGCCATCGGCTCGCCCGAGGCCTTGAAAATTTCGAGCGCGCGCAGCGCGGTGACGCTGGCGGGAACATAAAGCGGCGGCCGCACCACCGCGCGCAGATCGAACGGTTGACCCTTGAGTGCCGCAGCCAGCAGCTTTTTGCCCTCGACGATGCCGTGGACTTGCGGCGGCGAGCCCTCGACCGCGGGAAAACGCGAATAGGCGCTGTCGGCGATCTTGCGACGGTTCTCGACGTCGCTGTCGCCGAGATCGAGAAACTCGACTTGGGTGCGCGGCGTCATCACCGCGTTGACCGGCCGGTCGTCCAGCCGTAACGCCATCTGTACGATCGCGGTTTCGGTACGCTCAAAATGTCCAAGCGCCGCGCCTTCACGCAACATGATGGCGATTTCCTCGCCGGTGACGGCCTGCGTCTCGTCGGCGCGCAACGGGATCAGCTTCAGCACCAGCGAGCTCGATCGTTCCAAGACCCATTCTGCCGGCCGCGTGCCGAGCGACGCGACCCGTATAATGCGGGACAGAGCGCTGGCGATGGCTTCGGGGCGGCTCAGCGCGATGCGCTTCGGCACCAGCTCCCCGAAAATGAGGGTCAGGTACGAAATTACCAGCACCACGACGACAAAGCTGATCGCGGTTGCGTTGCGCGCCGGCCAGCCGCCTTCGTAAACCAGCCAGTGGTCGATCGTTTCAGCCAGCGTCGCGCCGCCGAGCACGCTGGCGAGCACGTTAATGGCGGTGATGCCGATCTGCACCGTCGAGAGGAAGCGCCCGGCATCCTGCTTCAGCTCCAGCGCGACGCGGGCGCCCTCGCGCCCGGCATCCGCCGCCTGTTGCAGCCGCGCCTTGCGCGCCGACACAATCGCCATCTCGGCCAACGAGAAGAACCCGTTGACCAGGATCAAACACAGGATGATGACGATCTTGACCCAGGGCATGGGTCACCCGTCAGTCAGTGCAGGGGTTAGCGCGAGTAAAATTCGATGACCAGGTTCGGCTCCATCCGCACCGGATAGGGCACGTCCGCCAGTTTCGGCGCGCGCACGAAGCCGCCCTTCATCTGGTCGTGATTGGCCTGGAGATAGTCGGGCACGTCGCGCTCGGCCGATTTCGACGCCTCGAGGATCAGGGGCATCTGCTTGCTCTTGGACCGGACCTCGACTGTGTCGCCGTCCTTCAAGAGATACGAGCCGATATTGACGCGCTTGCCGTTGACCTGGATGTGGCCGTGATTGACAAGTTGCCGCGCCGAAAACACCGTCGGCGCGAATTTGAGCCGGTACACCACGGTCTCGAGCCGGCGCTCCAGCAGTTCGATCAGGTTCTCGCCGTTGTCGCCGCGGCGCCGCATCGCTTCGTCGTAGAAGCGGCGGAACTGGCGTTCGCCGATATTGCCGTAATAACCTTTGAGCTTCTGCTTCGCCATGAGCTGCGTGCCGAAGTCCGAAGGCTTCTTGCGCCGCTGGCCATGCTGGCCGGGACCGTATTCCCGCTTGTTGAGAGGGCTTTTGCCGCGGCCCCAGAGATTGACGCCGAGGCGCCGATTTATCTTGTACTTCGATTCCGCACGCTTGCTCATTCGGACCCTTGCCGGATTGCGTTTTATTGACCCGATAGTTCACACCCGTCAGGGGGACGGGGCATTTCTGCCCACTTTCTCGGGAATGGGCGGCGACTATAGCGGCCAAAACCCCGATGTCAACGCGGCCCCCGGGCTTTTTCCCGCACCCCGACAAAGGCCGTGATAACCCCGTGAAGGGTGCGCAATTCCTGCTCGGTGCATTCGGCCCGCTGGAACAGGTTGCGCAGGTTGCGCACCATGCCGGGCCGCTTGTCTTCGGTGCGCAGGAAGCCGCTCTGGTCCAGCGCCTCCTCGAAATGATCGAAAAACCGTAGGAGATCGGCCTTGGAGGCCGGTTTGGAATGACCCGTCACAAGTTCGGTGGGCGGCGTCTCGTCGCCGGCCTGGAACCATTCATAGCCGATCAGCAGCACCGCCTGCGCCAGGTTGAGTGACGAGAAGGCCGGATTGAGCGGCACGCGGATCACCCGGTCGCCGAGTGAAATCGCGTCGTTAACCAGGCCGGTGCGCTCCGGCCCGAACAGAACGCCGCAGGCTTTGCCCTCGGCGATGGACTGGCGCATTTCCGTGGCGGCGGCGCGCGGGGTCAGGATGCGCTTCACCATGTAACGGTCGCGCGCGGTCGTGACATAGACGTGATGTAGGTCGGCGATCGCGTCCTCGGCCGTGCGATAGAGTCGTGCTTTGTCGAGCACGAGGTCGGCGCCGCTCGCCGCCGCCACGGCTTTTTCGTTGGGCCAGCCGTCGCGCGGTGCGACGAGGCGCAGATCGGTCAGGCCGCAATTGAACATAGCGCGCGCGGCAGTGCCGATATTCTCGCCGAGCTGCGGCTCGACCAGAACGATGGCGGGGCCGCCGCTTGCTGCTTCGCGGCTTTGATTGGTGCCGGCCACGGTTAGCCCCGGCGGCCCGAGCGCCACAGTTTGTACGTGATGCTGTCGTGCAGGGCGTTGTAGGAGGCGTTGATGATGTCGGGCGAGACGCCGACCGTCGACCAGCTCTCGCGTTTGTCGCTGGTCTCGATCATCACGCGCGTCACCGCCTTGGTGCCGGCCTGCGGCGACAGGATACGCACCTTGTAGTCGGTGAGCTTGATTTCCTCGAGCTCGGGATAGGTCGCGGTCAGTGCCTTGCGTAGCGCGGTGTTGAGGGCGTCGACCGGTCCGTCATGGCTTTCGGCGACTTCAAGGAAAGTCTGGTTGTTCACCGTGCCGTTGACCGTGGCTTCCGACACGGTGACGAGATCGCCCTTGGCGTTCCAGCGCCGTTCGTCCATCACGCGGTAACGCTGCACCCTGAAATATTCGGGCACGCTTTCGATCATCCGCCGGGCCAAGAGTTCGAAGCTCGCTTCGGCGCCGTCATAGGCATAGCCGTTGAACTCGCGCTCCTTCACCTCATCGAGCAACGCGCCCAGCTTCGGGTGCTTGGCGTCGATGTCGAAGCCGGCGTCGCGCAGCCGCGACAGGATGTTCGAGCGCCCGGCCTGATCCGACACCAGGATATGACGCTGGTTGCCGACTTTCTCGGGCGGCACATGCTCATAAGTGCGCGGGTCTTTCTCAACTGCCGAAACGTGAAGCCCGCCTTTATGGGCGAAGGCGGCGTCGCCGACATAGGCGGCGTGCCGGTTGGGCGCGCGATTGAGCAGCTCGTCGAGGAGGCGCGAGACATGGGTGATTTTGTGCAGTGCGTCGGGCGCGATGCCGGTCTCGAACCGCGACGCGTAGTCCTCCTTCAACATCAGCGTTGGGATCAACGAGACCAGATTGGCGTTGCCGCAACGCTCGCCGAGTCCGTTCAGCGTGCCTTGGATCTGCCGCACGCCGGCGCGGATCGCGGCCAGCGTGTTGGCGACGGCGTTCTCCGTGTCGTTATGCGCGTGAATGCCAAGCCGGTCGCCCGGAATCTGCTTCGCAACTTCGCCGACGATGCGCTCCACCTCGTGGGGCAGGGTGCCGCCGTTGGTGTCGCACAGCACCATCCAGCGCGCGCCGGCGTCGAGCGCCGCCTTGAGGCAGGCGAGGGCGTAGTCGGACTTGGCTTTGTAGCCGTCGAAGAAGTGCTCGGCGTCGAGCATCGCTTCGCCCTGTTTGACCGCGGCCGCGACGGACTCCTTGATGAGCGCGAGATTTTCGTCGAGCGAAATGCCGAGCGCGACATCGACATGGAAATCCCAGCTTTTGCCGACGAGGCACGTCGCCGGCGCCTTCGCGCCGAGCACGGCGGCGAGGCCGGGATCGTTCGATGAACTGCGGCCCGGGCGCTTGGTCATGCCGAACGCGACCAGCTTCGCGTGCTTCAATGCTGGCGGCTCGGCGAAGAACGCCGTATCGGTCGGATTGGCGCTAGGCCAGCCGCCTTCGATGTAATCGAGGCCGATGCCGTCGAGCGCGGTCGCGATCTGGCGCTTGTCGTGGACGGAAAAATCGACGCCCTGGGTCTGCGCGCCGTCGCGCAGCGTGGTGTCGAAAAGATAGAGACGTTCGCGGGCCATGGTCATTCTGCTTCCTGTGCCGCCCGATCGCGGCCCGGGATGGTTTGGCCGCTGCTACCGGACGTTGGTACGGTGCTCCCAACGCGATGCACTCCCGGCCTCCGCAGAGACCGGGTGGCAAATTCGCAGAATCAACGGCTTAGACGTCATGCCGGCAGAGTAAGTTCCGGCCGGAATCCTGTCAACTTTGGTGGCCCGCGTTAACTACACCGCGCGGCGCCATTCAGTTTTGCCGCCCGGCTTGTCCTCGAGAACGATACCGCGGATCGCCAACTCGGTACGAATGCGGTCGGCCTCGGCGAAATTCTTTGCTTTGCGGGCATCGAGCCGCTGCACGATCAGCGCCTCGATCTCGGCGGCCTCGTCGGTCGGGCCCTTGAGCCACGCGTTCGGGTCCCGCTGCAACAGGCCGAGGATCGCGGCGCTGGCGCGCAGTTCGCCGGCAAGCCGCGCCTTGTCGGCGTCGGTCGTTGCCTTGTTCAGTTCGTTGAGCAGTTCGTGGAGCGCGGCCAGCGCCAGCGGCGTGTTGAGATCGTCGTCGAGCGCCGCTTCGAATTCTGGCGACATCCCGCCGCCGGCGGATGCCGGCGCATCGCGCAGCGCGAGATAGAACCGGTCGAGCGTATGCTTGGCCTGCTCGAGCCGCTCGCCGGTCCAGTCGAGGGGATCGCGATAGTGGCTCATCAGCATGGCGTAGCGTGCCGCCTCGCCAGGCGCGTCGTTCAGCACGTCGCGGATGGTGCGGAAATTCCCAGCCGACTTCGCCATCTTCTCGCCGTCGACCGTGACGAAGCCGTTATGCAGCCAGTAGTGCGCAAATTGCTTGCCGCCATGCGCGCAGGTGCTTTGCGCGATTTCGTTCTCATGATGTGGAAAAATGAGATCGAGCCCGCCACCGTGAATGTCGAACGTCTCGCCGAGATGCGCCTCGCTCATCGCCGAGCACTCGATATGCCAACCGGGGCGGCCGCGGCCCCACGGCGACTCCCAGCCGGGCAGGTCGGGCGGCGACGGCTTCCACAGCACGAAATCGCCGGGATCCTTCTTGTAGGGCGCGACTTCGACCCGGGCGCCGGCGATCATTTCGTCCCGAGAGCGGCCGGAGAATTTGCCGTACTCGGGATCGCTCGCGACGCTGAACAGGACATGGCCTTCGGCGCGATAGGCGTGTTCCGACGCGATCAGCGTCTCGATCATTTTGATGATCGGGCCGATATGCTCGGTGGCGCGCGGCTCGACCGTCGGCGGCAGGCAGCCGAGCGCGGCGACGTCCTCGTGAAACGCCTTGGCGGTTCGCTCCGTCAGGGTGCGGATGTCTTCGCCATTGGCCTTGGCCGCGGCGTTGATCTTGTCGTCGATGTCGGTGATGTTGCGGACATAGCGCACATGCGCGTCGCCGTAACGTCGGCGCAGCAGCCGGAACAGCACGTCGAACACGATGACCGGCCGCGCGTTGCCGATATGGGCGAAATCGTAGACCGTCGGGCCGCAGACATACATGCGGACATTCGCGGGATCGATCGGCTCGAACGCTTCCTTGCGGCGGCCCGATGTGTTGTAGAGCTGCAACGCCATGTTAAGCCGCAATCGTCGCTTCGTGACGCACCGGAAAATTCACCGAATTGGCAATGAAGCATTCGTCATGCGCCTGCGCGTGCGCCGCCTCGGCTTTCGTGCGGTCGGCACCGGGCGCGAGCGTCACGCGGGGATGCAGCACCACGTCGGTGAAGCGCATCCGCTTGTCCTTGATTGCCATCGTGGCTTCGGCATGGTCTTCGTAGGCGATGACCACGATGCCGGCGCGGGCACACACGGCGAGATAGCTCAGCATGTGGCAGGTCGAGAGCGAGATCAGCAGCAGGTCTTCGGGATTGTGCAGTTTCGGATCGCCACCGAACGCGGCGTCCGCCGACGCCTTGTAGGTCGGCTTGCCCGGCACCGCGACGCTGTACTCGCGCGAGTAACTCTTGTAATCGCGCGTCTCGCCGCGCCAGGAAATCGTCGCCTGGTATGAATGGGTGTGGGCCATGAGCGAGAGGCTATGCCTTGGCGTAAGAGTCGCGCAAGCCGACGGTACGGTTGAACACGGGCTTGCCGGGTGCGGAGTCCGGATCGCGGCAGAAATAGCCCTGGCGTTCGAACTGGATCGCTTGCTCATCGTTGGCTTGCGCCAGCGCCGGCTCGATCCGCGCGTCGGCAAGGATTTCGAGCGAATTCGGGTTGATGTCGGCGAACACGTCGCCGCCCGCGCCGGGATCGGGCCGGGTGAAGAGCTGGTTGTAAAGCCGGATCTCGGCGGGCAGCGACTTGGTGGCCGAGACCCAGTGGATCGTCGCCTTGACCTTGCGGCCGTCGGGCGCGTTGCCGCCGCGCGTGGCCGGGTCGTAGGTGCAGCGCAATTCGACGATCTCGCCCGCCGCGTCCTTCACCACCTCGCGGCAAGTGACGAAATAGGCGTAGCGCAGCCGCACCTCGGTTCCGGGCGACAAGCGGAAGAATTTCTTCGGCGGGATCTCCATGAAATCGTCGCGCTCAATATAGATCTCGCGTCCGAACGGAATTTTGCGCGAACCCTGCGACGGATCGTCGGGGTGGTTGACCGCGTCGAGCTCCTCGCCCGGCCCATCGTAATTCTCGATGACGACCTTTAGCGGCCGCAGCACCGCCATGCGGCGCGGCGCGGTCTTGTTGAGGTGCTCGCGCACGGCGAAATCGAACATCGCGAAATCGACGACCGAGTTGGCGCGCGCGACGCCGACCCGCCGGATGAAATCGCGGATCGCCTCCGGCGGCACGCCGCGCCGCCGTAGCCCGGCGAGGGTCGGCATGCGTGGATCGTCCCAGCCCGACACATACCTGTCGCGCACCAGTGTCGTGAGCACACGCTTCGACAGCACCGTGTACCCGATATTGAGTCGCGCGAATTCATATTGGCGCGGCCGCGACGGCACCGGCAGATGCTCGATCAGCCAGTCGTACAGCGGCTTGTGATCCTCGAATTCGAGCGTGCATAGCGAATGGCTTACGCCCTCGATTGCGTCGGACTGGCCATGCGCGAAATCGTAGGTCGGATAGATCGACCACGTCTTACCCGTGCGCGGATGCTCGGCGTGGATGATGCGGTACAGCACCGGGTCGCGCAGATTGATATTGCCTGACGCCATGTCGATCTTGGCGCGCAGGGTTCGCGCGCCATTCGGGAACTCGCCCGCGCGCATGCGTTTGAATAAATCAAGATTCTCGTCGACCGTTCTGCCGCGGAACGGGCTGTCGCGGCCCGCCTCCTTCAACGTGCCGCGCGTTTCACGGATCTGGTCGGCGGTCTGGTCGTCGACATAGGCGAGGCCGCGTTCGATGAGATGCTCGGCCCATTTGTAGAGCTGCTCGAAATAATCCGACGCATGATGGAGGTGCGTGCCCCAGTTGTAACCGAGCCAGCGCACGTCGCGCATGATGGCGTCGATATATTCCTGCTCTTCCTTGGCCGGATTGGTGTCGTCGAAGCGCAGCGCGCAATGCCCGCCATATTCCTGGGCGACGCCGAAATTGAGGCAAATCGACTTGGCGTGGCCGATATGGAGATAGCCGTTGGGCTCGGGCGGGAAGCGCGTGACGATGGTGCCGACGCGGCCCGCGGCGCGGTCGGCGTCGATAATGTCGCGGACGAAATCGCGCCCGGCTTCGGCGACGGTGGCGTCGGTCATGTCAGGTCGCGACCGGGGTCGGCGCGCGCGGGGTTTCGCCTGGCTCGGCGGTCGGCAGCCCCTTGGCGTCGGTGAAGCCGTTCGTGATTGGATAGCGCCGGTCGCGGCCGAAGGCGCGGCGCGTGATCTTTACGCCCGGCGGGGCCTGGCGGCGCTTGTATTCGGCGCGGTCAAGCATGCGCCATACGCGCCGCACCGTGGCTTCGTCATGGCCGCGCGCCACGATCTCGTTCACCGGCATTTCGTGCTCGACAAGACATTCGAGAATGTCGTCGAGCTTGTCATAAGGCGGCAGCGTGTCCTGATCGGTCTGGTTCGCCTTGAGCTCGGCGGTCGGCGGCTTGGTGATGACGCGGCCGGGCATGATCCGGCCCTTAGGGCCCAGCAGACCGTCGGGCCGGCTCTCGTTGCGCCAGCGCGACAGCGCGAACACCGTCATCTTGTAAACGTCCTTCAGCACCGCAAAGCCGCCGCACATATCGCCATAGAGCGTTGCGTAGCCGACCGACATTTCCGACTTGTTGCCAGTCGACAGCACCATCCAGCCGAACTTGTTCGAGAGCGCCATCAACGTGATGCCGCGCGCACGGCTTTGCAGATTTTCCTCGGTGATGTCGTTGTCGCGTCCGGCGAAAGACGGCGCCAGCATGCCGCCGAACGCCTTCACCGCCGGCTCGATGTCGATGGTGCGCAGATCGATGCCGAGGAATTTCGCCACGGCCTCCGCGTCTTCGAGACTGTCGCGCGAGGTGTAGCGCGACGGCATCATGACGCAATGCACTTTGTCGGCGCCGAGCGCGTCGACGGCGATCGCCGCGCACAGCGCGGAATCGATGCCGCCCGACAGGCCGAGCACCACGCCAGGAAACTTGTTCTTGCGGACATAGTCGCCGAGGCCGAGCACCATGGCGCGATAGATCGAGGCGAGTTCGTCAGTCGGCGGCACCATCGCGCCCTTGTCGGGGTGCCACGACCCGTCCGCTCCGCGCCGCCATTCGGTCTTGACCAGCGTTTCGCGCCAGTCCGCCGCCTGCACCTTGAGCACGCCGTCGGAATCCAACACGAACGAGCCGCCGTCGAACACCAGTTCGTCCTGGCCGCATACTTGATTGACGTAGGCGAGGGGCAGACCGGTTTCGGTGACACGCGTCACCGCGAGCGATACGCGCTCGTCGCGCTTGTCGCGCTCATAAGGTGAGCCGTTGATGACGAGCAGCATTTGGGCGCCGCTTTCGGCCAGGCCCTCGCAGGCGTCGACAGTCCACATGTCCTCGCAGATCAACAGGCCGATCCGCACGCCCCTGACGACCAGCGGGCCGGGCACGGGACCGGACGCGAAGACGCGCTTCTCGTCGAAAACACCGTAATTCGGAAGTTCGTGCTTGAAGCGCAGCGCGACGACCTTGCCATCGTCGATGAGGGCGGCGGCGTTATAGAGCTTGCCGTCTTGCCGCCAGGGCGTACCGACGATAGCGGCCGGGCCGGGTCCCATCTCGCGCGCGAATTGCTTGACCGCCGCCTCGCAGTCGGCGGCGAAGGCCGGTTTCAGCACCAAGTCTTCGGGCGGATAGCCGGCGACGAACAATTCGGTCGAAACGACGAGGTCGGCGCCCATCGCGGCCGCTTCGTCGCGCGCCTTCTTGAACTTGGCAAGGTTGCCCGCGATGTCGCCCACGGTCGGGTCGAGCTGCGCGAGCGCGATGATGAGGCGGTCGGTCATGGCATTGCCCGCCCGCGCTTGTCGAAAAGAAATTCGCGGCCCAGTTTCACCATCGGTTTGTCGTCATACGCCACGATGTCCGCCGTCGCATACGTTTCGGTCCAGTTTTCCGGCAGGTAGGAGCCGGTGCCGACCACGTCGATCGGGGCATTTGCCATGGCCATCATATGGCATTTCGCCGGCGAAAAACCCGAGCTTGCGACGATTTTTACCGTTGGAAAACCGGCAGCGTCGAGCGACTGGCGCAGATGCCAGATCGCGGCGGCGCTGACCCCGGTGCCGACCAGATAGCGCAGATCGCCTTCCGAGCGGTAGCCGCGGATCGATTGCGGCGCGGCACGCGCCAGCACTTCGTAAGAGCGGTTGAGGTCGAGCCCTTCGATATAGCGGCCGCCATGGGTGTCGATGCGCAGCGACAACTGTCCAGCGGCGGCGAGGTCGGGAAATCCCCGCGCGACTTCCAGCGCGTCCGAGATTTCCCTGCCGAAATAGTCGATCAGCACGGTCAGTGGCTCGTCCGGGAAGGTCTCGCGGAACATCTGCGCCGCGCGCAGCGTCGAGCCGGCATAGCCGATCAGCGCGTGGGGCATGGTGCCGCGCCCCTTGTCGTTGCCGAACCAGTGCGCCGTCGCGTCCGTGGCGTTGGCGACAAAGCCCATGGCGCCGGTCTCGCGCTTCGCCGCTGCCGAGCCGACCGAGGCGGCATAGGCCATCTGCTCGGCCATTTCGGCGCCCGCGCAATGTCGCGCGTCCATCGCCAAGAATGCCGTCTTGGGCAGATCGACGCACATCGCATAGGCGTTGTAAGCGGCGACACAGGCCGGACCGAGCTTTTGCAGATAAAGCGTTTCGAGATCGACAAGCTGCTCGAACGAGCCTGAGACATAGAACATCGGCTCGCCGGCGCCGACCCAATCGCCCTCCTTGTAGAGCAGCTCGATATTGAATTTCGTGCCGCGTGCATTGGCTGTGGCGTCGAGAAACTCGAGCGCGAAGCGCGGCGCCGCGATCACCGGCCGGCGCATGAACACGGCATAGGTCGCGCGCCGGTCGCCGAACTTGCCGACAATTGCCTTGGTACGCAGGAAATAACTGTCGGTGAGGCGGGCGATGTCGTCCGTCAACGCAATCCTCAAAACGCCGCGACGGCGCGGCGGCTGACTTCGCCGACGCGCTTTTTCTTCAGCGCCTCGGCGATCAGGAAGGCCAGCTCCAGCGCCTGGCTGGCGTTGAGCCGCGGATCGCAGTGGGTATGATAGCGGTCGGCGAGGCCGGTCTCGGTGATCGCCTGGGCGCCGCCGATGCACTCGGTTACGTCCTGCCCGGTCATCTCGAAATGCACGCCGCCGGCATAGGAGCCTTCCGCTTCATGCACCGCGAAAAAACCGCGCACTTCGGTCAGCACTTTCGCAACCTGACGCGTCTTGTAGCCGGTCGAGGAGGTGATGGTGTTGCCGTGCATCGGGTCGCAACACCACACCACTTTGCGGCCCTCTTTTGCCACGGCGCGGATAAGGCCCGGCAGCTTGGCTTCGACCTTGTCGGCGCCCATGCGCGCGATCAGGGTCAGCCGGCCCGGCTCGTTCTCCGGATTGAGAATGTCGATCAGCTTCAGGAGATCGCTGGTGTCGAGGCTCGGGCCGCATTTGAGACCGAGCGGATTCTTTACGCCGCGCAGGAACTCGACATGGGCGCCATCGGGCTGCCGCGTACGGTCGCCGATCCACAACATGTGCGCCGAGCAGTCGTACCATTGCTCGGTGGTTGAATCGACGCGAGTCAGCGCCTGCTCGTAAGGCAGGAGCAGCGCCTCGTGCGAGGTGTAGAGGTCGGTCTCGCGGATCTGCGGCGTCGTCTCCGAGGTCAGGCCGCACGCCGCCATGAAATCGAGCGTCTCCGACAGCCGATCGGCCATTTCACGGTAACGCTCTCCGGCCGGGCTCTTTTCGACGAAGCCCTGGTTCCAGCTATGGACGCGATGCAGATCGGCGTAGCCGCCTTGCGCGAAGGCGCGCAGCAAGTTGAGAGTCGCCGCCGCCTGGCTGTAGGCGCGCATCATGCGCTGTGGATCGGGTACGCGCGACGCGGTGTTAAAATCCATGCCGTTGATGATGTCGCCGCGATAGGAGGGCAGGGTCACGGCGCCCTGGGTCTCGGTATCGCCGGAGCGTGGCTTGGCGAACTGACCGGCCATGCGGCTGACCTTCACGACCGGGCAGGCCGCGCCATAGGTCAGCACCACCGCCATCTGCAACAGGACGCGGAACGTGTCGCGGATATTGTTGGGGTGGAACTCGGCGAAGCTCTCCGCGCAATCGCCGCCCTGAAGCAGAAAAGCCTTGCCCTCGGCGACGTCTTTCAACGCCGATTTGAGCCGCCGCGCCTCCCCCGCGAATACCAGCGGCGGAAAGTTGCGCAGCGTCTCCTCGACCGACGCCAGCGCCTTGGGGTCGGGGTATTCCGGTACCTGTTTGATCGGCATGCCCCGCCAACTGTCGGGGCGCCATTTCCCAGCCATAACCGCTCTCCTTGGGGGCAAGCTAATAGCGGATTTCGCGGTGCGTAACAATTCTTGCGCCTAGCGAACGGGCGAGTGAAACTAGCCTCCACAACAAGATAGGTGGGGCAATTACCATGAAGTTTTATTCCTCGCTCGCGGTTGCCGCGCTGGCGTTGAGCTTGGCCGTGCCCGCGCTCGCGCAGAACGACAAGCCGGTCAAGGTCGCGGTCATTCAGGACTCAACCGGGCCGCTGAAACCCTATGCCGACCAGATGATCACCGGCTTCAAGCTCGGACTGGAATACGGCACGCACGGGACGAACACCGTAGCGGGTCGCAAAATCGAGGTGATTTACAAGGACAGTCAGACCAAGCCCGATGTCGGCCGCTCGGTGCTGGCCGAGGCCTATAACGACGACCATGCCGACCTCGCGGTCGGCGGCACGTTCTCGGCGGTGGCGCTCGCCATGCTGCCGGTGGCGCAGGAGAACAAGAAAATCCTGATCGTTGAGCCCGCCGTCGCGGACTCGATCACCGGCGACAAGTGGAACCGCTACGTCTTCCGCACCGGCCGCAACTCGTCGCAGGACGCGATCTCCAACGCCATCGCCATCGGCAAGCCCGGCACCGTGATCGCGACATTGGCGCAGGATTATGCCTTCGGGCGCGACGGCGTCGCCGCCTTCAAGAAGGCGCTGGCGAAGACCGGAGCCAAGGTAGTGTACGAGGAATACGCGCCGCCGATGACGACGGATTTCACCGCGCCCTATCAGCGCATCTTCAACGCGCTCGACAAGGAGAAGGGCCACAAGCTGATCTGGATCGTGTGGGCCGGCGCGTCGAACCCGCTGACGCCGCTCAAGTCGCTCAATCCCGGCGCGCACGGCATCGGCATCGCGACCGGTGGCAACATCCTGCCGGCGCTGGTGGCGTACAAGGACTTCCCCGGCCTCGAAGGCGCGGAATACTACTATTACGATTCCATCAAGAACCCGGTGAACAACTGGCTGGTGACGGAGCATGAAAAGCGCTTCAAGTCGCCGCCGGATTTTTTCACCTGCGGCGGCTTCGCGGCGGCGATGTCGGTGATCGCGGCGCTCGAGGCGACGCATGGCAGCACCGACACCGAGAAACTGATCGCGGCGATGGAAGGGCTCAAATTCCAGACGCCGAAAGGCGAGATGATCTTCCGCAAGGAAGACCACCAGGCGCTTCAGGACATGTTCGCCTTCAAGATCAAGGTCGATCCGAATGTCAAATGGGCGGTGCCCGAACTGACCAAGGTGATCAAGATCAGCGACATGGACGTGCCGATCATGAACAAGCGGTGACGGTACTCGAAACACGCGGCCTGACCATCCGGTTCGGAGGACATGTCGCGGTCGACGGCGTCGGTTGCGCCTTCGACCGCGGCACCCTGACCGCGATCGTCGGGCCGAACGGCGCCGGCAAAACCACCTATTTCAACCTGATCTCGGGCCAATTGCGCGCCAGCGCGGGCGCGGTGCTGCTCGAGGGCGGCGACATAACGGGCCTGTCCGCGCCGTTGCGCGCCCAGCGCGGCATCGGCCGGGCGTTTCAGCTCACCAACCTGTTCCCCAATTTGTCCGTGCTGGAAAACGTCCGGCTGGCATTTCAGGCACGGCTCGGCCCCTCATTCGATTTTCTCAGCATGGCATCGAGCCATCGCGATCTGCGCGACCGGGCGATGGCGTGTCTCGAGCGGGTGAAGCTGACGGCGCGCGCGGCGGCGCCGGCGGCGTCGCTGCCGCACGGCGACCAGCGCAAGCTCGAAGTCGCGATCCTGCTCGCCCTCGAACCCAAGGTCTTCATGTTCGACGAGCCGACCGCGGGCCTGTCGGTCGACGAGGAGCCGGTGATTCTCGATCTGATCGAGGAAATCCGCGAACAGCGCGACAAGACGATCCTCCTGGTCGAGCACAAGATGGAAGTGGTGCGCCGTCTCGCCGACCGGGTGATCGTGCTCCATAACGGGCGGCTGGTTGCCGACGGCATGCCGGCCGAGGTGGTGGCGTCGCCGATCGTGCAGGAAGCCTATCTCGGGGTCGCGCGTGTCTGACGCGCTGTTGACGCTGCGTGGTGTCGAGACGCGCATCGGCCGCTATCACATTCTCCACGGCGTCGATTTCGCGGCGCGGCGCGGGCGCGTGACCATGCTGCTGGGACGCAACGGCGCGGGCAAGACCACGACGCTGCGCACGGTCATGGGGTTGTGGCGGGCGAGCGCGGGCAGCATCGAATTCGACGGACGGCGCATCGAAACGCTCGACACGCCCGACATTGCGCGGCTCGGCATCGCTTATGTGCCGGAGACAATGGGCATCTTCTCGCAACTCACGGTGCGCGAAAACCTGCTGCTGGCGACCTGGCGTGACGGCCTGACCGACGAACGGCTCGACCATCTGTTCGCGTTATTCCCGGCGTTGAAGGAACGGTTCGCGGTGCCGGCAGGCGTGCTATCGGGCGGACAAAAACAAATGTTGGCGATCGGCCGCGCCATTGTTGAGCCGCGCCGCCTGCTGGTGGTGGACGAGCCGACGAAAGGTCTCGCGCCGGCGGTAATCCAGCAATTGATCGATGCGTTCCAACGCCTCAAGGAAAGCGAGACCACGATCCTGCTGGTCGAGCAGAATTTCCACATGGCCGCGTCGGTCGGCGACGACGTCGCGGTGATGGATGACGGGCGCATCGTCCATACCGGCGCGATGGCGGACCTGGTCGCGGATGACGCGCTCCAGCATCGCCTGCTCGGCCTCAGCCTGGCGCTGCACCAATGAAGCGCGACTGGGCGCCCCATGCGGTATTGCCGGTGCTGATACTGATCGCGCTGCCGGCGATGGGCGTCACCAACTGGCTGGTGCTGACCATAGCGGGCCTGGCGATGGGCGCGATGCTGTTCCTGATGGCGGCGGGCTTGACGCTGATCTTCGGACTGATGGATGTATTGAATTTCGCGCACGGCGCGTTCATCACTCTCGGCGCCTATGTCGCGGTCAGCGTCGCGGCGCCGCTCCTCGGCTGGAGCACGGCTGATTCATGGAGCCTGAA
>JANWJX010000040.1 GCA_025451725.1 Allostellaceae bacterium
ACCTAATGGAGCCGCTGCGGCCGATCGCCGATCGCGGCGTGCTCGAATTTGTCCAATGCCACATTTTTGAGCCGGCCGATTTCACGTTGAGCCGCAAAGGCGTGTGCCGGCTCAATCCGCAGCTGGCGCGGGCATTGGTCAAATCGATGGGTACAGCGATCGTTGCCGATCCATCGATTATCGGTTTGACGAGAAAGTTCCGACGTGAGTAGGCGATCTCTCTAAGGGTGTGACGATTACATATCGCATCCCGCGATATCATCTATCCAAAATCCAAATTGCACTTGGGGGACTTTTTTTCAATTGAGGGAGAAGCGCTCATGGTTGCTGCAGGCGAATTTGGCAGCGCCGCGATGACATAATCAAGCTCGTCCCAAAGCATAGCTATCCAAAGGATTTGGTTATCATGCCCGCACCGAAGCTCACACCGAAACAGCGTCGTCTGAAAAATGAGATCGAAGATATAGCGGCCTTAGTTCAAATGGATCATTGGAATATTTTAGATTATTCGGTCGAGAGTCGGACAACATATTTGGAGATAATGAAAAGACAACTCGTCCGAGGCGAGATCATTACAAAATATACGCTGATCGACGAATTTTTATCGGTCCTCATATGTCACTTTTATTTTAAGAAACCTAACAAGGGAGTTTCGTTTCGAGCGCTCTGGAAAACAAAAAAATTTCAACTCTTCAATCATTTTGTTTTGGACGAAACCTATCTACTTAACAAAATGAAGCTGGTTAGCGCAGTCAGCGAAATACCGCCTGATGTGAGAAGGGCAGTAGAGCGCATTAATGCTGTGCGAAACGCGATTGCCCATAGTTTTTTCCCGGAAAACAGGCGGCAATATATTCCGTATAGGAGGGTGATGTATCAGAACGCCGATATATATTCGAAACCCGGCATCGAACAATTTGGTTAGGACTTCGAGTCAGCCAGGGAATATTTTTGGCGGCGAGCGGGCTGGGCATAAGGGTGAAAGCTCCATGAGGTATACTGCATCTTTTTTTTATATTGAGCCGCGAAGGCGTGTGTCGGCTCAATCCGCAGCTGGCCCGCGCTCTTGTGAAGAATTGGCAAATCACGGAGCTGGAATCGAAAAAATGCGGGGTGATTTGGCAATCCGGTGCGATAGCATGCGTTCCTCAAGAATTGGAAGCGCGCCAGATTTCAAGTAAGAACGTGGCGACCGTGATAGCCGCATTCACCACGAGCCTTGCATGTGCAATTTGTAGATCCTTGCTCCTGGTGCGCCCGTGCCCGGTCCCATGTAGATTCCTAACCTCGGCGACACCAACCACGATTTGGCCCAGGCTGCTCAAAGTTCTTTTCAGAGTGGCATTGGCTCCGGCCGCCGCAGATTTTGGGTCAAGATCGAGCTGCTCTCGGACGTGCCTTAGCAGAACGTTGATGTCATCGCTGGTGCCGGGCTCGTCTTTTCCAAGGATAGTTTTCATCACTGTTTCGAGGAGTTCCTTGGCCGACCCAATTGCTTGGGCTGGGTCACTGACGATTCCCGACCTTATGCGTGCCGCATGACGGTTGAGATCAGCCACATCATGGATAGCAGAAGCTTCTTCGAGCTGTTCCAATGGGACGGTCGGCGTAGACTCTGCGTCATCATAGAGTTCAGCATATAGGCCCTGGTCTTTTTGCTTGAGCCAGGCCCTAAGCCCAACGAAATCTTCGATGGCACCCAGATGTTCGAAATTCGAGCCAACTAGGTGGCGCAGTATCGCGAAGACATTTCCACCATAGTCTTCATCTCCCCATTGAAGGCTCCGCAGCAGGCGTGAATGGCCGACAATAATGTCATGCTTTTGAAGCCGATAGCCCAACTCTTCCCATTTGCCCGAATTGAATGTCGCCAAGATAGCCTTCTGCAAAGCTACCATCGCAGTATCGGTACTGAAGCCGTCCTTCATCTGGGTTTCGATTGGGTCTCCGCGTAACGGCGTATCAGAGGCGTAGCGTAGAGGCACGAGAGGTCTCCGTGTGTTACATTAAGTAATGGGGATACGAACTCCTAGCTCAACGTGGGTTGAACTGCACATCATGATTTGCTGTAAAAGCCTGTCGCAAACCAATTTTGCGCCGTTCGAGCAACGCTGAAGCTCTCAGACGCGGCATGGGATATTTTTCTGATCATTATAGAGATCTGAAATTTCCGATCGCCGAGAATGGGCAAGCTGGATTCCGGCCTGCCCAAATCGCCGCCGCACAAGCGGTATCTGCCCATTTCTTTGACGCCAACGATCCCGCGATCGTGACGATGCCCACTGGTGCAGGAAAGACTACCGTTCTTATGGCGCTGGCTTTCTTGTTTCGCGCGGAGCGCGTCCTGGTCCTTACCCCGAGCCGGCTGGTTCGGGAGCAAATTGCCGAAAATTTTCGGGTCCTTCTGGATTTGAAGAGAATCGAGGCCCTGCCTGGGGACCTCGCGACACCGCAAGTGTTCGCGACGGACCACACCATCGGTTCCGAGGAAGCGTGGGAAACCCTCCGACGATATGACGTTGTTGTAGCGACGGTTCCGAGCGTCAGCCCTAGGGATGGCGCCATACCCGAACCGCCGCCCGGTTTATTTGATGTTGTGTTCGTTGATGAAGCACACCACGCGCCAGCCAGAACTTGGAGTCGGCTGCTCGACCTTTTGCAGCATGCTAAGCAAGTGCTCTTTACAGCGACGCCTTTCCGACGCGACGAAAAGGAAATCAAGGGCAAGATCGTCTTTAGTTACGATCTTCGCCGGGCCCACGCGGACCGCGTGTTTGGCGACATAACGTTTGAACCTGTGGACGGGCGCGGCGCGCCCTCTGTGGATATCGCCATTGCCCAGGCGACTGAAGCGCGCTTTCGGCACGACCGAGCTGAAGGTCTCCAGCACTTGATCATGGTCCGGGCCGACACGCTTTCGAGGGCCAAAGAACTTGAAGGAATCTAGTCCGCAAACACGGGACTACGGCTGGCGTTCGTAAACGGCCAGCACAGTCTCGCCCACGTCAAACGAATCGTCGCAAAGCTGAGAGGCGACGAGCTCGACGGAATTGTTTGTGTCAATATGTTTGGCGAAGGGTTTAACCTCCCGACCCTAAAGATTGCGGCTGTTCACAGCCCGCATAAATCACTAGCCGTCACGCTTCAGTTTATTGGCCGTTTTGCGAGAGTTGGTGAGGCAAACATTGGCCGCGCAACATTCCTTGCCGAGCCAACAAACAGTCAGTCGGAAATCAGTGAGCTCTATGAGACCGGCGCGATCTGGCGCGAGATTATCCAGAATCTCGCAGAAGGCCGAATTGGCGCCGAGCTCCACGTCCGCGAAGTTCTTGACAGCTTTAACGTGGACGCGGCGCCAGACATGGATGATTTTTCTCTGTATACGGTGCGACCTTATTTTCATGCCAAGGTTTTTGGGACCCCTGACGGGGTGAACCTCAATGTCGTTCCGGACTTTCCTGATAATCTTCAAGTCATATTCAAGGGCATAAGTGATCCGCACGGTGCCGCCGTCTACATTACGCGTGAGGCCGTTCGATCGCCGTGGTCGTCCGACGACCGTTTTACCAATGTTGCCTACGACATCTTCATCTTCCACCACAACCGCGATGCCAATCTCCTTTTCGTCTGCGCGTCACGGCGTCCCGCGCAACTGTACACGCGCCTGGCGCGTGAACTGGTCGGCGGAAGACCCCGTCCTCTGTCGCACAGCAGAATCAGCCGAGCCCTCAACGATCTGGACGCGGCAGAATTTTTTAACGTGGGGATGCGCAAGCGAAACAGAATGGGTAGAAACGAATCTTACCGCATCATTGCAGGGCCAAGCGCTGATCGAGCGATTCAAGATACGGACGGCCGGCTGTTCGATCGCGGGCATTGTTTTGGAAAGGCGATCGACGGTGCGAACGAAATCACGATCGGCGTAAGCACCGCCTCTAAAATCTGGAGCAACACCTATGATCGCATCCCGGAGTTGATGGCTTGGTGTGATCGGCAAGCGCAAAAAATCGCGAGCGGTCGGGACCCGATTACGGGGTCTCGTCTTGACCTGTTATCTTCAGGCGAAGAGTTGCAACAAGTCCCGGCGGGTGTGATCGCGATGGGCTGGGGTATAGGACCTTACCGGGATGCGCCGCCCGTGTTTTACCACCACGGCGATGGCACATTCGCTGAGGCTTCCCTCCTGGACTTCGAGCTTGTGATACTGGACAGCAAAGAAGGCCGAGTGGCGTTTGCAGTAAAAAATTCTGAAGTCGAATGGCACGGTGTGTTTTCTCTTGCTGCTCCGGAACTGGTTGAAGCCGTGTCAGAAGATGAGCCTGATCTAACCGTCCATGTGCACAACGCGGACTTTCCGATCGCAGAGTATCTCAATGAGGAACCTCCAACCTTTTACTGTGCCGACCTTTCAGCAATTGAGGGGACAAGTTTGTTTCGGGTCCCGCCAGACTTACCCACAATCGGAGATGGCTCATTCGAGGTAGTTGATTGGAACGCAGCCGGGGTCGATATCACAAAAGAAAAGCCCGACGGTGGCCTTAGGTTATCGATCTTCGAATGGCTGCAAAACCGCCTTAACGCATCGGGAGCGAGCGTCGTATTCTGCGATGATGGTACCGGCGAGATGGCTGACTTCATTGCTGTCGAGGAGACAGCTACGGGGCCCCTCGTAGGTATGTTTCACTGCAAGGCCAGCGATGGAGATCGACCCGGCAATAGAGTTCACGATCTTTACGAAGTATGCGGACAAGCCGTTAAATCATGCGTTTGGGTTAGACCAGAGCGCCTCCTGCCTCAGCTAAAGCATCGAGCTCGCCTTCGCGGAATTGTCGGTTATGTAAAAGGGGACGAGGTCGAAGCAACGCGCATTCTCACCCTTCAGGCCCGTCAGCAAGTTCAATTCGTAATCTACGTGGTCCAGCCCGGTATCATGCGGGACGATCGCGATCCACCCGTTTCCAATCTCCTCGCAGCAGCAAATCATTATTTGCTTCAGAGTGGCGTTGACCAATTTTCTATTGTGGCCAGCTAGGTGGTAGAAGAGCCGGGAGGATCACGCGAAGCTGGACACCCCCGCAGATGTTTGCCTTGCAGGCCCTACCCGAGTCAGTGTGGTCAAAAGTGTGGAAGTCCTGGAGAGATAGCTAGACCCCCCCCCATCGAGGGGGAGGGTGTTACTAGAAGAGCGAATGACGCAATTCGATTACATCATCGTCGGGGCCGGGTCGGCGGGTTGCGTCCTCGCCAATCGATTGAGCGCCGAGCGCGGCGTGCGGGTGCTGCTGCTCGAGGCCGGCGGGCAGGACAATTCACTGAAGCTCAAAATCCCGGTCTATGCGCCGAAACTGTGGTTCGGCCACCAATTCGGCTGGGGCTATGACGGCGAGCCCGAGCCCCATCTCGACGGGCGCTTCATTCCGGTGCCGCGCGGCAAGATTCTCGGCGGCTCGTCTTCCATCAACGGCATGCTCTATTCGCGCGGCCATCCGCGCGACTACGACCAGTGGCGCCAGCTCGGTAACGCCGGCTGGAGCTACAGCGATATTCTGCCATATTACCGGCGGCTCGAAAGCGACTGGCGCGGCGCGAACGACTATCACGGCGGCGACGGACCGCTGCGCGTGTCGCGCCACGACAAGTCGCACAAGCTCTACGATGTCATCCGCGACGCCGCGCTCGCCGCCGGCCATGTCGAGACCGACGATTTTCACGGCGACCGGCCCGAAGGGTTCGGCGTGCCGGACTTCACCACGGTAGACGGACGGCGCGGTTCGACGGCGGTGACGTTCCTGCGGCCCGCGCTGACGCGGCCGAACCTCGAGGTCGAGACCGGCGCCTATGCGGTGCGTATCGCGATGGAGGGGCTGCGCGCCACCGGCATCGAATATGTCCAGCATGGCAAGAGTCACGTCGCCCACGCATCGCGCGACGTGATTCTCGCCGGCGGCTCGATCAACTCGCCGCATTTGTTGATGCTCTCGGGCATCGGGCCGGCGGACGAATTGCGCCGGCACGGCATCAAGCCGGTGCTCGACCTGCCGGGCGTCGGGCGGAATTTGCAGGATCATGCCTCGACCGGCATTGACGTGCTGCTCAACCAGCCGATCGGCTTCGTCAATCAGTTGCGCGTCGATCGCGTGGCGCGCTCGCTGGTGCAATGGGCGGCGACCGGCACGGGCGCGCTGGCGGGGCTGCCGGTCAGCGCAATGCTGTTCGCGCGCTCGCGTGCGGGGCTGGAGCGGCCCGACCTGCAATTCTTGATCTCGCCGGTGCGGCTGTTCGCGAATCTTTGGTTTCCCGGCTGGCGCAAGGCGGACGGGCATTACCTTTCGATCCGCGCCGTGCTGCTGCATCCGGACAGCCGCGGCTGGGTCAAGCTGCGCTCGGCCGATCCAATGGCGAAGCCGCGCATCACCTTCAATCTGCTCTCGGAGAAAAGCGATTACCCGCCGCTGCGCGCCGCGATCCGCCTGTCGCGCGAATTGGCCAAGAGCGGCGCACTGGCGCGGCTGGTCGAGCGCGAAGCCTCGCCGGGCGAAAGCGTGCAGAGCGACGAGCAGCTCGACGCTTTCATCCGCAAGGATGTGCGCACCGCATTCCATCCGGTCGGCACGTGCAGCATGGGCAGCGTGGTGGACGAGCAGTTGCGGGTACGCGGAATCGACGGGTTGCGCGTCGTCGATGCCTCGGTGATGCCGACCATCATCGGCGGCAATACCAACGCGCCGACCATGATGATCGCCGAGAAAGCATCCGACATGATTTTGGGGCGGCCCGTTTTGGCGCCGGCGGAACTATGAGCGACGCTGTCGCCGTCGCCGAAGACACGCTGGCGCGTATCGAGGGATGCGACGATAGCGCCATCTTCACCCGCGTCACGCGCGACCGTGCGCTGGCCGAGGCGCGCGCCGCGCAACAGCGCGGCTTCTCGCTCGGTCCGCTCGACGGCGTGCCGGTGGCGTGGAAGGATTTGTTCGACCTCAACGGGCTGACGACGCGCGCGGGGTCGGTCGTGCTGGCCGACAATCCACCCGCCGCCTCGGATGCGCCGGTGGTCGCCAATCTCGCGAAAGCGGGCATGGTCTGCGTCGGCGCGGTCAACATGACCGAGTTCGCCTATTCCGGCCTCGGCCTCAATCCGCATTACGGCACGCCCCATAATCCGCACGGCAAGGATCAGCCGCGCGCGCCCGGCGGGTCGTCGTCCGGCTCGGCGGTCGCCGTGGCGCGCGGCCTGGTGCCGGTGGCGATCGGAACCGATACTGGCGGCTCGGTCCGCCTGCCGGCGGCGCTGAATGGCGTGGTCGGCTACAAATCGACGACCGGCCGATATTCGATGGATGGCCTGTTCCCGCTGTCGCCGACGCTGGACTCGCTCGGCGTGTTCGCGCGCACGGTTCGGGAAACGGCGCTGGTCGATGCGGCGATGCGTGGTGCTGCGCCGGAAGCGCCGCCGCCGCGCGCGCCCGAGGGCGTGCGTATCCTGGTGCCGACCAATGTGGTGCTCGCCGATTGCGAGCCTTCGGTGCTGGCGAATTTCGAGGCGGCGGTCGAGCGGTTGGCAAGTGACGGCGCGATGATCGAGCGCGCGCCCTTGCCGGCGTTCGACGACATCCTCAAGCTCAGTGCGGCGCGCGGCACCATCCTCGCCGCCGAAGCCTATGAGGTGCATCGCGAGCTTCTGGCGAAAGGCGAGGGTGCGCGGATGGATCGCCGTGTCGCGTCGCGGTTGGCGGCGGGCGCCAAGATCGCGCTGCCCGACTATCTCGCCGTGACGTTCGCGCGCCGCAAGATCGTCGCTGACACCAACGCGCGGCTTGCCGGCTGCTTCATCGCGTTCCCGACCACGCCGATGGTGGCGCCGGCGATCGCGCCCTTGGAAAAGGACGACGCGTTGTTCTTCGCCGCCAATGCGCGGCTCCTGCGCAACACCAGCCTCGGCAATTTCCTCGATTGGTGCGGCGTGTCGCTGCCGAGCGGGACTGACGGGAACGGCATGCCGACCGCGCTGCTGCTCTCGGCGCCCGCGCGCAACGACGACGCGCTGCTGAGCCTGGCGATGGGGTGCGAGACAATCGTCTGCCGTGAATAGCTTTTACGGCACCGAGTGCATGTGACTTGCCCGGCGCGGGGCCCGCTCGCTAATCTCGGTTCAAATTCAAGGAGGCTTGTCCATGGTTCATGCCATTCGCTTTCACGAGACCGGCGGCCCGGAAGTGCTGCGCTGGGAAGAAGTGCAGGTCGGGAAGCCGGGCGAGGGCGAGGTGCGCATCCGCCATACCGCCGTCGGCCTCAACTATGTCGACACCTATCAGCGGAGCGGCCTTTACGCGATGCCGATGCCGAGTCCCTTGGGCGGCGAGGCAGCGGGGGTGATCGAGGAAGTTGGGCCGGGGGTCGGCGATCTCAAGGTCGGCGATCGCGTCGCCTACGGTTCGGCGCCGCTCGGCGCTTATTCCGAGGCGCGCCTCATTCCGGCGGCGCGGCTGGTGAAAATCCCGAGCGGCATCGACGACAAGACCGCCGCGGCGATGATGCTCAAGGGCCTGACCACCGAGTATCTCGTCAACCGCAGCTACAACATCCAGAAGGGCGACACCGTGCTGTTCCATGCCGCTGCCGGCGGCGTCGGGCTGATTTTCGGCCAATGGGCGAAAGCGAAAGGCGCGACCGTGATCGGCACGGTCGGCGGCGCGGCCAAGGCCAAGCTCGCGCGCGACCACGGCTACGATCACGTCATCGACTATTCCAAGGAGGATTTCGTCGCCCGCGTCGGCGAGATCACCAAGGGCGCGAAACTTCCCGTGGTTTACGACGGCGTCGGCAAGGACACGTTCATGAAGTCGCTCGACTGCATCCGGCCGCACGGTTTCCTGATCTCGTTCGGTCAGGCCTCGGGCAAGATTCCGCCGGTTGATCTCGGCATCCTTGCCGCCAAGGGCTCGCTCTATGTCCAGCGACCGACGCTCGGCACCTACGGCGCCAAGCGCGAAGATCTGGTGGCGATGGCGAAAAATCTGTTCGACGTGGTGCAGTCGGGCAAGGTCAAGATCGTGGTCAGCCAGACCTATCCGCTCAAGGACGCGAGCAAAGCGCACGCGGACCTCGAGGGCCGCAAAACGACCGGTTCGACCGTGTTTGTCGTCTAGGACGCGGACTCAATGAGACTGAGCATGGAGGCGAAGAAGAGCAATTCTGCCAGGGTTTGGGCGTGGAAGGGCTCGCGCCTTCAGGGGGTATTTATCCTTATCCTCGGGCTTGCGGCCGGATACGTGTCCATCATGCTTCCGTTGCAACAAGCCTATCGCAAAGCGCCCGAAGTTTATCCGACGTTCAAGTTGGCGTTTCTATCGCCGGCGCTTGTGATTTTGGGCATCCTGGCCATCATCGTCCCGAGCATGACAAGCGATCGGACGTTCCTATTGAGCGGACCCAAAACGTTGAGCTTTACCGGATGGATTTTGGTGATCGCATTGTTGATCGTTGGAATCGGCACATATTACTTGCTCCACCAAAAGCTGAGTTCGTTGGGATATAACTGACCCGCTCGGTGGTTCGAATTTTGATTTTTACTTGAACGCGACCTTCACCACCTCGTAGGAGCGGGCGCCGCGCGGGGTCGAGACCTCGACGCTTTCGCCGACGCCCTTGCCGATCAGCGCGCGTGCCAGCGGCGACGTCACCGATAAGCGGCCCTTGCTGATGTCGGCTTCGTCCTCGCCGACGATCTGATAGACGTTCTTTTCCTCGGTCTCTTCGTCCTCGAGCGTGACCGTGGCGCCGAACTTGACCTGCTTGCCCGAGAGTTTGGAGACGTCGATCACCTCGGCGCGCGCGATCTTGTCCTCGAGCTCGGCGACGCGGCCCTCGATGAAGCTCTGCCGCTCGCGGGCGGCGTGATATTCGGCATTTTCGGAAATATCGCCGTGCTCGCGGGCCTCGGCGAGCGCGCGGATAACGGCCGGCCGGTCGGTCGCCTTGAGCCGCTTCAATTCTTCCTGAAGCCGGTTGAAGCCGGCGCTGGTCATCGGAACTTTAGCCATGAAGAAAACCCGTCCCCCAAACGCAAAGGAGAAATACCCGCCGGGCCCCTACCCGGAAACGAACCGGCGGCGCGGGAGCGTTAACCAAGCCTACCCTTACGCCGCCGGTGATGCCTCAAAATAAGATTGGAGCGACGCGACTTCAAGATTGGCGCCCGCCAGCGCCACAATGGCTTGAACCGCGGCCCGACTACCCGCAATAGTAGTATAATACGGTATTCCGATCACCAAGGCCGTGCGGCGCAGGCTGAAACTGTCGGTCTTGGCCTGGGCGCCTTCGGTGGTGTTGAAGACGAGCTGCACGCCGCCCGAGAGCATGCGATCGACGATATGGGGCCGGCCCTCCAACACCTTGTTCACGGTCTCGACGGCGAGGCTCTGGCCGCGCAGGTAATCGGCGGTGCCGCGCGTCGCGAGGAGCCGGAAGCCGAGCTCGATGAGGCGGCGGCACGGCGCGACGACGCCGGGCTTGTCCTTGTTGCGCACCGAGACGAACACCGTGCCGGCCAGCGGCAGCACGGTGCCGCTGCCGAGTTGCGATTTGGCGAAGGCGCGGCCGAAATCGCTGTCGAGGCCCATGACCTCGCCGGTGGATTTCATTTCCGGGCCGAGGATCAGATCGACGCCGGGAAAGCGCGCGAACGGGAACACGGCTTCTTTCACCGCGACGCGTTTCTTACCGGGGCGGGCGAGAGCGAATGTGCCGAGCTTTTCGCCCGCCATCACCCGCGCCGCGATTTTGGCGATCGGCACGCCGGTGGCCTTCGCGACAAACGGCACGGTGCGCGAGGCGCGCGGATTGACTTCGAGCACATAGACCGTGCCGTCCTTCACCGCGTACTGCACGTTCATCAGGCCGACGACATGCAGCCCCTTCGCCAGCGAAGCCGTCTGACGTTCGATGTCGGCGATCACGGCGGCGCTCAGCGAGTAAGGCGGCAGCGAGCAGGCGCTGTCGCCGGAATGAATCCCGGCCTCTTCGATATGCTCCATGATGCCGGCGATGTGCACATTCTCGCCGTCGGCCAGGGCGTCGACATCGACTTCGATGGCGTCGGCGAGATAACGGTCGATCAGCACCGGGTTCTTGCCCGACGCCTTCACTGCATGGGTCATGTAGCGCGCCAGCCCGGCGGGATCGTGCACGATCTCCATCGCGCGGCCGCCCAGCACATAGGACGGGCGGATCACGACCGGATAGCCGACGCGCTCCGCCACGGCGATGGCTTCGTCGAGCGAGGTGGCGATGCCGTTCTCGGGCTGGAGCAGATTGAGCTGCGACAGAAGTTGCTGGAAACGCTTGCGGTCTTCGGCCAGGTCGATGGCGTCGGGCGAGGTGCCGAGGATCGGGATGTTCGCGGCTTCGAGCGCGGCCGCGAGCTTCAAGGGCGTCTGGCCGCCGAGCTGCACGATGACGCCGCGCACGCGGCCCTTGCGCTGTTCGACGCGCACGATCTCGACCACGTCCTCGCCGGTCAGCGGCTCGAAATAGAGCCGGTCCGACGTGTCGTAATCGGTCGAGACGGTCTCGGGATTGCAATTGATCATGATGGTCTCGATGCCCGCCTCTTTCAGCGAGTACGCGGCATGGACGCAGCAATAATCGAACTCGATGCCCTGGCCGATGCGGTTGGGACCGCCGCCGAGAATGATGACTTTGTCGCGCGCGGTCGGCTCGGCCTCACATTCGCTCTCATAGGTCGAATACATGTACGGCGTCAGCGCCGGAAACTCGGCGGCGCAGGTGTCGATGCGCTTGAACACGGGATGGATGTCGGCGGCGATGCGCGCGGCGGACACCGCTGCTTCATCTTGCCCGGTCAACTCGCCGAGCCGCGCGTCGGAAAACCCGAGCCGCTTCAACCGGCGCAGCGCGTCGGCGTCCATCGGCAACCCGCTCACCTTCAATTCGTTTTCGACGGCGACGATTTCGGCGACGGCCTCGAGGAACCACGGATCGTAGCGGCAGGCGGCGTGGATCTCGGCCGTGGTGAGGCCGTGGCGGAAGGCCTGCGCGATGGTCAGCAGCCGGTCCGGCGTCGGCTTCGCCAGCGCGGCGCGGATCGCGTTCTTGTCGCCCGACGCGGCCCCCGGAATCTCGACTTCGTTGAAGCCGGTGAGGCCGGTCTCCATCGAGCGCAACGCCTTCTGCACCGATTCCGCGAAGCTGCGGCCGATCGACATCGCCTCGCCAACCGATTTCATCGAGGTGGTGAGCAGCGGCTCCGCGCCGGGGAATTTCTCGAACGCGAAGCGCGGCATCTTGGTCACCACGTAATCGATCGTCGGCTCGAACGAGGCGGGCGTGATCTTGGTGATTTCGTTGGTCAATTCGTCGAGCGTGTAGCCGACCGCGAGCTTGGCGGCGACCTTGGCAATGGGGAAACCGGTCGCTTTCGACGCCAGCGCCGAGGAACGCGAGACGCGCGGATTCATCTCGATGATGACGAGGCGGCCGTCCTCGGGATTCACCGCGAACTGCACGTTCGACCCGCCGGTATCGACGCCGATCTCGCGCAGCACCGCAATCGAGGCGTTGCGCATGATCTGGTATTCCTTGTCGGTCAGCGTCAATGCCGGCGCGACGGTCACGCTGTCGCCGGTGTGAACGCCCATCGGATCGACGTTCTCGATGGAGCACACGATGATGCAATTGTCGGCGCGGTCGCGCACGACTTCCATCTCGAATTCCTTCCAGCCCAGCACCGACTCTTCGATCAGCACTTCGTGGCTGGGCGAGGCGCGCAGGCCACTTTCGACGATGTCCTCGAACTCCTTGCCGTTGTAGGCGATGCCGCCTCCAGTGCCGCCCAAGGTGAAGGACGGACGAATGACGGCGGGCAGGCCGACAAAGGCAAGGTTTGCGCGCGCCTCGTCGAGCGATGTAACGAGGCGGCTCTTGGGCGATTGGAGACCGATGCGGTCCATCGCCTCGCGGAATAGGAGCCGGTCCTCGGCCTTGGCGATGGCGTCTTCCTTGGCGCCGATCAGTTCGACTTTGTGCCGCGCCAGCGCGCCGGATTTGGCGAGCGCCATCGCGGTGTTCAGCGCGGTCTGTCCGCCCATCGTCGGCAGCAGCGCGTCGGGCTTTTCCTTGGCGATGATGCGCTCGACGAAATCCGGCGTGATCGGCTCGATGTACGTCGCGTCGGCCATGTCGGGGTCGGTCATGATGGTCGCCGGATTGGAATTGACCAGGATGACGCGATAGCCCTCCTCGCGCAGCGCCTTGCACGCCTGCGCGCCGGAATAATCGAACTCGCAGGCCTGGCCGATTACGATCGGCCCGGCGCCGATGATCAGGATCGACTTGATGTCGGTCCGCTTAGGCATGCTTTTTCATCAGGTCGACGAAGCGGTCGAAGAGGTAGTGGCTGTCCTGCGGGCCGGGGCTGGCCTCGGGATGGTACTGCACCGAAAAGATCGGCTTGTCGGTAAGGCGGAAGCCTTCGTTGGAGCCGTCGAACAGCGAGACGTGAGTCACCTCGGCGTTGTTCGGCAGCGTTTCGGGCAGCACGACAAAACCGTGATTCTGGCTGGTGATTTCGACCTTGCCGGTGGCGAGGTCCTTCACCGGATGATTGGCGCCGCGATGGCCGATATCCATCTTCCGCGTTTTGCCGCCGAGCGCCAGCGCCAGCAATTGATGGCCGAGGCAGATGCCGAAAATCGGTTTCCCGCTTGCCATCAGTTCCGTCAGCGTCGGCACGGCGTACTCGCCGGTCGCGGCCGGATCGCCCGGCCCGTTCGACAGGAAAATGCCGTCGGGCTGGTGGCGCAGCACGTCGCTTGCGCTGGCGTTCGCCGGCACCACGGTGACGGCGCAGCCCGCGCTCGCCAGCATGCGCAAAATGTTGCGCTTGGCGCCGTAGTCGATGGCGACGACGTTGTATTTGGGTGACGCAAGCTTGCCGTAGCCCTTGCCCCATTCCCAAACCGTCTCGTTCCAGCCATAGGTCTGACGGCACGTCACTTCTTTCGCGAGGTCCATGCCTTCGAGGCCGGGCCACGCCGCGGCGGCTTTTTTCAACGCGTCGACGTCGAGCTTGCCGTCGGGCGCGTGGACCAGCGCACCGCTGGGCGCGCCCTTGTCGCGGATGCGCCGCGTCAGGAGCCGCGTGTCGATGCCCGCGATGCCGACCAGATTGAAGCCCTTGAGCCAGGCGTCGAAATGCTGAATCGCGCGCCAGTTCGACGGCTCGGTGATATCGGCGCGCAGCACCAGGCCGAGCGCCGCGCTGGTCTGCGTCTCGATGTCTTCGCGATTGGCGCCGACATTGCCGATATGGGGGAAAGTGAACGTGACGATCTGACCGGCATAGGAGGGGTCGGTCATGATCTCCTGATAGCCCGTCATGCTGGTGTTGAAGCACACCTCGCCGACGCGCGTGCCGGCGGCGCCGATACCGTGCCCCCAAAATACGCTGCCGTCGGCCAGAACCAGGGCGGCCGTCGGGCGCGGGGGAAGCAGATTCATGCGGAGTCGCAACCTTCAACCGGGGACCGAAGCCGCGCGACAAAACGCCTCGGGCGAAAGGCCCGGCACGCTTGCAACCGTGATGCGCGGCTAGAACCCTCACATAGTATGCGGAACAGAGTCGCGTCAACCCCGCGCGGCGACGAACGATTCGGCGCGGCGTGCGTCGCGTTCGCGCAGCCACCAAATGAAGGGCAGGGACACCACCACCATCCACGCCTTGCCGACAATCTGGCCAACCAGAAAGTCGAGGCTGCCGAAGGCGAGCCACAGAAACAGCATGCTGTCGACGATGAGGCCCACGGCGCTCGAGGCGATCACGGCGAGGATAAAGCGGCGCTGTTGCAACGGCGTGTAGACCGCGAAATCGGCCAGCTCGGACAACAGGAACGCGCCGGTGGACGCGATCACCAACGACGGGGCGGCGAGCAGCGCCGACAGCGCGGCGCCGACCGCGATCGCCGCCAGCGACCACCAGCGCCCGAGCCGGCGCTGCACCAGGTCGCGCAGCACCAGCGCAAGGCCGACCGTGAGCACGCCGCTCGGCGCCATCAGGCCCGGCGCCACGGGCACCATGCACGGCCCCCCGTTGGGGACGCAAAACGTGCCGACATTCCCGATCATCCAGTTGGCGGCCGGAATGCACAGCATGTAGAGGACGAGATAGACGGCGCCCTCGATACGGTCGTCGCGGGCCGTCACGGCAATTGCGGACATCGCGTCCCTTTAGCATTCCGCGCCAGATTGGGATAGTTTCTTAGACCCAAATTCTTGGAGATTTCGCATGCTGCGCGAGCAATTCAGCGACGCCTTGAAAACCGCGATGAAAGACAAGAACGTGCTCGGGGTCTCGACCGTGCGGCTGATCATCGCGCGGCTCAAGGAACAGGACATCGATGCGCGCGGCCGCGGCAAGCCCGAGCTCGACGACGCGTCGATCCAGCAAATGCTGCAAGGCATGATCAAACAGCGGCGCGAATCGATCGCACTCTACGAACAGGGCAAGCGCATGGACTTGGCCGACAAGGAGCGCGGCGAAATCGCCATCATCGAGACCTTTCTGCCCAAGCCAATGTCGGATGAAGAAGCGGAGGCCGCGATCAAGGAAATCGTCGCAGCGACCGGCGCGCAATCGATCAAGGACATGGGCAAGGTGATGGCGGCGATCCGCGAAAAACTCACCGGCAAGATCGACAACGCCAAGGCCTCGGGCATCGTCAAGAAGCTGCTCGGGAACTAACGCGACCGACGCTTGAATCGCAGATAGATCGGCGTCCGCCCCGCCGCCAGCGCCTTATGCTCGTAGCGCGTCGCGGGCCAGTCAGCGGGACGCGTGCGCCAATCGTCCGCGCGCCGCGCCAGCCATTCCCACTCCGATGCGGCGGTAACATCGCCAAGCATCGCGCTTTGATAGTCCGGATCGTCGCTGGCAAGGCGCAATTCAGCGCCGTCGCGCATCGCGCGTGCCAGTTGCGCCAGCGTCGCGGGCGACACGATGCGGCGCTTGCGGTGACGCAGCTTGGGCCACGGATCGGGAAACAGAATATAGGCGGCGTCGAGACAGCGATCGGGCAGGGCCGCGAGCAACAGGCGCGCATCGTCGATCAGGATGCGGATATTGGCGAGGTCTTGCGCCGCGATTGCGGTCAAGAGCTTGGCAATACCGGTCTCGAAAATCTCGACGCCGATAAAGCCCGTGTCGCGGTGCGAAGCGGCCTGCGCCGCGAGATGCTCGCCGGCGCCGAAACCGATCTCCAGCGCAAAACGGCGAATCTGGGAAGGAAAGAGGGAGAACGGATCGAGGGTGCCGCTGTCTGGTACGGCCACGTGCAGGCGCGGCAACAGCGTCGCCATCAAGCCGGCCTGGGCCGGGCGCAGCTTGCGGCCGCGGCGGCGGCCGTAAATCATGCGATGGCGCGACGGCGCAGAGTCCTCAGTCATGACAACAGGATCGCCGCCGAATGCAATTCCGGCAACGATTACGCGCGCGACCGTTACCTGCTCAGGCGTCGGCCGTTACAATTCCGGCGTTGGCGATGGCCTTGACCAACTCGAACAGACGGCGGCGCGTCTGCGCATCCGTCACCCGGTAGTAGGCTCTTACCAATTCCAACGTTTCCCGGCGCATCATCGGATCGGGTTCGTACGGCGCCGCTGCCGGCTCATGCAAGCCAGGCACCCCCTCGGCCACCGAAGCCGCCACGGCCGGATTGATGTCGTCGAAAAAAAACGAGACCGGAACGTCGAGAACGCGACTGAGATCGAAGAGCCTGCTGGCACCGATCCGGTTCGCGCCGCGTTCGTACTTTTGCACCTGTTGAAAGGTCAGGCCAATCGCATTGCCTAGCCGTTCCTGGCTCATCCCCAGCAATGTCCGCCGCAACCGCACCCGCGATCCGACATGGACATCGATGGGGCTGGGTTTGTCCGACTTGCGCCGCCGGCGCCGACCGTCCCCTGGAAGTTCACTCATTAGTAGCTTTCATGCTCTAAACGACCCCTGCCAAACCTTGTTAAGGCATGCCATCGCGTGAGGTCAATACAATTAGTGATTACATTTCTAAACGCAAATTGCACTTTTTGCGGCAAAATCAAGAAATATGGTTAACGCGATTGACGGTATCGCGATAAAGCGAAACTAACGATCAGTTCAACGACCAGTAACGCCAAGAAAATCGCGTCGCCTATTCGGCTATAGATCGTGGGTTTCGTCGCCGCCGGCAGCGGAACATCGAGCGCCCCGATGGCGTCGAGATCGAGCCGCGCCAGCACGCGACCGTACGGGTCGATCGCGCCGGTGATGCCGTTGTTGGCGGCGCGCAACAGCGGCAAACCTTCCTCCACAGCGCGCACCCGCGCGATGGCGAAATGCTGGAAAGGGCCAGACGTCAAGCCATACCAGGCGTCGTTGGTGACGTTGAGCATCCAGCCCGGGCGTTCTTTCTCGTCAATGACGGCGGCGGGAAAAATGGCCTCATAGCAGATCAGCGGGCCGACGGCAGGCAGATCGGGCAACGAGATGGTCCGCGGACCCGGCCCCGCGGAAAAATCCATCAGGCCGGGCGTAATCTTGCGGATCGGCAGAATACCGCGCAGCGGGACATACTCGCCGAACGGCACCAGATGGGCCTTGTCGTAGGTCGCGATCAGATCGCCACCGGCATTGAGAATTTCCAGCGCGTTCCAGATATGCGTCGGTTTCGCCGGCGCGCTATCGGTGCGCACCACGCCGGTCATCAACAGCGCGCCCGACGGCATGGCCACCGCCAAGGTCTGGCGCAACTCGGTGTCGCGCTCGAGAAACGGCGGTGCCGCGGCCTCGGGCCATACCACCGCGGCGATCGGCACGTCGCTCTTGGTGCCGCTCAACGCGATCAGGCGCCGCAGATTGTCGGCGCGCGCAGCCGGGTCGTTCTTGAGCTCCTCGGGAATCGACGGCTGCACCAGGCGGATCGTAATGCCGGGCACCAAATCCCGGGGCGAGGACAGAAGGCGCGCCGCGCCGCCGACCATCGGCACCGCGATCAGCAGGATTGTCGCCAGTATCGCCGGCCACGGCCGTGCGCCGGCGCGGTCGCCGAGCCGCGCCGGCAGCGCCGCCGCCGTCACCGTCACCAGCGACAGGCCGTAAATGCCGGTCACGGCGGTCAACTGCAACATCGGATCGGAGCCGGGGAACGCGCCCGACCACGCGTAACCGACGAGGTTCCAAGGGAACCCGGTGAGGATGTGGCCGCGCAGCCACTCGGCGATGCACCAGAACACGGCAAGGGCGAGGATGCGGGCGGCGCCGTGCAGCGCAAAAGCGCGACGCGCCTCGTTGGCGGCGAGCAAGGCGAGGCCGGTGAAGATAGCGAGGCCGGCGGGAATGCCGAGCACCGCGAATGGCATCAGCCACCAGAAACTGGCGATATCGACCAGTAGCGCCGCGCCGATCCAGTACAGCCCCGCGACGAAAAAGCCGAAGCCGAAACTCCAGCCGAGAAAAAAAGCGCCGCCGCGCCGCGTCGTGGCGTCGCTCAGCCAGATCAGCGACGTGAACGAGACCACAAGCAGCGGCGTCAGATCGACGGGCGGCAGAGCCGCCGCCGCGATTGCGCCCATCAGGATCGCGTAAAGATGCCGCCGCCAGCCGCGGAGGCTGGACGTCCACGCCGCCCAGCCTTGCAACGGCGCCAACGGACCGGCGCCGGTGAACAACAGCGCCGGCGGCAAATCGGCTCGGCTCATGTATCGGGTTTTTCTGCGGGCTGGATTTTGCGCACGCGCAGTCGCTTGACGCGGCGCGGATCGGCATCGAGCACTTCGAACTCGATTCCCGAGGGGTGGCGAATGATCTCGTTGCGGCCCGGTACCTTGCCGGCCAGCATGGTAACGAGGCCGCCGAGTGTGGTGACGCCCTCCTCGAGCTCGGCCATAAGCTCGGCCGGCAGAATCTGGCCCTCGAGCGACAGAAGCGGCGTGCGTGCGTCGGCGATGATGCTGCCGTCGGGACGCGCGATGATCTTGGGCCGGTCAGCGTCGTCGTGCTCGTCCTCGATCTCGCCGACGATCTGCTCGATCACGTCCTCGATGGTGACGAGGCCGTCGATGCCGCCGAACTCGTCGATCACCAGCGCCATGTGGACGCGCGACAGGCGCATCTGCAGCAGCAGGTCGAGCACCGGCAGCGACGGTGCGACGAACAGAACCTTGCGCACGATCTGACGCAGCGACACGGTTTTGCCGTCGACCGCGTAAGGCATCATGTCCTTGACGTGAAGCATGCCGATCACGTCGTCAAGCGTGTCGCGATAGACCGGCACGCGACTATGTCCTTGCTCCATCATCTGCTGCGTCGCCTGCTCGAACGGCGTGTCCTCGGCCACAGCTACGATGTCGGCGCGCGGCACCATGATCTCGGCGGCGGTCAGCTCGTGCAGCTTGAGAATGTTGGTAAGGAGGCGCCGCTCATGCGGGTCGATCGGCTCTTCCTGCTGATGTTCCTCGATCAGCTCCTCGATGTCCTGGCGCAGATCGCCTTCGGGCGCGTCGCCGCGCCGCCATTGGCGAAGCCATTGGCGCAACCCGGCGAGCGGCTTGTCGTGGTTCGAATCCGCGTCAGCCATGGCGTAACCGATATGGATCGGCGACGCCAAAGCTTTTGAGGATGCGGCGCTCGCGATTTTCCATGCGAGTGGCGTCGCGCTCGCGCGCATGATCGTGGCCGAGAAGATGCAGCACGCCATGCACGACCAAGTGCCGGACATGGTTTGCAAGCGGCTTGCCCTGGGCCTTCGCTTCGCGCGCCACGGTCTCGAACGCCAGCACCACGTCGCCGAGGAGGTTCGGCTCGCCGGTGGCGAAGGACAGTACGTTGGTCGGCGCATCTTTGCCGCGCCAGCGCTTGTTGAGGATGCGCACGGCTTCATCGTCGCTCAGCACCACGCTCAATTCGCCTCCCGTGTGCCTGGCATCGGCAAGCGCCGCCCGCGCTGTCTCGCGCGCGAGTTTCGCGGCGCCGGGAAGGTGCTTGCGCCACGCGGCGCAGGGCGTCACGACGTCGATGACCGGTAACTCAGGTTCGGGATCGTCTTTCATCGTCCGGTTTGGCACGCGATGCGGCGCGGCGCGCGCCGCGCTGGCGGTCGCGCCGATCATACGCGCGCACGATGCGCGCGACCAGCGGGTGACGCACAACGTCGCTGTCGTCGAACTGCACGGTGGCGACGCCGTCGGTGCCGTCGAGCGTGTCGAGTGCGTCCTGAAGGCCGCACTCGGCGCCCGGCGACAGGTCGATCTGGCTGAGATCGCCGGTGACCGCCATCCGTGCATCCTCGCCGAGTCGAGTCAGGAACATTTTCATCTGGCCGGGCGAGGTGTTCTGCGCCTCGTCGAGGATGACGAAAGCCCTTGCGAGCGTGCGGCCGCGCATGAAGGCGAGGGGCGCGATCTCGATTTCGCCCGACGCGATGCGCTTCATTACCTGATCGCCCGGCAACATGTCGTAAAGCGCGTCGTAAAGCGGACGCAGATAGGGATCGACCTTGTCCTTGAGATCGCCGGGCAGGAAGCCGAGCCGCTCGCCAGCCTCGACGGCGGGGCGCGACAACACGATGCGCTCGACCTGGCCGCTCATCAGCATGTCGACGGCGGTCGCGACGGCAAGATAAGTCTTGCCGGTGCCGGCGGGGCCGAGACCAAAGACCAGATCGTGGCCGCGAAGCGCGCGGACATAGTCGGCCTGATGCGGACTGCGCGGCGAGATGCGGCGCTTCTTCGTGCGGATGTCATCGCCGTCGGAGCGCGCGCCGCCCGAAGCGGCGTGACGGAGAGCGGCATCGACGGCGGCTGCATCGACGGCATGTCCCTGCTGCAGTCGGCGGTAAAGCTGGTCGAGCGCGGCGCGCGCCATGTCGGCATTGGCGCCGGCGCCCGAGATCATCAGATGGTTGCCACGCGACACCAGCGCGACGCCAAGCTTTTCCTCGATGCGTTCGAGATTGCGGTCGCGCTCGCCGAACAGTTCCGGCAGCAGCGAATTGTCGTCGAACTGCATCTGCACCGTGGTCGCGGATTCGCGCGGCGGATTCATCGGACGATCTCGCCGGCAAGACTGTTGGCGCCCAGCGCGGTGACGCGCACAGGCGCGACCGTGCCGATGAAATCGTCGGATGCGTCCGCGTGAACCGCCTGAAGGTATGGACTGCGGCCGACGAGCTGGCCTGGATGACGCCCCGGCTTCTCGAACAGCACTTTCATGTCGCGGCCGACCGCGGCGCGGTTGAACGCGCGCTGCTGCGCCGTCAGCAATCCCTGCAACGCGTCGAGCCGCGCGGCTTTGACCGCGTCGGGAACCTGATTCTTCATCGACGTGGCTGGCGTGCCGGGACGGGCGGAGTACTTGAACGAAAAGGCCTGCGCGAAGGCGACGTCGCGGACCAGCGCCATGGTCGCGTCGAAATCTTCGTCGCTTTCGCCCGGGAAGCCGGCGATGAAATCCGACGACAGCGCCAGGTCGGGCCGCGCCGTGCGCAGCCGGTCGACGATGCGGCGGTAATCGTCGGCGGTGTGCCTGCGATTCATCGCGTCGAGAATCTTATCTGAGCCTGACTGCACCGGCAGATGCAGGAACGGCATCAGCTTTTCGACGTCGCGATGCGCCTCGATCAGCTCGTCATCGACATCGCGCGGATGCGAAGTGGTGTAGCGGATGCGCGCGAGACCCGGAATCTCGGCGACGGAGCGGATCAGGCGCCCGAGGCCGTATTCTCCATCACGGTAGGCGTTGACGTTCTGGCCCAGCAACGTGATCTCGCGCGCGCCGAGTTCGACGAGACGCCGCGCCTCCGCGACGATCGCGCCGGCCGGCCGCGAATATTCCGCGCCGCGCGTATAAGGCACGACGCAGAAGGTGCAGAATTTGTCACAGCCTTCCTGGATCGACAGGAATGCGCTGACACCCGGCGCCACGTTGGTCTCGGGCAGGAAATCGAACTTGGCCTCGGCGGGAAAATCGGTGTCGAGCACGACTGCGTGCTGGCGCGAAGCGCGCGCCACCATTTCCGGCAGGCGGTGATAAGTCTGCGGACCGAGGATAATGTCGACCTCGGGCGCGCGCGCCTTGATCTCGCCGCCTTCGGCCTGCGCGACGCAGCCCGCGACCGCCAGCAGCATCCGCCCGCCGGCGTCGCGCTTCGCTTCCCTCGCGGGGCGCAAGCGGCCGATGTCAGAATAGACTTTCTCTGCCGCTTTTTCGCGGATGTGGCAGGTGTTGAGGATCACCAGATCGGCGTCCTCAGCCGTCTCCGTCGTGGCGTAACCGAGCGGCGTCAGCAAATCGGCCATGCGCGCCGAATCGTAGACGTTCATCTGGCAGCCATACGTTTTGATATGGAGCTTGCGGCTCGGCTGACGAGGCTCTGTCATGAAACCCGAACGGGTTGCGGCAGCCGGCTCTTGAGCCGGCGGCGGCGCGGCGCGCCGGCCGGCGACAGTTTGCGGCCCGCGAGCGATTCCGCGACGCCGTCGCTGATGACACGATAGCAATGCGCCGCCAATTCCTTGCGCGACGCGAACTGGTCGATCGTCACCGGCGGGAAGAAAGTCAGTTCGACGGTCAGGACGCCGAGGCCAAGGGCGTTCCACAGATGCGGCGCCAGATCCATGTCGCCGTACCAGGCAAAGAACGGGCGGAACGAGCGGCCGAGCGGTATCCCGTCGAGCGTCGTGTAGGCGACCGACACCGGCTGCACTGCGATCGGCGCGCCGTCGTGGCGGTATTCGGCGACGCTGAACAGGCTCGATTTGAACGGCAGGACATGGCCGCCGTCGCTGCTGGTGCCTTCGGGGAACAGGATCAACCGGTCGCCCTGGTCGAAGCGCTCGACGATGGCGTTGCGGTGGCCGGCGGCGGCGGTGCGGACCCGGTCGATGAACACGCTGCGCTGCAGTTTCGCGAGCCAGCCGAACCACGGCCAGTTTCGCACCTCGGCCTTGGAGATGAACGAGGCTTCGAGCGCCGCGCCAAGAATTTCGATGTCGAGATAGCCGGTGTGATTGCAGACATAAAGCGCAGGCTGGGTCTCGATCGGCTTGCCGTCATACGCCAGCCGGATGCCGAGCACGCGGCACGACAGCCGATGGTACCAGCGCGGCAGCGTGCGGGCGAGCCTGAGGTTGAGCGCCACCGCCACGGCCTGCACCGGCATCAGCGGCGCGGTCAGGCCGACGTACAAGACGATCCGGGTCAATCGCAGCAACAGCGCGCTCATTGTCCCTTGTCGATCGGGTTCCACGTGACGCCGGCGTTCTTGGCGCGCCGTTCGTAGTGGCGATAATATTTCGCCGTGACCGCGGCGCATTTCACCACGACTGAAATGTCGGTGGTGTTGAACTGATAGTCGATCACAGCGCCGTCGCCGACACAGCCCCCCAAACGCAGATAACCCTTGATCAGCGGCGGCAGTTCCGCCTCGACTTTGGCCTGGTCGTAACTCCCGGGCGGCAGCCGGTTCATCTCGACGAAGCGGTCCGCCAGCGCGCGCGGGCGCAACTCGGGTTCGGCGAGGTGGCTCTGATAGAGATAGGACAGCGTCGGCGCCAGCGCGTCGGGATCGGTGCCAGGCAGGCTGGCGCAGCCGAACATGATGTCAATCTTGTAGTGGAAAACATAGGCCGCATTGCCGCGCCACATCGCCTGCAGCGTCGCGTGGTTGCGCGCGCGCGCATCGACGCAGGACCGGCCGAGCTCCAATATCTCGCCCGGATAGGCAATGATTTTCGATACGTCGTACTCGGCCTCGGAATAGAACCGGCCGAGGATTTTCGCCGCCGGGCGGCGGATGTAACGATAAGTGCCGATCACCGCTTCCGGACCGTCGCCGAGCGCATGATCGATGGCGATGAGATGATCGCAATGCGCGTCGAATTCGTCGAAGTCGCGCCGCCGCCGCGCCATTTCGGGCGAGGGTTTCGCACCCATCTCCTCATAGAACACGCGATAGCGCAGCGCCTGGACGGCATCGATGTCGACATCTGTTTCCGCAAGCCGCACTTCGACCGAACCTGAGCGAATATCGACCGGCCGCGTGCCACCGGGCGCGCTCGCCTTCACCGCGACCGCATCCGTCATTTCTTAGCCTTGTGATGCGCCGCGTCTGCCGCGGCAGCAGGTTTGTGCGGCACGGCGTACAGTTCGAGCCGGTGTCCGACCAGCGCGTAGCCGAGCTTGTCGGCGACTGCTTTCTGAAGCTTCTCGATGTCTTCGTTGCGGAATTCGATGACGCGGCCCGACTGCATGTCGATGAGATGGTCGTGGTGGTCGCCGGTCATTTCCTCATAGCGCGCGCGGCCGTCGCCGAAATCGTGTCGGGTTAGGATGTTGGCTTCCTCGAACAGGCGCACCGTGCGATACACGGTTGCGATGCTGATCTTCGAATCGATTTCAACCGAGCGGCGGTACACGCTCTCGACATCGGGATGATCGGCCGATTCCGACAGAACCCGCGCGATGACGCGGCGCTGTTCGGTCATCTTCAGGCCCTTGTCGATGCATAACTGTTCCAGGCGCGACGTCATTCCGCTCGTTTGGGACATGCCTCTCGCGCAGATTATAGCCCAAAGCGCCGTCGGTGCCAGCGCCGGCCACATTACAAGCGAGTCTCAATAATCCGTGGAATTTCAATGCGTCCCGGTACCGGGGCGCGGGACTCAGCTGCCCTTGCGGCCGCGTGTGCCGAGGCCGATCTCCTTGGCGAGACGCGAGCGCTGCTTGGCGTAGTTCGGAGCTACCATCGGATAGTCGGGCGGCAGGCTCCAGCGCTCGCGATAGGTCTCGGGCGTCAGCTTATAGGCGGTCATCAGATGCCGCTTCAGCATCTTGAGTTTTTTGCCGTCCTCGAGACAGACGATGTATTCGGGATGAACCGAGCGTTTGATCGCCACTGCGGGCTGCGGCCGCGCCACGGCGGCGGGCGTCTTGCCGACGCCGGACAATGACTGATAGACCTGACTGATTAGTTGCGGCAGATCAGCGACTGCGACGGTGTTGTTGGAGACATGAGCCGACACGATGTCGGTGGTCAGCGTCAGCAAGTCTTTGTTACTGTTTTTGTCCGTCATTGCGGCTTTGCCCCTCAAATTCTATGACAATTGCCCACAAATTCGGGCATTCCCTAAACTTCGCCCATCAATACAAGAACTGTAAGTCGTTTGTCTATGATTGTTCGGCCGTTCGCGCTAAAGAAACCCCGAAAATCAAGGCGTCAGCTTTGCCGGACGGCAGCCGGTAATAGCCCGGCCGCTCGCCGAGCAAGACAAAACCGACGGAATTGTAAAGCGCGATGGCGCCGTGATTGTCCGCGGCGACTTCGAGCAGCAGGCGGCGCGCGCCTTTGTGCCTGGCCCGCTTCATTAGATCGGCGATCAGCACACGCGCCAGACCGCGCCGTCGCGCCGCGGGCGCGACGCCGATGGTCAGAATCTCGGCATCGTCTGGGCCGATCAGGTCGAGGATGAACGCGGTGATCCCGGCTTCGGACGACGCCACCAAATGGCCGCTGGCGCCGCGGATCGCGAGCAATTCCATGAAGTCGCGCACCGACCAGGGATCGACCGGAAAACATTCGGCGTGAACTTTGCTGACCGCGCCGAGTTCGGACCGCACCAAAAGACGCAGTTCTTCGCTCATCGCGCGGCCTGGCGTTTGGGCGCGGTCGTGTCCGGCGCGCGCAAATAGAGCGGGCGCGGGGGCGACGCCGCGACACCGGGACGAAACGCCGCGTCGGCAAGACGCGCGACCTCCACCGCGAGCGGCCGGTCCGGCTGGTCCGCGACGGCGATGTCGCAGCCCGCGAGGAACGGCGCGAGGCGATCCGCCGCATCGCCCGCGAGCAGCAGGGGAAGGGTCGGGAGCAGGCGCGCCGCCTCGGCGCCGTCGGCGAGAAAGGGTTCGGCATCGTTGCCGGCGAAGAGCTGGAGAAAAAAATCCTCGCGCCGTGTGTCGAGCGCGACCAGGAGCGCGCGGCCGCTACGGTTCTGCGCGGGGAATTGCGCCGCGACCGCGGCGAAGCGTGTGATGCCGACCGCCGGGACGCCGGTCGCGAGCGCGAGACCGCGCGCCGCCGCGATGGCGATGCGTAAGCCGGTGAACGAGCCGGGTCCGGTCGCGACGCCGATGGCGCCGAGCGATGCCGCCTCGATGCCGGCGTCGGCGAGCGCATCGGCGATCATCGGCATCAGGATTTCGGCCTGGCCGTGCGGCCGCGCATCTGCGCGCATCGCAACAATCGCGTCATCGCGCAGCACAGCGACCGATGCGCCGTTGCCGGCGCTATCGAAGCCCAAAATAAATGGCTGATTCATGCGGCGACTCGGTTCACGCTCGGGCCATGACATTGCTTGAGATCACGCCCGAAAGCCACGGCGTCGTGCTCGACATCGCCTACGCCACGAAGCGCAATTTCACCGGCAAACCGGTCTATGCGCGGCCGGGCTGTTATCTCCACCAAGACGCCGCCGCGAAACTGGCCAAGGCGTCGGAACTGGCCAAGGCGGTAGGGTTGCGCCTCAAGATTTTCGACGCGTTCCGCCCGAGCGAAGCGCAATGGGTGTTGTGGAATTTCCGCCCCGATCCCGAATTCCTCGCCGATCCGCGCAAGGGCTCTCCTCATTCGCGCGGCGTCGCGATCGACCTGACGCTGATCGACGGCGCCGGCATTGAGCTCGACATGGGCACGGGGTTCGATGCCTTCACGCCGTTGTCGCATCACGCCAACACCGACATCGCCACGGCGGCGCAAGGCAACCGGTTTTTGCTGTTGGGATTGATGAGCGCGGCCGGGTGGGATTTTTACGGCAACGAGTGGTGGCACTACCAGCTGTTCCACGCCAGGAACTATCCGGTGCTCGGCGATGGAGCGCTCGACCGGCCGATGATGCCGCCGGCGTGAATTAGAGCGCGCGGACCTCGATCACTTCCGGGATGTAGTGCCGCAGCATGTTCTCGATGCCCGCCTTGAGAGTCGCGGTCGAGGACGGACAGCCCGAGCAGGCGCCATGCATCTGGAGATAGACGATGCCGTCCTCGAAATGCTCGAACACGATGTCGCCGCCGTCCTGCGCGACGGCGGGGCGGACGCGGGTCTCGATCAATTCCTTGATCGCGGCGACGGTCTCGTCGTCGGCTTCGGCGCTCGCGCCCGGTGCAGCGCCGGTCTGTTCGAGGACGACCGGACGGCCCGAGGTGTAGTGCTCCATGATCGCGGCGAGGATGCTCGGCTTGAGCACGAACCAATCCAGCGCCCCGTCTTTGGTGACCGAGATGAAGTCGCCGCCGAGGAACACGCCGGTGACGCCGTCGACGCCGAACAGGCGCTGCGCCAGCGGCGAGCGCTCGGCCGCCGCCTCGGCGGTGGTGAACTGGGCGGTGCCCTCGCCCATCACGGCGCGGCCGGGAATGAATTTCAGCGTCGCCGGATTGGGCGTGGTCTCGGTCTGGATGAACATGAATTCCTCGTTGCGATGAGCCAATCACAAATGGGACCGGATTGGTCCCGAGTCAATTGTCAAATGCGTCGCCGGTTGCGGTCAAAAAAAGCGCGAAATGGCTTCGTTTCAAGCCCTAATCAGCCTCGTTTTGGCTTCCAATTGGGTTCGCTTTGATGCCATTTTATCTCTAGAAATGGCTTATTTCCGCGAAAATTGGCTTCGTTTTGCAGAATTTTTTCTTGACCGTTCCGTCCTGGGGCACCACGTTCGCTCAACATAACGCAATTAGCGTAATTGTCAAGAGGACCGCGTCGATGGTTCCATGACCCACCGGCGGCGCGACGGTCGGCCCGGACTATTGATCTTCCGCGACGATCTTGTAGGTCTCGGCCCACATACGCTGTTTGTCGGTTTTGTGCGGGAAGCCGTCGAGCGAGACGATGGCATACGGCTCGAGGGCGGCCGGGTTCGTCAACTTCGCCTTGGGCGGCAGGATGGCGCAATTCTCCTCGTCGACGACGCGGAACACGACCAGCGTGTGGTCTTGCTTGAATTCGACACGCGAGATCGGCCCCCCCGCCGATTGCGAACGGCCCTTGTCGTACGCCGCGATCGTCTCGGCGGCCTCGTCATGGCAGGTTTTGATCTGTCCCGGATCCATGCCGAAAATCTGCTCGGCGAATTTCCACTCGTTGCCTTCGCGCTCGAACTTGAGCGTGATTTCGTTGTGGATGATCTGGCCGGGCTTGGGCGCGTCGGGCGGCGCATCCTTCGGCAGTTTCAGGTTTTCGGGCATCTTCACGGTCGCGAGCGCGACGATGACGGCGTGCTTGCCGTCCTTCGACAGCGATGCGCGCCTCGGTTCGAGCGTATCGGGCGTCATCGACTTCGCCATCGCGGCGAGCCCTTCGGCATCCTCTTTGCTCTTGGTGGCGTCGATAATTTGTTTGCGCAGGTCCGGCACGCTGATCGCGGCCGCGTCGGCGAGCTTGCCGTCGCCGAGCGAATGTTCCCAGCGATTGAATAGCGCCATCAATTGCGCCTGAAGTTCCGGCGAGGCCGGCGCCGCGATGCTTGCTTGCGATATAGCCAACGACATCGCCAATCCCGCCAGGACGGCGACGACACGCCCCTTCGACACGCTCATGCGATCCCCCTTGATCGGCTGGGTGTGGGGTCTAGTAAGCCTCTTCCTTGAAGATCGGGTCAACCGACCCTTGCCAGCGGCCTTGGTACGCGTCGCGCAGCATGTCGGCGGGCGACTTGCCCGAGGCGACGATCTCGCGCAGCGGATCGAGGAACAGGCTCTCGTCGCGGCCCTTGCCGTCGCGGCGGTTGCGGCGATGGAGGCCGGCGGCGGAAATCTCGAGTGTCGCCTTCGCGAGATCGAGCACCGTGCCGCCGCGGAACCTGGTGTGCAGGCCCGATTTCGGCACGTCGTTGCGCAGCGCCTCGCGCTCCTCGCGCGTCCAGTCCTTGATCAGATCGAGCGCGGCGTCGGTCGCGGCGTCGTCGTAGAGCAGCCCGACCCAAAGCGCGGGCAAGGCGCACAGCCGGCCCCACGGTCCGCTGTCGGCGCCGCGCATCTCGAGGAATTTTTTGAGGCGTACTTCGGGAAAGGCGGTGGTGAGATGGTCGCCCCAATCGCTCATCGTCGGCAGTTCGCCGGGCAGGCCGGGCAATTTGCCGGCGAGGAAATCGCGGAACGACTGGCCGGCGACGTCGATATATTTGCCGTCGCGATAGACGAAATACATCGGCACATCGAGCATGTAATCGACGTAACGTTCGAACCCCATGCCGCGCTCGAACACAAAGGGCAGCATGCCGGTGCGGTCGGGATCGGTGTCGGTCCAGATATGCGCGCGATAGGAGGCGTAGCCGTTGAGCTTGCCCTCGGTGAAGGGCGAGTTGGCGAACAGCGCCGTGGCGACCGGCTGCAAGGCAAGCGAGAGCCGGAACTTCCGCACCATGTCGGCTTCGTCGGCGAAGTCGAGATTGACCTGCACGGTGCAGGTCCGCAGCATCATGTCGAGGCCGAGCTTGCCGCGCGTCGGCATGTAGCGCCGCATGATCGCGTAGCGGCCCTTCGGCATCCAGTCGATGTCCTCGCGCCGCCACTTGGGATCGAACCCCGCCGCGAGGATGCCGAGACCGATTCCGCCGGCGACTTCCTTGGCTTGGCGCAGATGCTCGGTCACCTCGCCGCAAGTCTGATGCAGATTCTCCAGAGGAGCGCCCGACAATTCGAACTGGCCGCCCGGCTCCAGCGTGACCGACGCATCGGCGCCATTGGACAGGGCGATGATGTTGTCGCCTTCCGTCACCGGCCGCCAGCCGAACTTGGTCATTCCATTCAGCAAGGCCCCGATGCCGCGCGGGCCGGCATAAGGCGCGCGCGACAGGTCGTCGCGGCGGAACACGAATTTCTCATGCTCGGTGCCGATGCGCCATTGCGCCGCCGGCTTGCTGCCGGAAGCGAGATATTCGACGAGTTGGCGTCGATCGGTGATGCGGGCGCCGCCCGAAGCGACTGGGCCTGACATAAGACTCGGAAAACCCCTTGAAAGACCGGCGTGTCAGGCCCCCCGACCGGCACGCCAATCGCCGAGAAACGCCTGAAGCAGGGACAGCGCGCTTATTGCTGCCGTATCCGCGCGCAACACCCGCGGCCCCAGGCTGACGGCGCAAACAAAGGGGAGTTTCCCGATAGCGTCAAGTTCGGAATCCGCAAAGCCCCCTTCCGGACCGACGAGCGCGGCCCATTTCCCGGGCTGCTCCCGCGCCAATTGCTCGGCGACAGGCGGCGCCGCGCCACTTTCGACGCAAGCGAGGAGGCGCCGGTCCGCCGGCCAATCGGCTAGCAGCGCGCCGAGCGGCATGGGGTCGCGGATCTCGGGCAGGGTGAGGCGCTCGGTTTGCTCCGCCGCCTCGCGGGCATGGGCGCGCAACCGGTCGAGATTGAGCCGCTCGACGATGGTGCGCTCGGTGATGACGGGCAGCAGGGCGCTCACGCCCAGCTCGGTCGCCTTCTCGACGAGATAGTCGATGCGCGCGCGTTTCAGGGGCGCGAACACCAGCCACAGGTCGGGTTCGGCGCGCGGCTTCCGGCGTTGCTCGACGGGACGCGCGGCGCCGCCGTTCTTGCGGAGATTCTCGATCTCGGCCCACCACTCGCCGTCGGCGCCGTTGAACAGCGCGATGCGCGCGCCGGCGCCGAGGCGCAGTACGTTGCGGAGGTAGTGCGTCTGCGCGTCGTCGAGCGGAACCGAAATGCCGCCGCCTAGCGGCTGATCGCTATAGAGGCGCGTGACGGTGGCGTACGCCACGTCATTTCCCGGCAGGCTTCGCCGGCTGGTTGGCGGTCGCGGCGGGTTTCACTTCCGCCTGGTTGGTGGCGACGGTGCGATAGGCGTGGGCCCCGGTATCGTCGCGCGCCACCAGGATGAGACCGGCGAACGCGGCGGAATATTCAGGCACCGCTTTGACGAAGTCGCGGATCAGCGTGCGATTGCGCGTGTCGGCGTCGTTGTCGCTGTGCCACGGAGACAGTTCCTGGGTGATCGCGAGATAAAGTTTGTCGCCGACGCCGGCGGCGCCGACATTGTCGATCTTGTAGGTGCTGTCGCCGATCTTCCAGTTGAGCGGCGGCTTGCCCTGGAGATAGGCCGGGATCGGCAGTTTGCCGATCTGGCTTTGAATATCGGATTCGAGTCCGAGCTGGAGGTCGCTGCCGCGCGTCGCGAGCCGGACCGCCGCGCCGTAGAGCAGCACCGCGTTGAAGTCGTGATGCTGATCGTGCTGGGCGCGCGCCGCCGCGACCATCTCGTCCAGCGTCTTGCCGCCCATCGCGGTAGCGGCGACGTTGAAGCCTTCGACCCGCCAGCCGGATTCCGGCACCAGCCACAGCACGAACGCCCAATGCCCGCCTTTGGCGGTGGCGTCGACGATGAGGTGCGCCTGCTCGGGGACCGGCTTGGCGGTGACCGCGACCCAACGATCCGTCTGATCGAGACTGCCGCAGATCACGCGTTGCCGCGCGCCGCCGTTGCTTGCGGCGCGGACAAAATACGTATGGACGACATGAACGTCGCTCAGCGGCGCGATAGCTTCCAACGAGGGACGCATCGCGGCGAGGAATTTGTCCGGCGTAACCGCACCCTTGGTGTCGGCGGCCAGCATGCCGTACGCATTGATCGGATTGGCGCCCGAGGCGGCGTTGACGAAATCGAGCGCCGCTTGCTCCAGCGCGTGGCGCGTGCCGCCGTCGATCGCGTCGTCGACGATGCAACTCGCCGTTGGCGGCTGATAGGTGATGCGCCAACCGAGGACGTAGCCGGCGCCGGCGGCCACCGCGACGATCGCCAGCGCCAACACCGCGCCGGCGACACCGCCGCGCCACGACACCTGATTCGCTTCCGCCACGCCGACCTCCGCCGATTGCACCCTACACCTAGCAACCCGGCGCGGCCCGGTCGAGGGGTCGGGCACTAATAAATCGCGGGGAAGTGGCCAAGCGTGATGGGCGGCGGACTTGCGCCAGCGCCGCCACGTATTAGATTCGTCCCGAGGAGACAGACATGACCGACAAAGTGAAAAAGTCCGACGCTGAATGGCGCAAGGAACTGACGCCGGCCCAGTATCACATCATGCGGGAAAAAGGCACCGAGCCGGCCTTCACCGGCCAATATTGGGACGACCACACGGCCGGCACCTATGTTTGCGCCGGTTGCGGCGCGCCGTTGTTCGATTCGAACACCAAATTCGATTCCGGCACCGGCTGGCCAAGCTTCTTCAAGCCGATGGACGACAAGGCGGTCGCCACCGGGTCCGATCACAGCCATTTCATGACCCGCACCGAGGCGTTGTGCGCCAAATGCGACGCGCATCTCGGTCACGTCTTTCCCGACGGGCCGGACCCGACCGGGCTGCGCTATTGCATGAATTCGGCGTCGCTCAAGCTGGTGCCGAAGAAATAGGGGTGGGGATGCGCGCCGCGGCCATCATCGCATTTTTTGTACTGACGGCCGTGACTCCCGCCATCGCCGGAATGGGCGGCGGCGGCGGCATGGGAGCCGGTGGCGGCATGGGAATGGGCGGCGGTTACTACACGCCGCCGTCACAGTGGCAAAACCGCCCGACACAAAACAACGCGACAGCCAATCCACCGTCGTCAAATCAATCGGCGGCGCCCACTGACAATAATTCGCAGACCGCGGAGGACCCGGATCGTTAGCGGCGCGCGGGTTCTTCGTAAGTCTTCAGGACCTTGTCGGTGACGGCGTCCGTCTCTTCAAGCCGCACGCCATAGCGCCAGAGTTCGGCGACGTGATCGAGCACCGCGTTGCAGCTCGCCTCGTCGAGCGGGATGCCGTCATGCACGGCGTGACTCAGAACGAGGCAACGGTCGCCGGCGAGATCGACATCCTTGACCTGAATGTCGGGCTCGTGACGGGCGAGGTCGTAATGCCGCGCCAGCGCCGCGCGGATCTCCTTGTAGCCGCGCGCATCGTGGATCGCAGTGACGTCGAGCGTCTCGGCGCCCTCCTTGTCGGCGATCTTGAACAGGCGGAATTCGCGCATCAGGCGCGGGCTCAGATATTGCAGGATGAAGCTCTCGTCGCGGTAGTTCGCCCAGGCATGACGCAGCGTGCCATAAGGATCGTTGTTGCCCGCGACATCGGGGAACCATTCGCGATCCTCGTCGGTCGGCTCGGTGCAGATGCGCTTGATGTCGCGCATCATGGCGAAGCCCAGCGCATACGGGTTGATGCCGTTGTAGCGCGGATCGTCGAAATCGGGCTGCGTCACGACGCTGGTGTGCGAATGGAGAATTTCCAAAAGCGCGCCGTCGGAGATGAGCCCCTTTTCGTGCAGTCGGTTGACGATGGTGTAATGGACGAACGTGGCGCAGCCCTCGTTCATCAGCCGGGTCTGTTTCTGCGGATAGAAATATTGCGAGATGTGGCGGACGATGCGCACCAGTTCGCGCTGCCATGGTTCGAGACGCGGCGCGCGTTTTTCGATGAAATAGAGCAAATTTTCTTCCGGCAGGCGAAGTGCCTTGCGGATGTCGGCGTGCTTCTTGGCCTCGAGGTCCGGGTCGCGTTTCTCCTCGCCGAACGTCGTGGTAATGCGCCAGACATCGTCGTAATGCGTCTCGAAGAAGGTGCGGCGCTCTTCCTCGCGCTTGCGCTCTTCCTCGAGATTAAGCTTGGGCGGCTTGGCGTAGCGGTGCACGCCGTGATCCATCAACGCATGCGCCGCGTCGAGCACGCGTTCCACCGCCTCGACGCCGTAACGTTCCTCGGCATGCGCGATGTAGTCCCGCGCGAAGGCAAGATAGTCGAGGATGCCGCCGGCGTCGGTCCATTGCCGGAACAGGTAGTTGTTCTTGAAGAAATGGTTGTGGCCGAACGCGGCGTGCGCGACCACCAGGGTCTGCATCGGCATGGAATTTTCTTCCATGATGTAGCTGATGCACGGGCTGGAATTGATCACGATCTCATAGGCGAGGCCCATCAGGCCATGGCGGTACAGCGCCTCCTCGCGGGCGAAGCGCTTGCCGAAGCTCCAATGCCGGTACATCAGCGGCAGGCCGATGGAGGCATAGGCGTCGAGCATTTGCTCCGACGTGATGACCTCGATCTGGTTGGGATAAGTGTCGAGGCCCATCTCGCCGACGGCGATCTCCTCGATCGCGCCATAGACGCGGCGCAGTTTCTCGAAATCCCATTCCGAGCCCTGGAACAGGGTCGGTCCTCCGGCTTCGAGCGAGATGGGGTAAAGATTCGTCATCACGCCGCCTTGTCCCGCCGCTTGGCGAACAGTTCATGGAACACCGGGAAGATCTGGCTCGGCTCCGCGACGCGGCGCAGCGCGAAATTCGAGTGCGCCGGCGCGATCTCCGCGTAAGTCCGCCACAAATCGGTCGGCGGCGACGGAAAGCCGTGGCGCAGCGTGGCGTCGGCGCCGACCTCGATATAGGCGAAATATTGCGACATCGGCAGCAGCTCGTCGTGCAGGAGCTGCGCGCAGCGCTCGCCGTCTTCGCTGAAATTGTCGCCGTCCGATGCCTGCGCCGCATAGATGTTCCACTGGCCCGGCGGATAGCGGTCCTTGACGATGCGCAGCATTTCCTCGAGCGCGGTCGAGACGATCGTGCCGCCGGTCTCGCGGCTGTGGAAGAACGTGTCCTCGTCGACTTCCTCGGCGTTCGAGGTGTGGCGGATGAACACGATGTCGAGATGCTTGTAACGTTTGGTCAGGAAGACGTGGAGCAGGAGGAAGAACCGCTTGGCGAGATCCTTCATCGCCTCGGTCATCGAGCCCGACACGTCCATGAGGCAGAACATCACCGCCTGGGTGATCGGTTTCGGCACGCGGTCGAAGCGGTTGTAGCGCACGTCGAGCGGGTCGATGAAAGCGAAGCGCTTGGCGCGGCGCTCGGCGGCCTCGAGATCGTGCTGACCCTGCGCCGCGCCTTCGAAATCGTCGGCGGCGCGGGCGAATTCGAGCTGGCGCCGGATGGCGTCGATCTGCGACGGCGACGGCCGGCTCAGCGAAATGCGCCGCGCCAGCGAATTGCGCATGGTGCGCCGCAGGTTGAGGTTCGCCGGCGTGCCGTCGATCGAATAGCCGGCGCGAGTCAGCTGCGTCGCCTCGGTTTCCTTGAGGTTGGTCTTGATCAGCTCGGGAAGTTCGAGGTCGTCGAAGAACAGATCGAGGAATTCCTCCTTCGACAGCACGAATTCGAAATTGTCCTGCTCGCCGTTGTCGGAATTGCCGGCCTTGCCGCGGCCGTCGCCCTGGCCGCCCTTGGGCCGCTCGATCTTGTCGCCGACGACGAATTGCTTGTTGCCCGGCACGACATAGTCGCGGTTGCCGCCGCGGCGCGCGTGCTGGAAGCTCGGCTCCTGGATGCCGCGCGCGGGGATCGAGATTTTCTCCCCGCCCTCGGCATCGCCGAGCTTGCGCCGCTTCAGCGCGTCGACCAGTGAGCGCTTCACCTCGTCCTTGGCCCGTTCGATGAAGCGCTGCCGGTTGGCGAGGGACTTGCCCTTCGGGTTGGGCCGGCGGTCGATGATATTCATCGCGGGCTCCTTCCCGTTACCCGGCCTTGTTGACGCGCATGTACCACTCGACCAGGCGGCGGACCTGGCGCGGGGTATAGCCGCGCGACACCATGCGCTCCAGGAAGTCACTGTGCTTCTTCTCGGTGTCGGAATCGCGCTTGGAGCCGAAAGAGATCACCGGCAGCAAATCCTCGACCTGCGAGAACATGCGTTTCTCGATGACCTCACGCAGCTTTTCGTAACTGGTCCAGGCCGGATTCTTGCCGTTGTTGGCGGCGCGGGCGCGCAGCGCGAACTTCACCACCTCGTTGCGGAAATCCTTCGGGTTGGCGATGCCCGCCGGCTTTTCGATCTTTGACAATTCCTGGTTGAGGATTTCGCGGTCCATCATCTGGCCCGTGTCCGGATCTTTGTAGTCGGAATCCTCGATCCATGCGTCGGCATAGGATAAATACCTGTCGAACAGGTTCTGGCCGTAGTCGCCGTAGGATTCTAGGTAGGCTTTCTGGATTTCGTTCCCAATGAATTCGGCATAACGCGGCGCCAGTTCGGCCTTGATGAAGGCGATGAGCTTTTTCTCCTGCTCGTCGGCGAACTGCTCACGCTTGATCGCCTGTTCCAGCACATACATGAGATGGACCGGATCGGCCGAGACTTCCTGCGTGTCGAAATTGAAGGTGTTGGACAGGACCTTGAAGGCAAAGCGGGTCGAGAGACCCTCCATCCCCTCGTCGACACCGGCGGCATCGCGATATTCCTGTACCGTCTTGGCGCGTGGATCGCTGTCCTTCAGCGACTCGCCGTCATAGGCGCGCATCTTGGAGAACAGGTTGGAGCTTTCGTGCGGTTTCAGTCGCGACAGCACGCAGAACCGCGCCAGCATCTCCAACGTCGAAGGCGCGCACGGCGACTGCGACAGTTCCGAGGAGGCCAGCAGCTTTTCGTAGATCTTGCGTTCCTCGGTGGCGCGCAGGCAGTACGGCACCTTGATGACGCAGATGCGGTCGATGAACGCTTCGTTGTTGCGGTTGTTCTTGAAGGTCTGCCACTCGGCTTCGTTCGAGTGCGCGAGGATGACGCCCTGATACGGAATCGCGCCGATATTCTCGGAGCCGATATAGTTCTGTTCCTGCGTCGCCGTCAGCAGCGGATGCAGCATCTTGATCGGCGCCTTGAACATCTCGACGAATTCGAGAATGCCCTGGGTGGTGCGGTTGAGGCCGCCCGAGAAAGCGTAGGCGTCGGCGTCCGCCTGGCTGAAAAATTCGAGGCGGCGAATATCGACTTTGCCGACCAGCGAGGAGATGTCCTGGTTGTTCTCGTCGCCCGGTTCGGTTTTGGCGATGCAGATCTGGCGCAGGCGCGACGGCACCATGCGCACGACGCTGAACTTGGAAAGATCGCCGCCGAATTCGTCAAGCCGCTTCACCGCCCAAGGCGAGGCGAGACCGGTCAGCCGACGCTTCGGAATTTTGTAGGTTTTCTCGATGGTATCGCCCATGCGCGCCGGATCGAACAGACCGAGCGGGCTTTCGAAAATCGGGCTGACGTCCTTGCCGGCCTTGAGCACGTAGATCGGCAGCTTCTCCATCAGCAGCTTGAGGCGCTCAGCGAGCGACGACTTGCCGCCGCCGACCGGACCGAGCAGGTACAGAACCTGCTTGCGTTCTTCCAGCCCCTGCGCCGCATGGCGGAAATAACCGACGATGCGCTCGATCGTTTCTTCCATGCCGAAAAAATCGGCGAACGCCGGATAAACCCGGATCGTCCGGTTCATGAAGATGCGGCCGAAGCGCGGATCGTGGGCGGTGTCGACCATTTCCGGCTCGCCGATCGCAGCAAGCATGCGTTCGGCGGCGTTGGCGTAAGCGAGCGGTTCGCGGGAGCAGGATTTGAGATAGTCCTCGAGGGACATCTCGGTCTCTTTCTGGCTGTCGTACAGCTTGGCGAAGAGACCAAAGGGGCTGTCATATGACATCGGCGCCACCTCAACCGGTAAGCCGCAAGATAGCGGCACTTTCTAAGGTTGCCACAAATGGCGGCGAAGTTAAGGGGAATGGGTGATATTTAATAGTGTCGAGTCGCCGAAATCCGTACTTAAGACATTGAATTTCCACAGTTCTGACAAATTGCCGCAGCGCAACATTTTTTATATTGCATCGCAAAACCGGTGCAACGCACCGCCAATCTGCTCCTCAATATATAGATGTTCGAAAGAGTCGCGGTGCGACTCGCAGGCGCGAGATTTCCCTTGGCGGGGAAGGCCCGTCACGTTTTGATGCCGCGCCATGATCGATCAACATGATGGGGCCGGACTCGGCCAGACCGCCGGGCCGGTTCGCGAGGCGCACCGCTTCGACGAGGCGCGGCTGGCCGCCTGGATGGTCGATCATGTCGAGGGTTACGCTGGGCCGCTGACGGTCGAGCAGTTTCAGGGCGGCCAGTCCAATCCGACCTACCGGTTGAGCACGCCGGCGCGGAAATATGTGCTGCGCCGCAAGCCGCCGGGCCGCTTGCTGCCGTCGGCGCACGCGGTCGACCGCGAGTACCGCATCATCACCGCGCTCAAGAACAGCGACGTGCCGGTCGCCAAGACCTACGGCCTCTGCACCGACGACAGCATCATCGGTACTACCTTTTTTGTGATGGATTACGTCGCGGGCCGCGTGTTCTGGGACCCGACGCTGCCCGACATGACGCCCGCGTCTCGCGGCGCGATCTTCGACGAACTCAACCGCGTGATTGCGGCGCTGCATCGCACCGACTATGCGGCGCTCGGCCTCGGCGATTACGGCCGGCCCGGAAATTATTTCGTGCGCCAGATCGACCGCTGGACCAAGCAGTACCGCGCGTCGGAGACCGAAAAGATCGCGGCGATGGACAATCTCATCGCGTGGCTGCCGGCGCATGTGCCTGCGGACGATGAGACGTCGATCGTCCATGGCGACTACAGGCTCGACAATGTCATCTTCCATCCGACGGAGCCGCGCATCCTCGCCGTGCTCGATTGGGAATTGTCGACGCTCGGCAATCCCTTGGGCGATTTCGCCTATCACATGATGCAGTGGCGGCTCGGCTCGTCGACCTATCAGCGCGGCCTCGCCGATATCGATTTCGCCAAGGAAGGCGTGCCGGACGAGGCGCAGTACAAGGCGACGTACTGCAAGCGCACCGGCCGCGCCGACATCCCGAATTGGGATTTCTACATGGTCTACAACATGTTCCGGCTGGCGGCGATTTTGCAGGGCATCATGGGCCGCGTGGTCGAAGGCAACGCGTCGAGCGCCAATGCGCGCGAGCAGGGCGCCCGCGCCAAGCTGCTCGCCGAAGCCGGCTGGCGCCTCGTGGAACAGAGCGGCGCCGCCTGAATGGCCGTGTCGCCGTGGCGTCGTGCGCTCGTCGGTAAATTCGGTCTGCGCCGTCTCGCATCTGGCGTCGTCATTGGCGTCGGGGTGAGCTTCGCGACCCAACCGTTTCTTCGCCTGCCGTTTCGTGTCGCGTCCGGCTGGATCGCGGGCGTCGCCCTTTATCTGCTGCTGACCGGCCTGGTGATCGGCCCGGCAGGTCCGGCGGAAGCGCGCCACTACGCCGAGCGGCAGGACCCGCGGCGCTGGATCATCATGCTGCTGGTGATCGCGGCCGCGTTCGTCAGCCTGCTGGCGCTCGGTTTCGGTTTCGTCAAGGCGGGACACGCGACCGATACCGTACTCGCGGTACGACTCGTGTTGGCGGCGCTGACCATTCTCGCGTCGTGGACCGTGGTTCATACCGTGTTCGCGCTGCATTACTGTCATCATTTCTACGGCGACGACACGACGCGCGAGGGAAGACAGGATCGCGGCGGCCTCGAATTTCCCGGCAACGAACTGCCGGACTATTGGGATTTTCTCTATTTCTCCTATGTCGTCGGCATGACGTGCCAGGTCTCCGACGTGCAGGTGACGTCGCGGACCATGCGCCGGATGGTGCTGGCGCACGGCGTCCTCAGTTTCTTCTTCAATACCTTCATCCTCGCGCTTGCGGTGAATTTCGTCGCCGGCAGTCTCGGCTGACATGCAGGCAACTTTTCATTCCGTCATCGCCGGGCTTGACCCGGCGATCCATCGGATGGCCCCCCGGATCAAGCCCGGGGGTGGCAAGGAGAGCAGTTCAGCCGTTGGTCCCCGTTCATTGTGATGGAAGCTCTCCTTGCCAGCTTCGGCATCGTTTTCCTGGCGGAACTCGGCGACAAGACGCAGTTCCTGTCGCTCTATCTCGCCGCGACCTATCGCAATCCGATTCCGGTGCTGGGGGGCATTTTCGTCGCGACGCTGGCAAGCAACGTCGTCGCCGGCCTGTTCGGCCATTGGATCGGCGAATACCTGACGCCGGACATTCTGCGCTGGACGCTGACCCTGTCGTTTGTCGCCTTCGCGATCTGGGCGCTGTTGCCGGAGAAGGAAGACGCCGAGCAGACCCGCCGCCATGTCGGCCATCGCGGCGCGTTTGTCGGCACGCTTCTCAGTTTTTTCATCGCCGAGCTGGGCGACAAGACGCAGATCGTTACCGCCGCCCTGTCGGCGCGCTACAATTCCGTGGTCATGGTGGTAGCGGGCGCCACCGCCGGAATGATGGTTGCCAATCTGCCGGCGGTGATCGGCGGCCACTATTTCGCCGGCAAGGTGCCGTCGCGGATCGCCAACTACATCGCGGCGGTCATTTTCGCCGTGCAGGCCGTGCTGACTTATCTCGGGATCGAGCGCTTTTAGCCAGCGCCCTGGGCAGGTCGGCGGCGAAGGCGACGATGTCGCCGCCGCTTTCGCGGATGAAATATTCGACCTGGAGATTGACGGTCGAGCCTTCGTTATCTGCTGACAGGCGGAAATCGCCGCGATAGCCGACGATCAACTTGCCGCGCGCGAAGCCATAGCCGATTTCCGCCGCCGTGCCGCTATCGACATCGCTGCCGTCGAGCACCGCGACGATTGCGTCGCTGCGGTCGATCGCGGCGCGGTTGGCGGCGCCGATCTCACGGTCGAGCTTGCGCCATGCCGCGCGCTTCGACGCGCCGTAGCGCATGCGCTGGACCTTGCTCGTGTCGGTCAGGGCGAACGGATCGACGACGCGATGGCCATTGGCCGCGAGCAGGCGTTTGAGTTTCGGCACGAAGGCGCGGCCCGCCTCGGAAAACCCCAACGGCCCCGCCAGATAGATGCGCACCATTCCCTCCCGGTTGGCGATGCGATGCTAGCACCGCGCTCGGCGGCATGTCACATTGCGCCAGCGAACAAGGGAGGCGAGGGGTGGCGGAACCCCTATCGGCGCGCGCATTGCTGCCGCTGGCGGCGGAGGCCGCGACGCATGCCTACGCGCCTTATTCGCGCTTCCGCGTCGGCGCCGCCGTGCAGGGCGAGCGCGGAATCTATACCGGCGCCAATGTCGAAAATGCCAGCTACGGTCTCTCATTGTGCGCCGAGCGGTCGGCGCTGGCGGCAGCGATCGCCGCGGGCGAGCGGCGCTTCGCCGCGGTCGCGGTGGCCTGCATCGACGCGCCAGACGACGCAGGCGTGTCCGAGCGCACGCCCTGTGGCGCGTGCCGGCAATGGCTCGTCGAGCTGGCGCCCGATGCCGAACTGGCGATGCTCGGCGTCGACGGCACGATGCAAGTTCGAGACTTGCTGCCGCACGCCTTCGCGCTGAAGGCCAAGGAAAAATAATGTCGCGGCCGAAGGTCTATCTCGCCGGGCCGATGGTGTTCTATCCCGATCCCGAGGCGACCTTTCGCGCGATGAAACGCATTTGCGGGCGCCACGGGCTCGACGGCGTCGCGCCGACCGACAACCAGGTCGCGCTGCACGGCATCAAGCCGGGCAAAACGCTGATGCGCGCCATCGTCAAAGCCGACATCGCGCTGATGGACCGGCTCGATGGCGGGCTGTTCTGCCTCGACGGGTTCCGGCGGGCGCCCGACATGGACCCCGGCACCGCGTTCGAGATCGGCTACATGGCGGCGCATAGCAAGCCGAGCTGCGGCTGGACGTCGGATGGGCGCGCCTATCCGGTCAAGGTTGCCGACTATTTCAAACGCGTATTCGGCGCGAAGCTTCACGGCGCCAAGGCCAACGAGACGGGCGGCACGTCGGGTGGGACGCGCGATCCCGACGATATTCTGGTGCACAGCCAAGGCTGCGTGCAAAACGGCATGGTGCATGTCGGCATCGAGCTGGGCGGCGGCAAGGTCTTTGCAAACCCGGATTGGCGCGTCGCCTTCGACAAGGCCGCGGCGCATCTGGCGAAGATGTTGAAGGGCGCGCTATGATGGGCGTCTCAATCCGCTCGAACCAAAGGGGGGCGACGATGAAATTCCTAGCGCAAGCGGCGGTCGGTCTGGGCGTGGCGATGCTGGCCGCGATGCCGGCCCGTGCCGACGACATCAAGCCGGCGGTGGTGTTCGATCTCGGCGGCAAGTTCGACAAGAGCTTCAATCAGGGCGTCGCCGGCGGCGCCGACAAATTCACCAAGGAAACCGGCATCAAATACACCGATTTCGTCGCCACCAACGACACGCAGTTCGAGCAAGCGCATCGCCGCTTCGCCGAGCGCGGCCAGGACCCGATCATCGGCGTCGGCTTCGCGCAGGCGGACGCGGTCGGCAAGGTCGCCAAGGATTTCCCGAAGACGCGCTGGACCATCATCGACGGCATCGCCAACCTGCCGAACGTGCAGTCGGTCCTGTTCAAGGAACATGAAGGCTCGTTCCTGGTCGGCATCGCCGCGGCGATGAAAACCAAGACCGGCAAGGTCGGGTTCGTCGGCGGCATGGACATCCCGCTGATTCGCCGCTTTCAGTGCGGCTATGAGCAGGGCGTGAAATGGGCCAACCCCAAGATCGAAATCATCGCCAACATGACCGGCACCACGCCCTCGGCCTGGAACGATCCGGCACGCGCGGCGGAACTCGCCAAGGGCCAGTTCGAGCGCGGTGTCGACATCATCTATGCCGCCGCGGGCGCCAGCGGTCTCGGCGTCTATCAGGCCGCGGTCGACAACAAGAAGCTCGCGATCGGCGTCGATTCCAACCAGAACTACCTGCATCCCGGCACCATGCTGACCTCGATGGTCAAGCATGTCGACGTCGCCGCCTATAACAGCTTCATGGCGGCGAAGAACGGCACCTGGAAGCCTGGGATTTCCGTGCTGGGCCTCAAGGAAGGCGGCGTCGACTGGGCGCTCGATCAGTACAATGAAAAACTGATCACGCCGGCGATGAAGGCCAAGATCGAGCAGGCGAAGGCCGACATCATCGACGGCAAGATCAAGGTCGTCGATTACATGGCGAGCAACAACTGTAAGTACTGAGCGAGGTCGCGGACGATGCCGGCGGCGGAATCCGCCCCGCCCGCGATCGAGCTTCGCCATATCGACAAGCGGTTCGGCACGGTTCATGCCAACCGCGACGTGTCGATGTCGATCGCGCGTGGCTCGATCACCGGCATCGTCGGGGAGAACGGGGCCGGCAAATCGACGCTGATGAGCATCCTCTACGGCTTCTACGAAGCCGATAGCGGCGAGATCCTGGTCAACGGCAAACCGGCGGCGATCAACAGTGCACACGACGCGCTGCGCCTCGGCATCGGCATGGTGCATCAGCATTTCGTTCTAATCGATCCGTTCACCATCCTGGAAAACGTCATGCTCGGCGCCGAAGGCGGCGCGCTGTTGCGGCGCGGCAAGGCGTCGGCGAAACAGGAATTGGAACGGCTCGAACGTGAATACGGACTCGGGGTCGATCCCGACGCCGTTGTCGGCACCTTGCCGGTCGGCGCGCAGCAGCGGGTCGAAATCTTGAAGGCCCTCTATCGCGGCGCCGGGATTCTGATCCTCGACGAGCCGACCGGCGTGTTGACGCCGCAGGAAACCGATCAGCTCTTTCGCATTCTGAAAACGCTGCGTGCGCGCGGCAGCACCGTCATCCTCATCACCCACAAGCTGCGCGAAATCATGGCCGTGACCGATGAGGTCTATGTCATGCGCGGCGGCGCGGTGGTGGCGCATCGCCGCACCGCCAAAACCGACGCAGGCGAGCTCGCCGAACTGATGGTCGGCCGCAAGGTGCGACTGGAGATCGAGAAGGGGCCGGCCAAACCGGGCGCCGAGCGGCTCGTCGTCGAGGACCTCACGCTGCACGATGCGCGCGGCGTCACGGTGCTCGACCATGTATCGTTCGCGGCGCGCGGCGGCGAGATTGTCGGCATCGCGGGGGTCAGCGGCAACGGCCAGAGCGAATTGCTCGAAGTGCTGGCGGGCATTCGTGCGGCGGATGCGGGGCGCATCGTGGTGGACGGCGTCGAAATCACGCCGTCGCAGCCGAGGGACCCGGCACGCATGCGCGATCTCGGGGTTGCGCATATCCCCGAGGATCGCCACCGGCTCGGGCTGGTGGTGTCGTTCGAGGCCACGGAATCCGCGCTGCTCGGCTATCAGCATGACGAAGCCTATGCCGGCGCGGTGCTGCAACGCCACGGCGCGATCAACCGGCATTGCGCGGCACTGATGGACGAGTTCGACGTGCGGCCGCGCCAGCCGTTCCTGCGCTCGGCGAGTTTCTCCGGCGGCAATCAGCAGAAACTGATCGTGGCGCGCGAGCTGGCGCGTGCGCCGAAAGTGCTGTTGGTCGGCCAGCCGACGCGCGGCGTCGATATCGGCGCCATCGAATTCATCCACCGCCAGCTTGTCGAGCATCGCGACGCCGGATGCGCGGTCCTGTTGGTATCGGTCGAACTCGACGAGATCATGGCGCTGGCCGACCGTATCCTCGTGATGTGCGACGGCCGCATCGTCGGCGAAGTCGCGCGAAGCGACGCCGACGAGCGCGTGCTCGGCCTGATGATGGCGAACGCGCGCGGCGCCGACGGCATCGCCGCTTCCGCGTGACAGGCCGCCAAACCCGCATGCGCGTGCCGCTGCCGCGCTGGGCGGATATGGCGCTGATTCCCGTTGCGAATGTCGTGCTGGCCCTGTTCGCGGCCGGGCTGATCGTGCTGATCATCGGCGAGAACCCGCTCAAGGCCGTGCGCATCATGGTGGCCGGCGCGCTCGGCGACAGCGAGGGCGTCGGCTACACGCTTTACTACGCGACCAACTACATTTTCACCGGCCTCGCGGTCGCGGTCGCGTTCCACGCCGGGCTGTTCAATATCGGCGGCGAGGGTCAGGCCTATCTGGGCGGGCTCGGCGTCGGGCTGGTGTTGCTGGCGTTCGACCGCGTGCTGCCGCTGGCGGCGCTGATCCCGCTGGCGGTGCTCGCGGCCGCGCTGTTCGGCGCCGCCTGGGCGTTCATTCCGGCCTACCTCCAGGCCTATCGCGGCAGCCATATCGTGATCACCACCATCATGTTCAATTTTCTCGCCTCGGCGCTGATGGTCTATCTGATGGTCAATGTGCTGATCGCGCCGCATCAGATGTCGCCGGAAAGCCGCGAGCTGGCGCCAGGCGCGTGGCTGCCGCAGGTCAAGCCGGTGCTGGCCGCGATCGGCGTCACGGTGGCGCGCAGCCCGCTCAACCTGTCGTTCCTGTTGGCGCTGCTCGCCTGCGTCGGGGTGTGGGCCTATCTGTGGCACACGCCCTGGGGCTACGAGCTGCGCACCGTGGGACAGAGCGAGCGCGCCGCCGTCTATGCCGGCGTGAAACCCGGCCGCATCATCGTGGTGGCGATGCTGGTGTCGGGCGCGCTCGCCGGTTTCGTCGGCGTCAACGAGATCATGGGCGTGCACCACCGCCTGCTGCTGAATTTCAATCTCGGCTACGGCTTCACCGGCATCGCGGTCGCGCTGATGGGGCGCAACCATCCGGTCGGCGTCGTGCTGGCCGGCCTGCTGTTCGGCATTTTGAGCCAGGGCGGCGCCGAGCTGGCGTTCGAGATTCCCGCGATCACGCCGGAGATGATCGTCGTCATCCAGGGCCTGATCATTCTGTTCTCGGGCGCGCTGGCGAATTTCAGCCGGCCGTTTTTCGAGCGCGTCTTCGCCGCGACCGCGAGGGCATGATGGAAGACGCTTATCTCGTCGCCCTCCTGACTTTGAGCGCGACCATCCGCGTCTCGACGCCGCTGATCCTCGGCGCGATGGCCGGGCTGTTCTCCGAACGCTCGGGCATCGTCGATGTCGGGCTCGAGGGCAAGATGCTCGCCGCCGCCTTCGCCGCCGCCGCCGCCAGCGCGGTCACGCATGTCGCCGTCATCGGCCTCGCGGCGGGCATCGCGACCTCGGTGATGATGGCGCTGATCCACGGCTATGCCAGCATCACCCAGCGCGGCAACCAGGTGGTGAGCGGCGTCGCCATCAACATCCTGGTCGCGGGCCTCACCGTCGTGCTCGGCATCGCGTGGTTTCATCAGGGCGGCGAGACGCCGCCGCTGCCGCCCGAGGGCCGCTTCATGCCGATCGCTTTGCCGTTCCAGGACACCGTCGCGGCGGTGCCGGTGCTCGGGCCGATCTACGCGCGTCTCATCGGCGGGCATAATCTCCTCGTCTATGTCGCGCTGGCGACGGTGCCGCTGACGCATTGGATCGTGAACGCGACGCGATTCGGGTTGCGCCTGCGCGCCGTTGGCGAGAACCCGCAGGCGGTCGATACCGCGGGCATCTCGGTGGCGTGGCTGCGCTACCGCGCGGTGATTCTGTGCGGCGTGCTGACCGGTGTTGCCGGGACCTATCTCTCGATCGCGCAGAATGCCAATTTCATCCGCAACATGTCGGCGGGGCAGGGCTTCATCGCGCTGGCGGCGCTGATCTTCGGCAAGTGGCGCGCCTGGCCGGCGTTCGGCGCGTGCCTCTTGTTCGGCTTCCTCGATGCGGTCGCAATCCGCTTGCAGGGCGTCAGCGTGCCGGGAATCGGCGAAGTGCCGGTGCAGTTCATCCAGGCTTTGCCCTATGCTCTGACCGTGATCCTGCTCGCGGGCTTCATCGGCAAGGCGGTGGCGCCGCGCGCCAGCGGCATCCCGTATGTGAAGGAGCATTGACCCGAGGGGGCGGCCAGTGATTCTCGACCTTATCTACGATCATCCGATCTGGTTGTCGGGCGCAGTCGTCATCGCGCTCGCCGTGTTCATTTCCTGGATCGGCCTCGCTATCGCGGCGCGCATCTGGCCGCACGACATCCGCGTCAATCACAACGACGTGGCCGGCTTCATCATTGCCATTGTCGGCGTGGTCTATGCGGTGCTGCTCGCCTTCATCGCGGTCGCGGTGTGGCAGAACTACGATGCGGTCAACAGCGCCGTCGACCGCGAGGCGAGCCTGGTCAGCAATCTCTATCGCGACGCGATCGCGCTGCCGGAGCCGGCGCGCTCCGCGCTCCGCGCCGATCTCGACCAGTATTTGACGACGGTGATCGAGATTGAATGGCCGGTGCAGCGCGCGGGCCACGCCAAGAAACGCGGCTGGCGGCCGCTCAATCATTTCCATGCCGAGTTGGCGAAGGCGGAGACCGACAAGCCCCACGGCGGCATCGTTCTCGCCGAGATGCTGCGCGCGCTCAACAACCTCTATGACGCGCGGCGCACGCGACTCTTATCAGGGCAGGGCGGGCTCAACGGTTTCATCTGGACGATCCTGCTGATCGGCGGCGCGATTACGATCGCCTTTTCTTATTTCTTCGGGGTGCGCAGCCTGCGCGTCCATTTCGCCATGACCGGCATGCTCGCGGCGTCGCTCGCGCTGGTGTTCGTGCTGATGATCGCGCTCGACAAGCCGTTCCGCGGCAGCCTTGGCATCGAGCCGACGCCGTACATCGACGTGCAGAAGGAGTTGCGGCACCTACCCGCGGGGGATTGAAAATCCCAGCCACCGTCATGGCCAGGCTTGACCCGGCCATCTCAAGCCGTCTGACGATTTGCCCGTCGCTCGCTTGAGACCCGCGGGTCAAGCCCGCGGGTGACGATAAATAAATCGCTGATCGGAACGCTTAACCTCGGACCGGCGTATTGAGGTTCACTGTCACGTTTTTGCGCTGGGTGTAACTGTCGAGCATGCCTTCGAGCGAGAACTCGCGTCCGATGCCGCTCTGCTTGTAGCCGCCATAGGAATGGCCCGGCACTTGGCCGAGCCCCTGATTGACCTGCACCCAGCCCGACTGGATCGCGTGCGCGGCGCGCAGGCCGCGGCCGATCTCATGCGTCCAGACATAGGCGGCGAGACCGTAATGGCTGTCATTGGCCATGCGGATCGCGTCTTCCTCGTCGCGCCACGGAATCGCAACCAGCACCGGGCCGAAAATCTCCTCACGGGCGAGGCGCCAGTCGTTTGAAGCGTCCGCGAATACGGTCGGGATGGCGAAATAGCCCTCGCTCAGCGGCCCGTCTTTCGGCGGCAGACCGCCGAACACCAGCTTCGCGTCCTTGCGCGCGAGGCCGTCCGAGACGTAGCCGCAGACCTTGGTGAATTGCTTGTTGTTGATGATCGAGCCCATATCGGTGGCCTCGTCGAGCGGGTCGCCGATCTTCAGCGCCTCGGCCTTCTTTTTCAGCTTGGCGAGGAAACTGTCGAAAATGTCGGCGTGGAGGAACATGCGCGAGCCGGCGGTGCAGGACTGGCTCTGCCGGGTGAAGCGCATGGCGCCGACGATGCCGTCGACCACCCAGTCCTCGTCGCAATCGGGATAGACGATGGACGGGCTCTTGCCGCCAAGCTCCAGCGACACCGGCACGATGCGGTCGGCGGCGGCGCGCATCACCGACTTGCCGACCTCGGTCGAGCCGGTGAAGGACAGTTTGCGCACCAGCGGATGGTTGGCGAGCGCCGCGCCGCAATCCGGCCCGTAGCCGGTGAGGACGTTGAGCACGCCCTTGGGCAGAAACTCCTGACAAATCTCGGTCATCAGCAGCACGGCAAGCGGCGCGTCCTCGGCCGCCTTCATCACCAGCGTGTTGCCGGCGCACAGAGCGGGTGCGATTTTGAGCGCGCCTAAAAGGATCGGCGCATTCCACGGAATGATGGCGCCGACCACGCCGAGCGGTTCGCGCCGCGTGTAGCTCAGCACATGCTCGCCGAAGGGGATCGTCTCGCCCTTGAGCTCCGAGGCGAGGCCGCCGAAATAGCGGAAAATGTCGGCGGTGTTCTTGGCCTCGGGCCGCGCCTGGGTACGGAGCGCGTTGCCGTTCTCCCACGCGAGGAGCCGCGCGATCTCTTCGTGACGCGCCTCCATCACTTCCGCGATTTTGAGCAATAGTTTGCCGCGGTCGCGCGGCACCGTGCGCGACCAGGCGGGGAAGGCGCGATAGGCGGCCTGGACCGCGCGATCGACATCTTCGGCGTTGCCGCGGGGCACGATGGCGATGGGCTGGCGCTTCGCGGGGTTCTCGACGGTGATGGTCTGGCCCGACACGCTGTCGACCCACTCGCCGTCGATCAGCATCTTGCGGTTCAAGAGGGCGGAACGTTCGATCGTGTCGGCCATGATGCGCTCCCGGTTGCGGATTGCCGCGAGAATATCAGGCTGGTTTGCGGGCGTCCAAGGCCGCCATCGCCGCGCGCAACACCGCTTGGATGCGTTCCGCCGTGGCAGCGTCCACCCGGCTCGGATCGAAGTCGAAATCCAGTCCGACGATGTGCTCGCTGATCACATGCGGCGACGCTTTGCCGGACGCGTCGAGCAAGCCGTCGACGGAATACGGCACGACCTCGCGATTGATGCCTTTCATGGAAATCGGCGCAAGCTGGTGCGCCGCTACCGCGTCGCTCACCAGCGCATAGGTTTCGTAGCTCATTACGATGTGGCCCGGCTCGGCGATCGATTGCAGGCGCGCGGCCAAGTTCGCCTCGGCGCCGATGATCGTGTAATCCATCCGGTCGGCGCTGCCGAAATTGCCGACATTGCAAAAGCCCGTGTTGATGCCCATGCGGATGCGGAACGGCTCCTCGATGCCGGCCGCCCGCCATTTCACATTCAGCTCCACGAGGCGCCGCTGCATGTCCACGGCCATCCGCAGGCAGGCGAGCGCGTCCTCCTTGGTGCCCTTGGTTTCGGGATCGCCGAAGAAGATCAGCATGGCGTCGCCGATGAATTTATCGACGGTGCCGCCATGGTCCATGGCGATGGCGGACATTTCCGTGAAATATTCGTTGAGCAGCGCGGTGATCTCCTCCGGCTGCAACCGTTCCGTGGTCGCGGTGAAATCCTTGATGTCGGAGAAGAAGATCGTGAGTTTCTTGCGCTCGGTGTGAATGATGACGTCTTTTTCCCCGCTGAAAATGCTTTTGTAGATCTGCGGCGCGAGATAACGCGAAATCTTCATCGACACCGATGCCAGAAATTCGTTCGCGGTTTCGAGATTCTTGTTGATGCCCGCGATCACGCGCGTCTGATGCCGTTGCAGCGCGATAAAGGCGATGCCGGCGGCGGCCATGAAGGCGAAATAGATCAGCAGGTACTTGAACGAAAAGATGTTGGCCGCGATCGGCTGGTCGATCGTGACTTCCTGGATGCCGCGGACGTCGCCGATTTTCCAATCGCGCTTGACGCTGTCGGGATGCGTGTTGTGGCACGAGACGCAGGCGGCGCCCATGATAATCGGCGCGACGATGCGGACCTGATCGCTGAGCGGCGATTCGACCACGTCGGTGACTTGTTGTTTCGGGTTGCGGCGAAGCGCGGTCAGCGCGTTCCGCTCGAAACTGTCCATGGGATGCGACGCGCGGCCCTTGAACGGGAAATCCGAGATAAAACGGTAGCGGATGTTCGATTGTTGCGCGCCGATGACCGCGCCAAGCTCGAGCGACAAGGTGGCCGGGATCGGGATGGCGCCCGGTACGTCCTTGTAATTATGCACGACCTGGGTCGACGCGCCGTGCGCCGCCAGGACCCGGCCGACGACGTTCGAGGCATAATAGGCGCGAACGCTGCTGATGATCGAATTGAGATCGCCGGCTTGGGTGCGCAGCGACCGCTCGGAAAGCGATTGCAAATCGAGCCACACCGCAAGCGGCAGGCCGGCCAACAGCGCCACCACCAGAGCGGCCAGCACCCAGCTTCGTGAATGGGCGGCGACTTCGGTACGCCAGGTCATGGGTACTCCTCCCCGCTGCGGAAAGGATCGCATGGGGCACGCGAAAAGTCCCGGTTAGATTGACCTCGCTGATTGAAACCGACCTCGGACCCAACGGCCTCAACTCCCTCGCTTCCGAGCCGCCGGGCAAAGCAGAGGCGGCCGCGACTGTCACAGTTTTGTCTTCTATTCGTTTGTTGCGGTTTCCCGACAAGACGGTCTTCGTCAAACAAACCAAGTCATGGAAACGCTCAAGCACTTCGATCTTTCGGCCTTGCTCTGGGTGAACCATTTTGCCCACCACCACGCCAGGTTCGATCATTTTATCGAGGCGTGGATAAACCTGAACTTCCTGCAGGGAGGCTTCTTTTTCCTCTTCCTGTGGTGGATGTGGTTCCGCAAATCGAGCAATCCGGAAGCCGACCGGATCGATGCCATACGCATCCTGTTTGCCGTCTGGGGCACAATCATCATTGCGCGAGCGCTGCAAATCGGGTTGCCGCACCGTTTGCGGCCGCTTAACGATCCGACTGTCGCCTTCGTCATGCCTTACGGTGGCGTCAAAGACGTCGCCGCGCATTTCAGTTCTTTTCCGAGCGATCATGCCATCGTGTATTTCGCCCTGGCGACGGCGATTTGGGCGCGCTATCGCTGGCTCGGCGCGGTTTGCTGCCTATGGACGTTGATCTTTGCCTGTTTGTCGCGGGTATATGCCGGCTATCATTATCCAGGCGACGTCCTGGTCGGCGCCATCATCGGCATTCTGTTCATGTACGTAACCGAAAGGGCGCTCTCGCCGCGCGCGATGGGCTGGGTTGTCGCGAAGGCGTTTCGATGGGAGCGGCACCACCCCGCTTCGTTCTACTGCGTTGCCGTCGCAATCACTTACGAGTGTATGGATTTGTTCGAGGACGTACGGATCATCGGACGATTCGCCGTCAAAATCGTCCTTGGGAAGGATATCGGCTTGTTTAGCTGAAGCTTCCTTTCCTCAGCGCGCGAAATCGCGCAGCACGCCCGCGAGCGGCGCCGGCTCGACGCTGACGGCGCCGGTGAACGGGTGGTCGATGGCGACGATGATGAACAGGCCCGAGAAGATCAGGAGGCTGAGCGCCCCGGTCATCAACGTCTGCGCGCGCAGATTCTCGGTGCCGAAAAAGAATGTAAAACCGACCGTGACCAGCGCGCCGCCGAACAGTACCAGCCACATCACGCCCGGCACGATGCCCGAAGCCAGCGCCAGCCGCTCGCGCCGCGCCGTGGTGACGCCGTCGAGCTGGCGCAGAATGTCGGCAAGCGCGGCGCCGCCACGCGCGTCGGCTGGCGTGTAGGTCAGGAGGTCGGCGTAGATCTTGTCGAGCGCGCGGTTGGCCGCCGGGCTGGCCATGCCGCGCGCCATTGCCGGCCAGTCGTCGCGGATCGCGGCCCTGAGATAGTCGGTCATGTCCGCGCGCAGCGTTGCGCCTGCCGCGTCGCCGATGCCGGCCGCGAGGCGATAGATCGTGGTCGCGGCGCCGGCCTCGCGCGTCACCGCGCCGTCGGCGTCGTCGAATTTCTGCCACACCACGATCACCGCAAATGCCAGCAGCACGGCATAGAGCACGCCGAGCGTCGCGAATTTGAAGCCGGCGACCTCGTTGTTGGCGCGCAGCCGGTGCAGATCGACGTAGCGCCGCACCAGAAACGGCCCGCACATCGCCAGCGCCGTCAACACGCCGACCAGCGCCACGGCGGACACCCACAACGGCATGGCGGTGATGGCAATCATGACCGCATTAGCCGGCAAAAAAGTGGCGGGCGCAACCCGGCCGGCACGCGCCCGCGCGTCAATGATGACCTCGCCACCTTTCGGCAGGTCAGTGGTTCACGCCGACGCGCATAGCCCGAAGCGCGTGTCGATTTGGGTCTATGATATATTTTAATAGATATAACGAGTCACAAGCAGATTGGTTGGTTGGGAACCGCGAAAACTCGGGCTAGATTCTCGCGTAGCGATGACAGTGAGGGCGCGAGCGATGAACTGGCCGAACCTGCTGCGCGGAATGGCGATGTTAGGAGTCGTTGCTGGGTCGGCGCTGCCGGCGGCAGCGATGGATCGCGGGGAATATCTTGCCCGTGCCGGCGATTGCGTCGCCTGTCATTCCGTGCCCGGCGGCAAGGCCTTTGCCGGCGGCCTCAAAATGGGCACGCCGCTCGGCAACATCTACGCGACCAACATCACGCCGGACAAAGAGACCGGCATCGGCGACTACAGCCTCGCCGATTTCGACCGCGCGTTGCGGCGCGGCATGGCGCGCGACGGTCATCACCTTTATCCCGCGATGCCGTACCCGTCCTACGCCAAGCTGACCGACGCGGACGTCGCTTCACTCTATGAATTCTTCATGAAGGAAGTGCCGCCGGCGCGTCAGGCCAACCGGCCGAGCGAAATTCCGTGGCCGCTCGATATGCGCTGGCCGATCGCGTTGTGGAACGTCGTGTTCATGGATCGCGGCGTGTTCCAGCCCAGGGTCGGCGAGAGCGAGACGTGGAATCGCGGCGCGTACCTCGTCGAAGGGTTGGGCCATTGCGGCGCCTGTCACACGCCGCGCGGTCTCGCCTGGAACGAGGAGGCGCTCGATTCAAGCCGCGGCAAGTTCCTCGCGGGCGCGATGCTGGATTTCTGGTCGGCGCCCAATCTGCGCGGCGACGTCAATGCGGGGCTCGGACGCTGGTCGAAGGCCGACCTCGTGCAGTACCTCAAAACCGGACATAATCGCGACGGCGCGGTGTTCGGCTCGATGATCGACGTCATCAACAACTCGTCACCCTATTTGAGCGACGCCGATCTCGACGCGGTCGCAACTTATCTCAAATCGCTGCAGGCGACCGCGCCCGACGAGAAGCCGTGGGCCTACGACGCGGCGACCACCAAGATGCTGCGCTCGGGCCATCCCGAGGGGCGCGGCGCCGCGCTCTATCTCGGTCAGTGCGTGTCGTGCCACGTCGATACCGGGCTCGGCTTCGCGCCGTTCCTGCCGCCGCTCGCCGGCAACCCGACGCTGCTCGACAAGGACCCGTCGTCGCTGATCAACATCGTTCTCAACGGCTCGAACCAGATCGTGATCAAGGGCGTGCCCGACGCCTATCGCATGCCGCAATTCCGCATCAACCTCAGCGACCAGGAAATCGCGGACGTGGTGACGTTTATCCGCAAGGGCTGGGGCAACGGCGGCAGCGCGGTAACGGCCGCGGACGTCGCAGCGATGCGCAAGGCCACCGACCCGTCGAGCGACCGGGTGGTGATTCTGAAAATGCGGTGAGCTACAGGCTCGCCGTCCGGGTGTACGACAGATCCTGGTCCATCAGCGGCAACGAGCGGACGCGCTTGCCGCTGACGGCGAAGATCGCGTTCGCCACGGCGGGCGCGATCGGCGCGGTGCCGGGCTCGCCGACGCCGCCCCACTTCTTGCCGCCGGTCAGCGCAAGATGCACCTCGGTCTTCGGCGCCTGCGCCAGGCGCACCATCTGGTAGGAGTCGAAATTGCCCTGCTCGATGGCGCCGTTCTTGACCGTGATCTTGCCGTAAAGCGCGGCGGTCAGGCCGAAGATGGTGCCGCCTTCCATCTGTTCCTGGATGGTCAGCGGATTGACGGCGTGGCCGGAATCCGCGGCATAGACCACGCGCTCGACCTTGAGTTTGCCTTGCGGCGTCAGGTCGATCTCGGCGACGCAGCCGACCACGCTGCCGAAACATTCGGTGATCGCGATGCCGCGGCCCTTGCCGGCCGCGAGTTTCTTGCCCCAATCGCTTTTCACGGCCAGCGTGTCGAGCACTTTCATCCAGTCGGCGCGATGGCCCAGCAGGGCGCGACGGAATGCCACCGGGTCCTTGCCGGCGGCGTGCGCCATCTCGTCGACGAAGCTTTCGAGGAAGAAGGCGTTCTGCGACGCGCCGACCGAGCGCCAGAAGCTCACCGGGATGTGCGTGTTCTTGAGATGCACCTCGAAACGCTGATTGGCGATGTCGTAGGGATTGGTCGCCAGCGCATCGACCGCCGGTCCCTCGACGCCGTTCTTGACGAATTGCGGCATGTTGTTCGAGCGGAACAGCGAGCCCACCGCGACCCGCGCGCTGAGCGCCACCGGCTTGCCTTGCGGGTCGAGCCCGGCGGCGAAGCGTATTGCGGCTTGGGGCCGGTAGCGGTCGTGCCGCATGTCCTCCTCGCGCGACCAGATCAGCTTCACCGGCTTGCCGACCGCCTTCGACACGAACGCCGCCTGCACGCCTTCGTCGACGCCGCCGCGCCGGCCGAAGCCGCCGCCGAGGAACGCGTTATGGACATGAACCTGCTCGGGCTTCATGCGCATGATGCCGACGAGCGCCTTGAGCGTGTTGTTCGCCATCTGGGTGCCGACCCAGAGGTCGAGCCGGTCGGCCTGCCAGTGCGCCGTTGCGTTGAGCGGCTCCATCGTGGCGTGCGCGAGATACGGCACTTCGTAGATCGCTTCGAGCTTGATCGCGGCGCCGGCGATGGCTTTGCCGGCGTCGCCGTCGTTGCGCGCCACTGCGCCCGGCTTGTCGAGCGCGGCGCGATATTCGGCGTTGAATTGCGCGCTGTCGGTATTGCCGTCGGCGCCGGTGTTCCATTCGGGCTGAAGCTTGGCCAGCGCCTGCCTGGCGCGCCAGTAAGAATCGGCGACCACGGCGACGGCGTTCGGCAGTTTCACCACTTTGATGACGCCGCGTGCGCCGGAGATCGGCGCTTCGTCGACGTTCGCGAGCTTGCCGCCCGGCACCGGGCAGGCCAGCACCGCGGCGTAGACCATATCCGGCACGCGCGTATCGATGCCGTATTTGGCCGAGCCGTCGACCTTCGCCGGCACGTCGACGCGCTTCATCGGCTGGCCGATCAGCGTGTATTGTTCGGGCGGTTTGATCGCGACGTCCTTGTTGAGCTTGATCTTGGCGGCGTCGCCGACCAGCTCGCCATATCGCAACGTTTTTCCCGACTTGGCGTGCGTCACGACGCTGTTCGCCGCCGTCAGCTCGCCCGCCGGCACTTGCAGGCGCGACGCCGCGGCCTGGATCAGGCGCTCGCGCGCGTTGGCGCCGATCTGCTGCATCAGGCCGTGGGATTCGCGCACAGTGCGGCTGCCGACCGAAGCCTGGTTGCCGTAGACATTGTTCTCGCGGACCGAGCGGTTTGCCGAGGCGTATTCGGTGCGGACCTTCGACCAGTCGCATTGCAGCTCTTCCGCGACGCACATGACGAGCGCCGTCATCGAGCCCTGGCCCATCTCCGCGCGCTGATAGCGGATCAGCACGGAATCGTCGGGCTCGATCGCGATCCAGGCGTCGAGTTCGTGCGGCGCGACGCCGTCATCGTCCCACGGCGTCGCCGACACCGTCGCCGCGTCGCCGAGCTGCGGCAGGGCCGAGAGACCGACCGCAAGGCCGCCGGTCGCCGTCACGCCGGTGACGAGGAAGCGGCGGCGGGAAAGAGCGATGTTTCCGTCCATGATCGCCTCCCTCACGCTTTCATCAGCGCGGCGGCGCGGTGGATGCCGCGGCGCAAGCGCTCATAGGTACCGCAGCGGCAGATATTGGTGATGTTGGCGTCGATCTCTTCGTCGGTCGGATTGGGATTGGCCTTGAGGAACGATGCCACCGCCATGATCTGGCCGGACTGGCAATAGCCGCATTGCGGCACGTCCTCCTCGATCCATGCTTTCTGCACCGGGTGCGAGCGGTCGGCGGACAAGCCCTCGATGGTGACGATGCTCGCGCCGTCGAGCGCGCCGATCGGCGCCGAGCACGAGCGCATCGCGCGCCCATCGATCTCGACCGTGCAGGCGCCGCATTGCGCGACGCCGCAGCCGAACTTGGTGCCGGTGAGGCCGATCTCGTCGCGCAGCACCCAGAGCAGGGGCGTCTCCGGTTCGAGATCGAATTGATAGGACTTGCCGTTGACCGTGAGCGAGATCATGGCGCGCTCCAATGATCGAATCCGATAAGTGGAAGATTAGCACGGAGGCGCCGGCGTCAACAGGCCGCGTATGAGAATGGCTGGGGTGCGGCCTTCGAGACGCGGTCTGCGGCCGCTCCTCAGGCTGAGGATTTTCTTTGTCCATTGAGAGGCCATGAGACATGTTCCTCATCCTGAGGAGCGAGCGAAGCTCGCATCTCGAAGCACGCGCCGGGGGAAATCCAGCCGAATGACCGTTGCCGCCGACACGCGAGACGCCGAAAAGCCGTCCTCCCTGATGATCGCCGCCGCATCGGTGGGGAACGCGCTCGAATGGTTCGACCTGCTGATCTACGGCTATTTCGCGGTCACGATTTCGAAACTGTTTTTCCCCTCGAGCGATCCGACCGTGTCGCTGCTCCTGGCGCTCGGCACGTTCGGCGCCGCCTATCTGGTGCGGCCCTTGGGTGCGCTGGTGCTCGGCGCCTATGCCGACCGCGCCGGCCGCAAGGCGTCGATGATGGTGTCGATCCTCTTGATGATGCTCGGCACGCTGCTGATGGCGGTGATGCCGACTTACAAATCCATCGGCGTCGTGGCGCCGATCGCCGTGCTGATCGCGCGGCTGCTGCAGGGTTTTTCCGTCGGCGGCGAGTTCGGCAGCGTGACCTCGTTCCTGGTCGAGCATGGACCGCACCGACGCGGCTATTTCGCCGCTTATCAATGGGCGGGGCAGGGTCTCGCCGCGGTGCTGGCGTCGCTGTTCGGCGTCATCCTGACGACGCAGCTCACGTCCGACCAGGTCAACGATTGGGGCTGGCGCGTGCCCTATATCTTCGGCCTGCTGATCGGGCCGGTCGGTTTCTATATCCGCGGTAAGGTCGCCGAGACGCCCGAGTTCATCGCCGCTGAACGCGCTCGCGCACCGGTGCGCGAACTGTTGGCGACGCAATGGCATCGCGTGCTGCTCGCCATCGGGGTGTCGGTGGTGTCGAACAGTTCCAACTACATCATCCTCTACATGCCGACCTACGCCATCCGGCAGCTCCATCTGCCGCCGTCGAGCGGCTTCATCGCGACGCTGATGGGCGCGCTGATCCTGATGATCGGCGCGCCGTTCGCGGGCCATTGGTCCGACCGTGTCGGCCGCACCCGCATCATGCTGATCGCTTCGGTCCTGTTTCTTGTCACCGCCTATCCGTCGTTTTTGTTGCTCACGAGCGTCGGCACGCTGGCGATCTTGGTCGCGGTGGTGTGCTGGCTCGATCTGGTGAAGACGAGCTATAGCGGCGTGCTGCCGTCGCTGCTCGCCGATCTGTTCCCGACCCGCACGCGTGGCACCGGCATGGCGCTGAGCTACAATATCTCCGTGCCGATTTTCGGCGGCTTCGCGCCCTTCATCTCGGCGTGGCTGATCGCGCGGACCGGCGACGCCCGCGCGCCAAGCTTTTATCTGATGGCGACGGCGGCGCTCAGCGTCGTCGCCCTCTCCCTGGTCGCGCGCCGGTTGCGCATCCGCTAGCCACATCGCGGTATTTCCGCTCTGCGAAAATCGTGCTGGCGCGGGGCGGGCGCGCTTGGCTAAATGGCGGGCAATAACGACCCTGGAGGAAGCCCGTGCTGTCACGCGAGAACAACGAACTTCTGTGCCGCGTCGGACCTGGAACGCCGATGGGCGCGCTGATGCGGGAATATTGGATTCCCGCGCTGCCGTCGAACGAGTTTCCCGGCCCCGACAGCCCGCCGAAGCGCATGAAGCTCCTCGGCGAAAACATCATCATGTATCGCGATACGAAGGGCCGCATGGGCGCGATCGCCGAGGCCTGCCCGCATCGCGGCGCGTCGCTCTATTTCGCGCGCAACGAGGATTGCGGCATCCGCTGCGCCTATCACGGCTGGAAATTCGACCTCGACGGCAATTGCATCGACGCGCCCACCGAGCCGATGGAGCGCCGCATGCGCTTCCAGCAATCGATCAAGGCACGCGCCTTCCCATGCCGCGACGTCAACAAGATGGTCTGGATCTATATGGGCCCGCGCAAGGAACCGCCGCCGTTCCCGGCCTTCGAGATCAACACGCTGCCCTACGATCATGTCGGCGAGCCATCGATCATGATGGAAGAGGCGAACTGGCTGCAAAACATGGAGGGCGATCTCGACAGCGCCCACCTCAATTTCCTGCACAGCCGTCTCCAGGAGAAAGCGCCCCCGCCCAAACACGGCATCCAGGGCTTCTGGTCGCCGGATCCCGATCCGCCGGTGCTGGATGTCCAACCGACGGAATATGGCGCGTACTACACGGCGAAGCGGCGCTACCGGAACAACGAGGACTGGCACCGCATCAATCAGTTCATCTTCCCGTTCCACACCATGATCACGACCGGCGACGGCACCATCAACCTGCGCTCGTTCGTGCCGCTGGACGATCATTACGCGATGCTGATCTCGCATCGCGGCCATCCCAAACGCCCGATCACGCCGGAGGAAAACCGCGTCCTCACCTTCGACGAAGTCGGCGGTTTCATCCCGCGCACCGAGGATCCGCGGACCTACTTCATGACCGCGGCGAACAAACGCAACGATTACGCGCGCGATCTGCAGGTCGAGAAGGAGGCGATGTTCAACGGCATTCCGTTCATCGGCAATCTCCAGGATCGCGCGATGACGGAGCTGATGTGCTCCGACGACGGCGAGCCGCTCTACGACCGCACCAAGGAGCATCTCGGCTCCTCCGACGCGCAGGTGGCGCTGGTGCGGCGGCAGTTGTTGCAGGCCGTCACCGACCTGCGCGACCAGAAAAAGGTCCCGCCGAACGTCGACAACGTGAAGCTCGACCGCGTGCGGTCGGCGTCGCACATCTTCCCGGCCGACGCCGACTGGCGGAAGCTGAGCGAAGGCTCGCGCGACGTCGATAGCGGCGCCCCGGTCGGCGCCGAAGTGCCGCTGATCATTCAGTAAGCTGGCCTACGGACCGGGCGGAAAAGGACCCTCCCCGGGTTTCCCGGGGAGGGTCTTTTATTGCCGACGCTAATTGGTTAATTTCGATAATTTCCTGTTTAACGGGAATTCAAAATCCTGTAACACGCGTTTTACGCGAATGTTCGCGCCAGTCGCCTCGCATAAGTTTAAGGAGACCGGCAATTCGTACCATCGTTGTCATGCTGTGCCGGGTCGGCAATCAGCTTTGCGCCCTGCCTTTGATTCATGTTGTCGAGACCATGCGCCCGCTTCCAGTGCGGCCCATGCCGGGCATGCCTCCGTTCATCGCGGGCTTGTCGCTGATACGCGGCAACCCTCTGCCGGTTGTGGATGGCGCGGCGCTGATCGGCCAGCCCGGCGTGGCGCCGGCGGCGCGCTTCATCACGCTTCAGGTCGGCGCGCGCCAGGTCGTGCTGGCGGTGCAGGACGTGGTCGATATTCGCGCGCTTGCCGCCGATCCGTTTCAGGCGATGCCGCCGCTTTTGGGTGGCGCGCAGACCGACGTCGTATCGGCCATCGGCGCGCTCGACGCCGAATTCCTGTGGCTGCTCGACGCCGCGCGCATGGTGCCCGCAGAGCTCGGTGCTGCCGGCGAATTGCACGAGGCGACGGCATGAGCGCCGCAGTCGACCGGGAAGTGGTGGCGCGGTTTCGCAACGTCGTGACGCGGCGGGTGGGTTTGCATTTCGACGCCGGCAAAGACGCGTTTCTCGCCGACATTCTCCGGCGCCATGCAGCGGTAATCGGCCTCGATGACTTTTGGTTTGTCGAACAGTTGGAGAATCCGCGCGCGGCGCTGGAATGGCGCGGGCTGATCCAGGAGCTGACCGTCGCCGAAACTTATTTCTTCCGCAACCCGGCGCAATTCGCCGCGCTGCGGGATGTCGTGCGGATGGACTGGGCGGGACGCGCGGTCAACGTCCTCTCCGCTGGCTGCGCCTCGGGCGAGGAACCTTACTCCATCGCCATGACGCTGGTGGATTGTTCGGCGGCGATTTCCGCCATCGACGTCAACGGTGTCATGCTCGCCAAGGCGGCGATCGGACGCTACTCCGCCTGGTCTTTACGCGAGACCGCCGCTCCGTTGCGCGCGCGCTATTTCGCGGCGTCCGGCAACGAATTCGTGTTCGACCCCACCTTGCGCCGCGCGGTCGCGTTCGAGGAGCGCAACCTGGTTGCAGACGATGCCGCGTTCTGGCGGCCCGAAGCGTTCGACGTGGTGTTCTGCCGCAACGTGCTGATGTATTTCGCGCCGGCGAACGCGCGCGCCGCGATCGCAAGGATCGCGCGCAGCCTGACGCCGGGCGGATTGCTGTTTCTGGGCCACGCCGAGACGCTGCGCGGCCTCAGCCGCGATTTCGAGCTGCGCCACACCCACGGCACGTTCTATTACCAGCGCAAGCCGATCCTCGCGCCCGTCGAGGCAAGCGACGCGCCGTCCGATCCGGCGTGGGACGCTCTGCCGCCGGCGGTCGACGGCGCCGGCGACACCGGCGTGGCTTGGTACGAGGCGATCGCGCATGCCGCCCAGCGCGTCCGCACCATCGTCGCGCGCCCGCTGGCCGCGCCGGCGACCCCGCTCGCCGAGATGGTGCCCGACCCGGCGCTGCCGGTCGCGCACGCGATGGCGCTGATGGCGGACGAGCATTATGCCGAGGCGTTGGCGCTGCTTCAGGCGCTGCCGCAAGAGCGCGCGCGTCAGAGCGACGCGCTGTTTCTGCGCGGGGTGTTGTTGATGCATCGCGGCGACCTCGCCGACGCCGAGCGGATTTGCGAGACGCTGCTGCTGCGCGACGGCGACAGCGCCGGGGCCCATTACCTCATGGCGCTGTGTCGTGAGGCGTACGGCGACCGCGACGCGGCGGCGCTGCACGATCGTCACGCCGCGTCGCTCGATCCCGGTTTTGCCATGCCGCGCCTCCATCTCGGCCTGCTGGCACGTCGCGCGGGCGACCAGGCCGAGGCGCGGCGCGAACTGACGCGCGCGGCGACGTTGCTTCAGGCCGAAGAAGCATCGCGTGTCCTGCTGTTTGGCGGCGGCTTCGGCCGCGAGGCGCTGCTCGCCATGTGCCGGGCCGAGCTTGCGTCGGCGGACGGGACGCCGTGATCCAGTCCACTCTCGTCGCGGATCGCGCCGCCGCCCTGCGCGCCGAGTTCGACCGCCAGTTCGCCGCCTCGCCCGCCGCCGCCGCGCCCGTGCGCGACCGGCTGCTGGTCGTCGGCATCGGCGGCGACACGCTGCTGCTGCGTCTGTCGCATATCGCCGGCTTGTTCGCGGGTCGGCGCATCGTGCCGATACCATCTGCAGCCGCATCGCTCCTCGGCATCACCGGCCTGCGCGGCGCGATCCTGCCGGTCCATTCGCTTGGTGTCGCGCTCGGTTTTCCGCCCGCCGCCGCCACGCCGCGCTGGCTGGTGACATTGGCGAGCGCGCCGCTGGCTTTCGCCTTCGAACATTTCCATCAGCATATCGAAATCGCGCGCGACCGCATTGTGCCCCGTGCGGACGCCGATCGCGGCCGCGGTCATCTGCGCGAGGCGGCGCTGGTCGACGGCGACAATCTCGCCATTGTCAATTTGCTGTCGGTCGCCGCGCAATTCTAGGAGGAGCAACATCGTGTTCAATCGCTGGAGCCTTGGCCGCAAGCTCGGCGCGGGTTTCGCCGTCGCCGGAACGATCCTCTTGGCGGTGGCGCTGCTCGGCTATAGCAGCACCGTGTCGCTGATCGAGAACGATCGGCAGGTCGCGCATTCGCGCCTGATCCAGGCTGCGTTCGCGGCCCTGATCTCGCAGATGAAGGACGTCGAGACCGGCCAGCGCGGCTATGTCATCACCGGCAATCCGGCCTATCTCGAGCCGTACGAAACCGCGCTCGGCGAGATCAAGAAGTCCTTCGACAATCTGCGCACGTTAACCGGAGACAATTCAGCGCAGCAACAGCATCTCAACGCGATGCAGCCGCTGATCGACCGCAAGCTTGCCGAATTGAAGCGCGTCATCGAGCTGCGCAAGACCCAGGGTTTCGGCCCCGCCGCGGCGGAGATCGGCAACAATCTCGGCAAGGATTTGATGGACCAACTGCGCGCCGTTGTCGTGGCCAGCGACCAGGAGGCCGATGCGCTCCTCGCACAGCGCGCACGCGCCGCCGAGACGAGCGCGGATTGGACCACCGCCGTCATCCTGTGGGGCAGCATCGCCGGGGCGGCGCTGGTCGCGCTGATCGGTTGGTTCATCGTCACGAGCCTTACAAGGCAAATCGGCGCCGCCGTGCAGCATGTGCAAAGCTCGTCGAGCGAGTTGCAGGCCGCCGCCAATCAGCAGGCGACCGGCGCGCGCGAGCAGGCGACGGCGATGACAGAAATCGCCACCACGATCCGCGAGCTGCTCGCCTCGTCGCGTCAGATCGCGGAAAGCGCGCAAAGCGTGTCGCATATCGCCGAAGAGACCGCGAACGGCGCGCGTACCGGCAACGGCACGGTCGAACAGGCCACCGACGCCATCGGCGGCATCCGCCGCCAAGTCGATCAGGTCGTGACCCATATGCTGGATCTCGGCAAGAAATCGCAAGAGATCGGCGGCATTGTCGAAATCGTGTCGGAACTGGCGGAGCAGACCAACATTCTCGCCATCAACGCCACCATTGAGGCGGCGGGCGCCGGCGAGCAGGGCCGGCGCTTCACCGTCGTGGCCGACGAAATCCGCAAGCTGGCCGACCGGGTCGGCGGCTCGACCAAGGAAATACGCCGCCTGATCGAGGAAGTGCGCAGCGCCGCCAACACCACCGTGATGGCGACCGAAGGCGGCTCCAAGGCGGTCGATGCCGGCTCGCGCCATTTCGGCGACGTCGCGACGTCGTTCACCCAGATTGCCGGGCTGGTCTCGACCACCACCGAAGCGGCGCGTGAGATCGAGCTTTCGACCAAACAGCAATCGACGGCGGTGGAGCAGGTCAACATTGCCATCTCGAATGCCGCGCAGGCGACCAAGGAACTGGAGGCGAGCTCGACCCAGACGCTTGAAACCGCGTCGGCGCTGGCGGCGCTATCCCGCGAACTCTCGGCGATCATCCGCCCGCAGATGGCGTTGGTCTGATCGCCATGGCGGACAACGCCGACCCGCTGCGTTATTTCCGCATCGAGGCGCGTGACCTCGCCGAGGCGATGGGCCGCGATGCGCTGCGGCTCGAAGCGGCGCCGTCGGCGGAGCTGGTGACGCGCCTGCTGCGCCTCGCGCATACGCTCAAAGGCGCGGCGCGCGTGGTGAAGCAGACCGAGATCGCCGACCGCGCGCACGACATCGAGGAAACGCTGGCGCCGCTGCGCGACCGACCCGGCAGTGCGCCGAAATCCACCATCGAGACTTTGCTGCGCCAGATCGACGCCGTGTCGGCGCGGGTCGCGGCGCTGAACCGGGACGCAGCGCCCGCCGTGACGGCGGATAGGCTGACTGCGGAGGAGAGTTATGAGCGCGCCGACAGTGCTGAGCTCGACGCGCTCTACGACGCCATCGCGGAAACGGCGCGGCAAGTGCGCCAGGCGCGCGCCGCGTTGCCGCCGGAGATCGGTCGCCATGAGCTCGATCAGGCAGAACGTGAACTGGAGCAGGCGCGCGATGCCGCGTCCAAGTTGCGGCTGGTTCCGGCGTCGGCGAGCCTCGCGGCGCTGGAGCGTACAGCGCGCGACGTCGCGCAGTCGCTCGGAAAAGAAGCGAGCTTCGCAGCGACCGGCGGCGCCATCCGCCTCGAGGCGCGGGTACTCGGCGCATTGCGCGGCGCGCTTATACAATTGGTGCGCAATGCGGTGGCGCATGGCGTCGAAGCGCCCGCTGAGCGGCAGCGGCTCGGCAAGCCGGCCGCCGGGTGCGTCACCTTGGAGATCGCGCGCCGCGGCGACCGTGTCGCGTTCGTTTGTGCCGATGACGGCGCCGGAATCGACCAAGACGCGGTGCGGCGCGTCGCGCGCGAGCGCGGCGCACCGGCTGCAGAGGTCGAGCGGCTCGATGCCGGCGGGTTGGTAAGCCTGCTGCTGCGCGGCGGCATCAGCACCGCCGCTGGTACCAGCCAGGTGGCGGGGCGCGGCGTCGGGCTCGATGTCGTGCGCGAAGCGGCGGCGCGGCTCGGCGGCGAAATCGCTGTCGAGACGGAGCCGGGCAAGGGCACACGCGTCACGTTGACCGTACCGGTGTCGCTGTCCATGGTCGAAGCGCTGTTGGTGCGAGTCGGCGAAACCGTCGCCGCGCTGCCGGTCGGCGCCGTCCGTGGCGCGATCCGGCTCTCGCCCGGCCACGGCAATTTCATTCTCCATGACGGTAGGGCGCTCCCGCTGACGCCGCTTCGAGTGTTGCTACCGGGCGCGGGCGATACTGCGTCGGCCGCGACGCGCGTGGCGTTGCTGGTGGCGGGCGAGGGCGGTATCGCCGCACTCGCGGCTGAGGCGCTGCTCGGCGTCGCGACACTGGTAACGCGGAAATTGCCCGACACGCTGCGCGCCGATCCGCTGATCGCGGGCGCGTCGCTTGATGCCGACGGGGTGCCGCGCCTGGTGCTCGATCCCGAACGGCTGGTCGCGGCGGCGCGGGCAGCGCCGCCGGCCGAAGCGATTGCGCCGGCCGCGACGAAATCGCCGATTCTGGTGGTGGACGATTCCCTGACGACGCGGATGCTCGAGCAAAGCATCCTGGAATCCGCCGGCTTCGAGGTCGACCTCGCGGTGTCGGCGGAGGACGGCTTGGAAAAGGCGGCGCGGCGGCGCTACGGCCTGTTCCTGGTGGATGTCGAAATGCCCGGCATAGACGGCTTCACCTTTGTCGCCAGGACACGCGCCGACGCCAAGTTCCGCGATACGCCTGCACTGCTTGTGTCGTCGCGCAACGGCGCCGAGGACCGCCGCCGCGCCAACGAGGCCGGCGCCAGCGGCTACATCGTCAAGGGCGAGTTCGACCAGGGGCTTTTCCTCGACACGATCCGCCGGCTGGTCGCCTGATCATGTCGCGGCTGCGCGCGCTGGTGGTCGAGGATTCCGCGACGGTGCGCCGCCGCATGGTCGAGATCCTGGCGGGTGACGCCGACATCGAGGTGATCGGCGAAGCCGAGGACGGCAAGGACGCGATCGCGCTGGCACAGAGGCTGCGGCCCGACATCGTCACGCTGGACATGATGCTGCCGGTGATGACCGGCCTTGCCGCGACCGAATACATCATGGCGCATTGCCCCGTGCCGATCCTGATCGTGTCGGCGTCGACCAATCGCGGCGAATTGCATCGCACCTACGACGCGCTGGCGGCGGGCGCGGTCGACGTGCTGGAGAAACCGACCAGGAACGAACCGCCGGGCCATTGGGAGGCGCGCTTTCTAGCCGCGGTGAAGCGCACGGCGCGGATCAAGGTCATCACCCACCCGCGCGGACGGCTGCCGACTCCGCGCGTCGCCGCCGCGTACGCGCCCGGCAAGATCGCGGCGGTCGTCGTCGGCGCTTCGACCGGCGGGCCGGCGGCGTTGCTGGAATTGTTGCGCGCGCTGCCCGCGCCGTTTCCGTTGCCGGTGCTGCTCGCGATCCATATCGGCGAGCCATTCGGTACCGCATTCGCGGAATGGCTCGACGGCCAGAGTGCGCACCGCGTCGCGTTGGCGCGCGACGGCGAGGCGCTCTCCGCGGCGTGCGTCCGCGTCGCGCCGCCGAACCGGCACATGCTTGCCGAAGGCGCGCGGCTGCGACTCGATGACGGGCCGGAGCGCAATTCCTGTCGGCCGTCGATCGATGTGTTGTTCGAATCCGTCGCGCGATCATTCGGCGGCGCGGCTGCGGCCTGTCTTCTGACCGGCATGGGGCGCGACGGCGCGGCCGGGCTGCGCGCGGTCCGCGACGCGGGCGGCATCACCATCGCACAGGACGAGGCGAGTTGCGTGGTCTATGGCATGCCGCGCGAGGCGGTGCGGCTCGGCGCGGCGCAGCGCGTGCTGCCGCTCGCCGCCATCGGCCCGGCGATCGCGGACATGGCGGGGATGCGATGACTCCGCGCGTGTTGATCGTCGATGACAGTCTCACGGTGCGGATGAATCTCGCCGAGATGCTTCGCGTCGACGGCATCGAACCGACGATCTGCGCCAGCATCACGGAGGCGCGCGAAGTCCTGGCGACGGGCATGTACGATCTCGCCATTCTCGACGTGCTGCTGCCGGACGGTGACGGCGTCGATCTGTTGCGCGAAATCCGCGAGCGGCGCGGCGAGACGCCGTGCGCGGTGATGCTGCTTTCGACCGAGGCGGAAGTGCACGACCGCGTGCGCGGTCTCGCCACCGGCGCCGACGAATATGTCGGCAAGCCTTACGATCCCGGCTACGTGATGGCGCGGGCGCGCGAATTGCTGCAGCGGGGCGCACCGGCCGCGACGCCGGGCCACGATACGGTTCTGCTCATCGACGACAGCTTCACCTTCCGCGAAAGCACGAAACAGGTACTTGAGCGCGGAGGCTTCACGGTGTTGCTGGCCGGCACGGGTGGAGAGGGATTGCGCATCGCGGCGTTAGCGCGGCCCGCGGCCATCGTGGTCGACGGCGTGCTGCCCGATATCGACGGTGCAACCGTGATCCGCTCGATCCGGCTCGACGCCGCGCTGCGCCGTACGCCGTGCCTGATGCTGACCGCGTCGGAGGAGGACGGTGCCGAAATTCTCGCGCTCGATACCGGCGCCGACGCGTTCGTACGCAAGGGCGAGGACGCCGATCTACTGGTGGCGCGGCTCAGGGCGGTACTGCGCAGCGCCGAGACGCAAGGCCACGACGGCGGCACCGCCAGCATCATGGCGCCGAAAAAAGTGCTGGCGGTGGATGACAGCGAAACATATCTGCGCGCGCTGTCGGCCAATCTGGTGCAGGAAGGTTTCGACGTCGCCCAGGCACGCTCGGGCGAGGCGGCGCTGGAATTGCTCGCGGTGCAGCCGGTGGATTGCATCCTGCTGGACCTGATGATGCCGGGACTCGGCGGCACCGAGACCTGCCGCCGCGTCAAGGCGGCGCCCGGCTTGCGCGACGTCCCCGTCGTGATGCTGACCGCGCTCGAGGACCGCGCGGCGATGATCGACGGCCTCGCGGCTGGCGCGGACGACTATATCGCCAAGTCGAGCGACTTTGCGGTGCTTCGTGCCCGCGTCGCGGCGCAACTCCGGCGCAAGCAGTTCGAGGACGAGAACCGGCTCTATCGCGAGCGGCTGTTGCAGAAGGAATGGGAGGCCGCGGAGGCACGCGCGGCGCAGCAGCTCGCCGAGGCGCGCGCAGCGCTGACCGAGGCGCTTGAGCTAAAGAATCGCGAGCTCGAAGCCTTCTCCTATTCGGTGTCGCACGATCTGCGCGCGCCGCTGCGCACCGTTGATGGGTTCGGCCGCTTGCTCGAGGAGGAACATGCCGCCGCGCTCGATCTGACGGCGCGCGACTATCTGCGCCGCATGCGCGTAGCGACCAAACGCATGACCGAGCTGATCGACGATCTTCTCGAACTGTCGCGGGTAGGACAGGTGGAACTGGCGCGGGAGTCGGTCGATCTGTCCGGCATCGCGCGTGCGGTGGCCGCCGATCTTGCGCGCGCCGATCCCGATCATCCCGCCCGGTTCGAGATCGCGGACCGAATCGCGGCGGCGGGCGATCCCCGGCTGTTGCGAATCGTGTTAGAAAATCTCCTGGGAAATTCTTGGAAATATTCCCGCGCCGCGGCGGCGCCCCGAATCGGGTTCGGCGCGGAGCTACACGAGAATGTGATGACCTTCCATGTCCGGGATAACGGTGCTGGATTCGATATGAATTTTGCTCATAAACTGTTCACGCCCTTCGAAAGGCTGCACTCGGCCGAGCAATTTCCGGGCTCCGGCATCGGTCTGGCGACGGTGCAGCGAATCGTCGCCCGCCATGGCGGGCGGATCTGGGCCGAAAGCGCAATCGGGCAGGGGGCGACTTTCTTCTGGACGTTGGGGAAGGAAACCCCCATCTCCCCCGTTTAGAGAGTGGTTCCGGAAACCGTCGCGATTAGGCATCGACTTTGCATGGCTGTCCTGTGTTCGGGCGATCACTTTTTGGGTCGTTCCGGGGATGCCGGGCGACCGTTTCGCGTAACAGAGTGAAACGAATGATGATGAATCGGCGCATGGGGATGAAGGGTTTCGCGATCGTCGGCTTGACGGCGGCTGCCCTGGCCGCGTCGCCGGTTGCCGCGCTCGCTGGCACCGACATCACCACCTATCATGGCGACAATTCGCGTACCGGCTGGAACAGCACGGAGACGCAACTCAGCCCCACTGAAGTCGCCGGTAAATCCTTCGGCCTGTTGCGCTCGCTCGAACTCGACGACCAGGTCGACGCCCAGCCGCTCGTGGTCAGCGACCAGCCGATCGAGGGCCGCGCCGGCATTTCCGACGTGGTCTATGTCGCCACCGAAGCCAACAGCGTCTATGCCTTCGACCCCAATTCGGGCGAGCAGTTGCTTCACGTCAATCTCGGCAAGCCGGTGCCGCGCGACCTGCTGCCGGGGGGCTGCCTCAACAATGGACAGACGATCGGGGTCGCTTCGACGCCGGTGATCGATCTCCAGCGCGAGACCATATACGTCGTCGCCTATACGCTCGAGGACGGCACGCCGACCTACCGCATCCACGCCCTCAACCTTCGCAATTTGCGCGACCGCATACCGGCGCCGGTGGTCAAGAGCGTGGTCAATGCCTCGGTGCTGGATCCGGTGCGTTTTGAAGCCGCCTCCAATCGTCAGCGCGCCGGCCTGGTCCTGGCGAACGGGAATGTCTATGCCGCGTTCGCGAGCTTCTGCGACCTCAAAACCAGTTCGTCGCGCGGCTGGATCCTGGGCTGGCAGAAAGACACGCTGAAGCCGATGCCGTCGCGACCGTTGATAGACCGCAAGGCGTCGCACAATGAAGCCTGGTTCATGTCCTCGATCTGGATGTCGGGCGCCGCGCCATCGGTCGATCAGATGGGGCGACTCTATGTCGTCACCGGTAACCGCATCCTCGGCCCGACCGGTGCGCCGGCCGGCGAGCGGGAGATGAGCGAAAGCGCAGCCGCGATCTCGGCCGATCTGCGTTACGTCTCGGAATATTTCACGCCGTCGAACCGCGACGCCCTCGACGAGGCCGATCAGGATTTCGGCTCGGGTGGCATCATGACGCTGCCGGACCAGGAAGGGCCGGTGCCGCACCTCGCCACTGCGGCGGGCAAAGACGGCAATCTCTATCTCCTCGACCGCGACCATATGGGCGGCTTCACGCCGAACGGTCCGGACAAGGTGGTCGGCAAGTACCCGATCGGCGGCTGCTTCTGCACCCAGTCTTATTTCATCGGCAAGGACAGCGCCCCGCGCCTCGTCACCAGCGGCGGCGAGCATCTGATGGTGTGGAAGATCGCGACCTCACCTGATTCGGTGAAACTCGAACGCGATGTGGTGTCGCCCCCGATCGTCAGCGGCCAGTTTCCCGGTTTCATGACCAGCGTGTCTTCGAACGGCCTGGAGAACGCGGTGATCTGGGCGGTATCGCATCCGCCCAACGAAGGACCCAAGACCATCACGCTGCACGCCTTCGACGCGACCAGCGCCGAAAAGCTGTTTTCGCACCCGGCCGGCAATTGGCCGAATTTCGACGGCACCGCCAACGTCGTGCCGGTGGTCGCCAACGGCAAAGTGTTCGTCGCGGCCTATCGCAGCCTGAGCATTTTCGGCCTGCGCGTGCCGTCGAAGAACCTGGTTTCGATTGCGCCGGACAAGATCCCGTCGGTGGCGCTGCCGCCGCTCGCGGCGGAAGCGGATGAACAGGTCGCAAGAGCCGGAAATTAATAGTATTTAACGTGGCCCGCCCGGCCCTTCAGCGGATTGCATGTAGGGCTTGCCGCCGCCTATATTGGCTCCCGGAACAAGAGAAACGGGCTGCAGACCGGTCGCTTTGACCGGCTAGGCCCTCCAGGGAGCGCAAAAGATGCAGAAAAGTTGGACAATCCTTACCGCCGGCGCGGCGGCCGCGTTGTTGGCCGTCGCGATGCTGCCGGCGGCGCAGGCCCAGACCGTGGTCAAGGTCGGCGTCATCAATACCTTCTCCGGCCCCAATGTCGCCCAGGGCGACATGATGGAGCGCGGCCTCCAGGCTTATTACAAGACGCACCAGAAAGAGCTGCCCAAAGGGGTAACGATCGAACTGGTCGAGCGCGACGATACCGGCATTCATCCGGACATCGCCAAGCGCCTCGCCACCGAACTGGTGACGCGCGACCACGTCAACGTGCTGATCGGCGCCGTCTGGTCGCCAAATGCGCTGGCCATTGCGCCGGTCGCGGCTCAGGCCAAGGTGCCGTTCGTGGTGACCAACGCCGCCGCCGTGCCGATCACGCTGAAGTCGCCCTATACCATCCGCACGTCGTTCACCCTGGGCCAGCAGGCATTTCCGCTCGGTACATGGGCGGCGAAGCATGGCTACAAGACCGCCTATACCGCGGTGACCGATTACGCGCCCGGCCATGAAGGGCGCGACGCCTTCATCAAGGCATTCAGCGACGCGGGCGGCAAAATCGTCGGCCAGGTGACGTTCCCGCCGCCGCCGAACGTCGTCGATTTCGCGCCGTTCCTCTTGCGCATCAAGGACACGAAGCCGGACGTGGTTTACGTCTTCGTGCCGGCCGGCCCGATCGCGACGCAGATCATGAAAGCCGCGGCCGATATCGGCTTGCAAAAGGCGAAGATTCACCTGATCTCGACCGAAGACCTGGTGCCCGACGAAGAGATTCAGAATATCGGCGAGCTGGGCGTCGGCCTCGTGACCTCGGGCGTCTATTCATCGTTCGCGACCCGTCCCGCCAACAAGGCGTTCGTCGCGGCGTATGAAAAACTCTACACCGACGGCAAGCGGCCGGATTTCGAGACCGCCGATGCCTGGGACGGCATGTCGGCGATCTTCGATCTGGTCAAGGCGACCAAGGGCAAGTTCACCGGCGAGGAAGGCATCGCGTTCCTCAGCAAGTGGAAGACCCAGCACAGCCCGAAGGGTCCGGTGATGATCGATCCCGAAACCCGGCAGATCACGCAGAACGTCTATCTGCGCCGCATCGAGAAAAAGGGCGGCAAGTTCGTGAATGTCGAGTTCGAGACGATCCCGATGGTGAACTACCTCGGGATGCCGACCGGGAAGAAGTAAGCGACGGTTACCGCGTCGCGACGCCCGCCTGTTTCAGGATGCGCGTCGCGATGCGGACCGGCTTGCCCTTGTCGAGAATGTTGAGCCAGTTACGATAGAACGCGACCGCGCCGGGGCGCCAGGAATGGCGTACCGAGCGGCGCAGTTCGAAAATCGGAAATTCTTGAAGCAGGTCGCGCTCGCGCCGGATGGTGGCGCGCTTGCGGTACTGAATGACGCGGTCGCTGGCCCTAGCGTCGAAATAATGCCGCGGCCGTCCGGGATAGGTGCTGCGCTCGGCGCGCAGATAGCGGCCGATGTCGCGCCGATATTCGCGCAGCAGCGTCTCGGCCTCGTATTCAGGATGGCCCTGAAGGAAGATCAGGAGATTTTCGTCCTTCTTTGCGAACATTCCAACGCCGGCCTCGTCCGAGTGGGTCAAGATCGAATAGTTCTTGGCGCGGAGGTCTGGTTCGCGCAGTTCGTTCCAGCGTGAATGCGGTGCCGGCAGGCCGGCGAGGCCCTTGGTCAGCGGATGCGGCTCGGCGATCGTTTCGTCGAACACGCCGAATAGTTTCTTCGCCAGCGGCCGGCGCGCGATGCCGTCGAGATGCAACACCGCGGCATGCGCCGCGAGGCAGGAGAAGATGGTCGAGATCGTGTTTGCCTGCGCCCAGTCGATCAACTTCGTTAGCGATGGCCAGTAAATTTCCTCGCGCAGATCGTGGGTCTGCGGCTCGGCGCCGGTGACGATCAGCGCATCGAGCGGCGTGCGCGTCAGCACGTCGAGCGAGCGATACAGCTTTTTTGTGTGCTCCGCCGCGCGGTCGGTCCGGCGAATCTCGGGCAGCGAATAAAGATGGAGATGGACCAGAACATCGTCGCCGGCGGCTTCCGACAGCAGCGCGGCATACTGGCGCTCGGTGGCTTCGAGCGCCGTGTCCGGCATGTTGTTGACCAGGCCGATATCGATCCGGTTGAGGCCGTAATCGACACCGAGCTTGCGCGGGCGCCGGCGGCGTTCGATGAGGACGGGCATCAGGCGGCGTCCAGCGCTTGGCCGAGATCGGCGAGAATGTCGTCGATATGTTCAATGCCGACGGACAGGCGGATCATCTCGGGTTTGACCCCGGCTTGCGCCAATTCCGCTTCGTTGAGCTGGCGATGCGTGGTCGAGGCGGGATGCGTCGCCAACGACTTGGCGTCGCCCATATTGACGAGGCGCTTGAAGAGATTCAGCGCATTGAGCGTCTTGCGTCCGGCGTCATAGCCGCCCTTCACGCCGAAGGTCAGCAGCGACGGCGCGTTGCCGCCGAGATATTTCTGCGCCAGCGCGTGATACGCGCTGTCGGGAAAACCGGCATAACTGACCCACGCGACTTTAGGATGATCGTGCAGGTAGGTGGCGACCCGACGCGCATTCTCGACGTGGCGCTCGACGCGCAGCGCCATGGTCTCGATGCCTTGCAGCAACAAGAAGGCCGACAACGGCGGCAGCACCGCGCCGGTGTTGCGCAGGCACACGGTACGACAATGCGCGGCGTAAGCTGACCGGCCGTATTGCTCGACGTAGGTGACGCCGTGATAGGCCGGTTCGGGTTGCGTCAGCATCGCGAATTTGTCGGGATAGGCGCGCCACGGGAAATTGCCGGCGTCGACAATGATGCCGCCCATCGTGGTGCCGTGGCCGCCCATGAATTTGGTGGCGGAATGAACCACCACGTCGGCGCCGTATCGGATCGGTTTCAGGAGGATCGGCGTCGCCACCGTATTGTCGACGATCAGCGGCACGCCCCGCGCATGCGCGACCGCGGCGAGCGCGGCGAGGTCGACGATGTTGCCGGCCGGATTGCCGACGCTTTCGCAATAAACCGCGCGGGTATTGTGGTCGATGCAGGCCGCGATGTCGTCGGCACGGTCGCTTTTGGCGAAACGCACTTCGATGCCCTGCTTCTTGAAGACATGGGCGAACAGGGTGTAGGTCGCGCCATAGAGTTGCGGCACCGAGACAAAATTGGTGCCTTGCTCGAGCAGCGTAGCGAGCGCGTAGTGGATCGCTGCGGCGCCCGAGCCGACGCTCAGGGCCGCGACGCCGCCTTCAAGCGCCGCGACTCGTTTTTCGAGGACGGCGTTGGTCGGATTGGAAAGGCGGGTGTAGATATTGCCCTCGACTTCGAGGTCGAACAGGGCCGCGCCATGCTCGGCGCTGTCGAACGCGTAGGCGACTGTTTGATAGATCGGCACGGCAACCGATTTGGTCACCGGGTCGGGTTCGTAACCGGCATGAATGGCGAGCGTTTCGTCACGGAGGACGGACGCCGCGACATGCGGAAAAATGTCATCGCGGGGCATGACCGGACTATCGGCGGCAAATGTTAAGAACTGCTTTAGGATTGAGGGTCTTAATCATCCCGTAACCGTGTTGGAGAAGCGCGCATGAACGGAGCGGAAAGCCTGGTCCGAACCCTGGTCGCCAGCGGCGTCGAGATCTGCTTCGCCAATCCCGGCACGTCGGAAATGCATTTCGTCGCGGCGCTCGACCGAGTCGCCGAGATGCGCTGCGTACTGGCGCTGTTCGAGGGCGTGGTCTCGGGCGCCGCCGACGGCTACGCGCGCATGGCGGAAAAGCCGGCCTGCACCTTGTTCCATCTCGGGCCGGGCTTCGGCAACGGCATCGCCAATATGCACAACGCCAAGCGCGCCAACGTGCCGATCGTCAACATCGTCGGCGAGCACGCGACTTATCACAAACGCTACGACGCGCCGCTCAACTCCAGCATCGAGACGCTGGCCGGCCAGTATTCCGCCTGGATGCGCAGCTCGGCTAACAGCGCCGACGTGGCGCGCGATGGCGCCGAAGCGGTCGCGGCGGCGCGCAGCAAGCGCGCGATCTCGACCCTGATCCTGCCGGCGGATACCGCATGGAACGAGGGCAGCGGCATTGCCCGCCCGATGCCGGTGACTGCGCCCGCGATGCCGGCGGCGTCGATCATCGAGCGCGCCGCGAAAATGTTGCGCACCGGCGTGCCGACCATGATCGTGCTTACCGGCGACGCGCTCTATGGGCGCGGGCTGATCGCGGCCGGACGCATCGCGGCCAAGACCGGCGCGACCCTGTTCTCGCCCTATTCGACGGCTCGGATCCAGCGCGGCGCGGGATTGCCGGTCGTGGATCGCGTGCCGTACGTCGTCGAGCAGGCGGTCGAGCGCTTGAAGGAATATCGCCAGATGATTCTGGTCGGCGCCGCCGCGCCGGTGACGTTCTTCGCCTATCCCGGCAAGAGCAGCGTGCCGACGCCGCCCGATTGCGACATCTATCCGTTGGCGCGGCAAGGTGAGGATTATGCCGGTGCGCTCGAAGCGCTGGCCGAAGCGATCGGCGCGGCCAAGACCGAGCCGCACCGCGCCAAAGCGGAGCGGCCCCTCGCCGCGAGCGGCGCGATCACGCTGCAGGGCCTGGCCCAGACCGTCGCGGCGTTGCTGCCGGAGAACGCCATCGTCGCCGATGAATCGATCACCTCCGGCCGCGGTATGATGGCGGCGAGCAAGGGCGCGCCGCCGCACGACTGGCTGACCAATACCGGCGGTTCCATCGGCATCGGCATGCCTTTGGCTGTTGGCGCGGCTATCGCCGCGCCGGAGCGTCCGGTCCTGTGTCTCGAGGCCGATGGCAGTGGTATGTACACCGTGCAGTCGCTATGGACGATGGCGCGCGAGAAACTCAACATCACGACGGTGATCTTTTCCAATCGCGCTTATGCGATCCTTAAGGGCGAATATGCCAATGTCGGCGCCGGCAACATGGGACCGCGCGCGCTCGACATGCTGGAAATCGGACGGCCCGACCTCGATTGGGTCTCGCTGGCGAAGGGCATGGGCGTGCCCGGCACGCGCGTGACCGATCTCGACCAATTCGCCGCTTCGCTGCGCGCGGGCTTCGCCGATTCCGGGCCGAAATTGATCGAAGTGGTGCTGTGATGGCGTTGAAGCCCTGGTCGAAGACCTGGACTTTTTTCGACGGCGACTGGCATGAGGGCAACGCGCCGATCATGGGGGCGCGCACGCATGCCGCCTGGGCGGGAACGTCGGTGTTCGACGGCGCACGCGCGTTCGAGGGCGTGATGCCCGACCTCGATCTTCATTGCGCGCGGGTCAATCGGTCGGCGTCGGTGATGATGCTGGCGCCGGTGGTTCCGGTCGACGAATGGATGGGTCTGGCGCGCGACGGCGTTAAGAAATTCGGCTCCGGCGCGGAGCTTTACCTGCGCCCGTTCTATTGGGCGGAGGGCGCGGGCTTTTCCTCGATCGTGCCGGGCGCCGATACCACGCGCTGGTGCCTCTGCATCTATGAGGCGCCGATGGCGAAGGCGACCGGCGGCATTTCCATCACCCTGTCGCCGTTCCGCCGCCCGACGAAGGATTCGGCGCCGCTTGAGGCAAAAGCCGGCTGCCTCTATCCCAACAATGCGCGGGCGATGACCGAGGCGCATGCGCGCGGCTTCGACAATTGCGTGCTGCTCGACCAGGACAGCAACGTCGCCGAGCTCGCCATCGCCAACATCTTCATGGCGAAGGACGGCGCGGTGTTCACGCCCGCCGCGAACGGCACGTTCCTCGACGGCATCACGCGCCAGCGCGTCATCAAGCTGTTGCGCGGCGAAGGCGTCGAGGTTGTCGAAAAAAGCCTGCGCTATGACGACTTTGAGACTGCCGACGAAATCTTTTCCTCGGGCAATCTGCACAAAGTGCAAGCCGTGACGCGTATCGACAGCCGCGCGCTACAGCCCGGCCCGGTGTTCCGCAAGGCACGGGAACTATACTGGGCTTATTCCCACGTCTGATTATTTGCCGGTGAATTTTGCCGGGCGTTTTTCCAGGAAGGCTTTGACGCCTTCGCGGAAATCCTCGCTCTGCGAAGCGTCGCTCTGGAAATCGCGTTCCAATGCCAATTGCGTGTCGAGCTCGTTGCCGAGCGACGCGTCGATCGCGGTCTTGGTCAGGCCGAGCGCAAAGGTCGGGCCTTGCGCCAGTTTTTTCGCCAGCGCGTTCGCGGTTGGCATCAGTTCGTGGTCGGGCACCGCCTTGTAGATCATCCCCCACGCCTCGGCCTGCGACGCGGTCAGCGGCTCGGCGAGCAGGGTCAGGGCCTTGGCGCGCGCGACGCCGATGAGACGCGGCAGGAAATAGGTGCTGCCCGCGTCCGGCACCAGCCCGATGCGCGTGAATGCCTGAAGGAAGGTCGCCGATTGCGCGGCGACGACGATATCGCAGGACAGCGCGAGGCTCATGCCCGCGCCCGCGGCCGGGCCGTTGACGGCGGCGACCACCGGCTTCTTCAGCGCACGCAGTCGGCGCAGGCGCGGATGATATTGCCGGTCGAGCGCATCGTTGGTGCCGCCCTGGCGGTCGAGCCGCGACGAGAGATCGGCGCCCGAGCAGAAGCCGCGTCCCGCGCCGGTGACGATCAGCGCGCGGATCGCCGCATCGCTTTCGACCTGGCCGAGCGCGTCGGCGATGTCGGCGTGAAGCTGATCGTTGAACGCGTTGAGCTTGTCAGGCCGATTCAGGGTCAGCGTCGCGACCCCGTCAGCGACCCCAAACAGAATTGTTTCCCACGCCATCTTGTCCTCCCTTCAAGCCCCGACCACAGCATATCGATTTGGAACCGCTGCGCAAATTCCGGGGTTAACCAACCATGCGTCCGTGCCGCCGCCGCGCGCGTATGGCTGCATGTCAGGAGTGTGTCGGCCGCCACAATTCCCGGGTTTCTTGTCGCGGCTGGTTCCGGGTAGGCTAGGGGCAAAGCGAAGAGAGAGACACGAGGAGATCGGATTAATGCAATTGGTCGCCGATCGCGGCGCGCCGCTCGAACGGGAGCAATGGGCGGCACGGTATAATGAGGTGCGTGCCTATACCGAGACGCTGGCGGCGCCGCTCTCGGCCGAGGACCAGACCGTCCAGTCGATGCCCGATGTTAGCCCGACGAAATGGCATCGCGCGCACATCACCTGGTTCTTCGAGAATTTCCTGCTGGTCCCGCATTTCGCCGGCTATCGGGTCTACGATCCGGCGTTCGGCTACCTGTTCAATTCCTATTACGAGGCGGTCGGGCCGCGTCATCCGCGTCCAGCGCGCGGTCTGCTGTCGCGCCCCGGCATCGAGGAAATCGCGCGCTATCGCGCCCATGTCGACGCGGCGATGCGGCGGCTGATCCTCGCGGTCGACGAGACGGCGTGGCGCGATCTGGCGCCGCTGGTCGAACTCGGCCTGCATCATGAGCAGCAACATCAGGAGTTGCTGCTGATGGATATTCTCCACGTATTTTCGCAGAACTCGCTCGACCCGGCCTATCGCGCCCCGCGTCCCCTCGCGCCTGTGCCCGCGCCGCTTGGTTGGGTGGGGCTGATGGGCGGCGTGCGCGATATCGGTCATGCCGGGGACAGCTTTGCTTTCGACAACGAGACGCCACGTCACCGCGTGTGGCTCGAACCGTTCCGCATCGCGTCGCGACTAATTACCTGCGGCGAATATCTCGCCTTCATCGGCGACGACGGCTATCGGAAGGCGGAACTGTGGATGTCGGAAGGCTGGGCGACAGTCAACACGCTGGGCTGGGACGCGCCGCACTACTGGCGCCACGACGGCGCGGGTTGGTCGGTGTTTTCGCTCGATGGCCGCAAGTCAGTCGATCCGAATGAGCCGGTGCGTCATGTGAGTTTCTACGAGGCGGATGCGTACGCCCGCTGGGCCGGCAAGCGCCTTCCGACCGAGGCGGAATGGGAAATCGCCGCGACCGAATCCGGCGACGAACTGCGCCAGTTGACCGGCGAGGTCTGGCAATGGACCGCCAGTCCCTATATCGCCTATCCCGGCTTTCGCCCGCTGGCCGGTGCTATCGGGGAATATAACGGCAAGTTTATGAGCAATCAGATGGTGCTGCGCGGCGGCGCATCGATTACGCCTGATGGCCACACGCGCCCGACCTATCGCAATTTCTTTCCGCCCGCCGCGCGCTGGTGCATGGGCGGAATCCGGCTCGCGGAGGATATGTCATGAGGCCAGGTGCCGCCGTCGCGTTCCACGATCTGGCCCCGAAGCTCGAATCCTTCCGCGACGCGGTGCTGGACGGACTGTCGCGGACACCGAAGCGGATTCCGTGCCGCTTTCTCTATGACGAACGCGGATCCGACCTGTTCGAGGCGATCTGCGACACACCGGAATATTATCCGACGCGCACCGAGATGACGATTTTGCGCAAGCATGCGCGCGACATGGCGCGTCTGATCGGCCCCGACGCGACGCTGATCGAGTACGGCAGCGGCGCCGGACAAAAAGTGAAGCTGCTGCTGCGCGCACTCGACCGGCCCTTCGCCTATGCCGGCATCGAAGTGTCGCGCGAGATTTTGCTGCGCGCCACCGACGATCTGTCGCTGGACTGGCCCAAACTCCAGGTGGTGGCGATCTGCGCCGACTTCCTGACGCCGATCTCGCTGCCGGCATCCCTGCGACGCGGCGCGGGACGGCGCGTCGCGTTCTTTCCCGGCTCCAGCATCGGCAATTTCACTCCTGCCGAGGCGACGCGCTTCCTGCAACAATGCCGGACGATGGTCGGGCCGGGCGGCGGCATGCTGATCGGCGTCGATCTGAAAAAGGACGAGGGTCGGCTCGATGCAGCCTATAACGACAAGGCCGGGGTGACGGCGGCCTTCACCCTCAATCTCTTGGATCGGATCAATCGTGAGCTCGGCGCCGATTTTGCGGTCGGACGGTTCGCACATCACGCCAAGTACCAGCCCGAGGTCGGGCGCGTCGCCATCCACATCCGCAGTCTCGCCGACCAGATGGTAACGGTCGCGGGCCGCCGCTTTAACTTCGCTGAGGGCGAAGGTATTCACACCGAGGATTCCTGGAAATACGCCGTGGGCGAGTTCCAGGACCTGGCGCGGGACGCGGGATATCGGCCCATTGCCTGCTGGACGGATGCCGGGGAACTGTTCAGCGTCCACTATCTGGCGGCGTGACCCGGCCTTAGGGAGCCCGTGGGCAATCGCCGTTAAGCGAAGATTTACCAAACTTTCCGATACTTCCGGTCCGATCAGACTGAAAAACGGGCACGGATTGTCGTGGCAGCGTCGTTTCCATTACCCGCCAACGAAGCGGAGCGCCTTGAGGCGCTGCGCCGCTATCGCATTCTGTACGGGGTTCGGGAGGAGATTTTCGACCGCATCGCCGAGATGGCGCGGTCAATGTTCGGCACGTTCCGCGGCCTGATCAATTTCGTCGACACGGACAGGGTCTGGATCAAGGCGGGCGGCAATCGACAATACATGATGCGCGGCGAGTCCATCTGCGCCCTGACAATTCTCGACGGCGACATCCTGGTCATTCCGGACACCGCTGCGGATTCCCGAGTCAATAAGATGTCGCTGTTAATGGAGTTGGGCGTTCGATTCTACGCTGGCGCGCCGCTGGTGACGCGCGACGGGTTCAGGATCGGCACGCTTAACGTCGTCGACGACAAACCGCACGCCGATCTCAGCATAGAGCAGCGCGACTGGCTGCGCACATTGGCGCAACTCGCAATGAACGAATTGGATTTGCACCGCGAACTTGCCGCACGCGTCGAGGCCGAACGCGACCTTGAGTTGATGAACCAGATGATGTTGGCGATCGCGGAAGCACCCAACGCACGCGAGGCGCTGGATACTTCGGTTCGTCTCATCGCCGACGAAATTGGCGCCGTCCACGGCGCCGTATTCGAAGTGGTGCCGTTCCGCGAGACCATCCAAATGATCGGCGCTTATGGCGCGACACCGCTGTGGCGGGCCGAGATCGAGCGCGTGTGCAGGGCCACCATCCCGGTGGGCAACAGCTTGACCGGCATCGCGTTGGTGAAGAACCGCCCCGTCGTCACCGATGTCCGAGAAGCGGTGAAAATGTTTCCGCAACTGGGGGACAAGGTGGCCGCCGGCTCCAAAATCTCGATCAGTATTCCGCTGACCCAGGGCGACCGCCGCTTCACGATGCATTTCTTTTTCGAGGAGCGCCCCGCGAACGCAGATGCCATGGCCGTTCGTATCGTCGAACTGGCGGACAAGTTCCGCCCGGCGCTGGTGCGCAAACTATCGGAGGAGCGTATCGCCTGGCTGTACTCGATGGTGGTCAACGCTGACGACGCCGCCATCCTGATGATGCCGGACAATTTCTCCGCCCCGTCGGCGCCGTTGCGCATTGCCTATGTCAATCCGTCGACGACGCGGATCACCGGATATGACGAGAAGGAACTGACCGGCCAAATTCCCGCGATGCTGTTTGCCGATGCTGCGGAAGCTCGCGCGTTGGAAAACCTGGAACACGGCGCGCCGCTGCGCCGCGAAGTACAGTGGCGCCGCAAAGACGGAAGTCTTGCTTGGGTCGAAATCAACGCCGTGTCGGTCGATGCCGAAGGCGGCGGACACCGCATCGTCGCACTGATCCGCGACATGACCCGCCGGCGCGAGCTGGAGCACGCGCTGCGTGAGCGCGAGCAGACCTTCCATCTCATGTTCTCGAGCGCACCCGTGCCGATGATGCTGCTCGACGTCAAGCATCAGCGCTATGTCGAGGTCAACGACGCCGCCATCCATCTATTCGGCTATAGCCGCGAGGCCTTCCTCGAGATGTCGGCCGAGACGATCCGCTCGCCTGACGAACTGCCGCGCTACAAGGCGATGATGCGCACGCCGGTGCCGGAATCGGGGCGGCGCGGCCTGTGGCGCTACGTCAAGGCCGACGGCGGTCAAGTTCTGGTCGATGTCGGCGTCCATCCGTTTCGCTTTCAGGGCCGCTCGATGGCAATCATCGTCACCGTCGACGTCACCGAGCAGAAGCGCATCGAGGAACAAATCCGCCGGGCGCGTGACGCCGCCGAAGCGGTCAGTCGCGCGAAATCGGATCTCCTCGCCAATATGAGCCATGAGCTGCGGACGCCGCTCAACGCTATTATCGGTTTCTCGCAGATCATGCGCGAGGAATTGTTCGGGCCGCTGGGCGGTGCGCGCTACACGGGTTATGTCGGCGACATCCTGGAAAGCGCGCAACATCTGCTCGCGGTCATCAACGACATTCTGGATCTCGCGAAGATCGAAGCCAATTCCCTGCAACTCAAGGAAAAGGAAATCGATCCGCGCGACGCGGTCACTTCGGCGGTGCGTTTGGTGCGGCCACGCGCCGATGAGGCCGGTATCCGTCTCGAATTCGTCGACAAGGCACCGGGCATTTCCCTGTTCGCCGACGAAACCGCGCTTAAGCGCGTGCTGGTCAACCTGCTCGCGAACGCCGTCAAATTTTCCGAGACCGGCACCCACGTTTCCGTCGAAAGCCGCCTAACCGATGGTGGCGGCGCGGCACTCGCCGTGATCGACCGCGGCATCGGCATGGCGCCTGAAGATATTCCGGTTGCGCTGACGCCGTTTCAACAGATCGATATCGGATTGCGGCGCAAATACGAAGGCACCGGACTTGGGTTGCCGATCGCAAAGCAGCTTATGGAGCTGCACGGCGGGACGCTTACCATCGAAAGCGCGGTCGGCGTCGGCACAACGGTAATCGTCGCGTTTCCGTCAAGCCGCGTTATCTACAATGAAACGCTTCAAGTAGCGGCGGCATCACCGTTACCAAGCGACGTCAGAAATACCGCCGACGTCTTTGCGGCAATGCCGAACACACCGAAAATAAAGTCCGCGCCGCTCTCGTCGAAGACCGCATAACCAACACCGCCGGACAGGAAACCTGTCCGGCTCTTTCTTCCGACGAAAAGCGAACGGACCTTCTTACAGACCTGATTTCAGTTTGGCGCCGGCTTTGAAACGAACGCCCTTGCTGGCCTTGATCTTAATGGCCTCGCCGGTGCGTGGATTCCGCCCCATGCGCGCAGCGCGCTTGCTGACATGGAACGAGCCGAAGCCCGGAATGCCGAACTTTTGGCTTTTCTTTAGTTCCTTGCCGATGGTCGCGACGACGACGTCCACGGCGCTCGCGGAGTCGGCCGACGACAGGCCGGTCTTTTTTAGCGCATCCACCAGAATTTGTTTGCTCACGACGCTTTTCCTTTTCGTCCTTGGCGGCGCGTCCCGCAGGACGCCACCCCTCTACGCCCTGACATTCCGCGTCATCAGGATCGTGTGATCGCCGATAAACGCAGGCGCAAACCCTGTCACTCCCGACTTCGCCAATCAATAGATTCCTTGTGTTTTCGCGTGTTTTCCGGTCCGCGAGCCCGCGAGAAATAGCCGAATCGGCCTCAATTCCCCGATTTCTGTGGATAACTTGGCGTCCGCACGACAGTTGGGGCTGACGCGCGCGGTCAGTCCCCGCGATTCGCCGTTGCGGCGGGCAACAGCCGCGTTGTCGCGGCGGGACTCATCTTGCTGAATTTGAGCCAGACGAAGTCGCGCCAGCGCCTCATCAGGTCGCTGTAATGCGCCGACAGCGGATTCGCGGACTGGCCCGGTGTAATCAGGAAGCGGGCATCCGCCGGCGCAGACAGATCGACGACGGTGCGCAGGCCGGGCCCGTGAAGATCGGCGAACGGATCCGACTCGTGGGCATATTCCATGTCGGCGCGGTTGACCGTGTCGGAGCCGCCGTCGGTCGGAATGCCGAGCGCGAACAGCCGGCCGAGCACCGGCACGTTGGCCCAGAACTGATTGGGGAAGGGCGCGATATGGGCGCGGCCCCAGGTCCAGCCGCTCATGTCCCCGCCATAGCGTGCCGCCAGCAGGTCGAGCGCGCTGTGCAGCGAAGCCGCCAGCACCGCGGCGCAATCGCCCGCCTTGCCGCCATCGGGCACGCACCATTCGCGATGCTCGATGAGAATGCCGCGTACCACCAACGGCTTCGGCGCCCAATAGTCGGGGAAGACGTCGCCAAGCTTCTTGGCAAACAGCGCGCGGTTCAACTCGCGCAGCCACGCGACGAACATCGTCGGCTCGACCAGGTCGCGGTCCATGCGGAAGTTCCACGCCTTGAGCCGCTCGACCGCGCGGCGGTCGCGCTCGTCGGTCGGCTGGATCGCGGTCATCAGCTGCACCAGGTCGAGCGCCATCAGCGACATGGTGTCGGCCTGCATCTTTGCGAAATCATCGGGGACGAGCTTCTTGTCCTTCATCCCGTCGAGCATCTGGTTGATGCGCTCGGTGCGGTTCGGAATGTCCCAGTCGCGGCTGATGAAATACTTGTACGAGTCCGGCACGATCTTGGCGTTGGCGGTGACGAAGCGCCCGGTCTTGGGGTTCAGCCCCTGCGGCAGTTCGTCGAACGGGATGTAGCCTTTCCAGTCGTAATCGCCGCTCCAGCCCGGCACCGGCATATAGCCGTCGCCCTTGGCGCGGATCGGGATGCGCGCGGGCGCGATGAAGCCGATCTCGCCGGAATCGTCGGCGAACACCATGTTCTGCTCCGGCCCGACGAACAATTTCATCGCGTCGCGGAACTGAGCCCAGTTGGTGGCGAAATTGACGCCGCGCAGCGCTTCGGGCGAGCGGTCGTCCGCACTGGCCCAGGTGACCTGCAGCGCCAGCACGGTGCCGCTTTCGGCAGACTCGCCGTACTTGCCGCCGAGATCGGAGATAACCGGTCCGTGCCGGGTCTCGCGCACCGTCAGCTTGACCGGCGCCGCGCCTTTGACGCCGATTGTCTCCTCGCGGGTAACGAAAGGCTGCGATCCGGTCGGCGTCAGATAGCGCGCCGGATCCTTGGGATCGACTTTCTCGATGAACAGATCTTCGACGTCGCTGCCGGTCGTGGTGAAGCCCCAGGCGGCATGAAGATTGTGGCCAAGCACGACATAAGGGTTGCCCGGCGCGGTGACGCCGGCGACGTCGAGCTGCGGAGTCCTGATGTGAAGCAGGTACCAGACGCCCGGCGCGTTGAGGCTTAGATGAGGGTCGTTGGCGAGCATCGGCTTGCCCGACGCGGTGTGCGCGCCATCGACCACCCAGTTGTTCGATTCATAGATCGGCCCAACCACCGGCGGGATCGCCGCGTACATGGCGTCGAGATCGAGCCCCTTGAGCCAGGCGTTGGTCTCGCCCGTGGCGCTGGGCATGCCCTTGGGATAGGGCGGGAACAGGATTGCGAGCTCGTCGGGTTTGATGTGGCGCAGGATGCGGGCGCGCAGAAGCTCGTCCCTGAAATTGCCGCTGAGCTGCAGCGACATCAGCTTGCCCCAGAGCAGCGTGTCCGTGGCTTTCCACGGCTCGGGGCGGGCACCGATCAAATAATATTCGGGCGGCAGCGCGACACTGCGCTGGGTCAGCCACGCATTGACGCCGGCGACATAGGCGGTGAGCTCGCCGAGCGCCTGGGGCGATAGCGCCTTCAGTTGCGCTTCGGCTGCGCGCTCGAGACCGAGCACGCGCATGTATTTATCGGTCGGCAATGCCGACGCGCCGAACAGCTCCGACAGGCGGCCGGCGCCGTAGCGCCGCGTCAACTCCATCTGGAACAGGCGCGATTCGGCGTGGAGATAGCCGACCGCGAACAGCGCGTCCTTGACGTTATCGGCGGTGATCGTGGGGATGTTGTAGCGGTCGCGCTCGATGGTGACGGGCGCCGTGAGGCCGGCGAAGCGGATTGTCGATCCCGGTCCGGTGGTGCGCAGCCACAGCAATACTGCCGCGATCAGAACCATCACGACCACGAAGATGCGCCACAGCCAGCGCATGCTTATATCCCCCTCGGCGGCGCTTATTCCGCCGCCAGCAGCCGTCCCGTGGGGTTCTCGCTACGCCGCATCTCGCGCCAGTAGGCGCCGTCGAAATCGAGCTCGGCCGGCGCGACGAAATCGCCGCCGCGCGCGCTGAGGAAGACGTCGGCATTGTCGACGCCCGGCGGCACGATGCCCTTATCGGTGTAGTCGCGCACGGCTTGCAGCAGGCGGCGGCGGGTGACGCCGATCATCGCGTCGCTCGGCGCCAAATGCTCGAAGGTGTGATCGACGATCGACCCCATGCTTTCGGTCATCGCCTGATCCTCGAGCGTGATGTTGTTGAAGCCCGAGAAATTGGCGCCGCTGTGCTGCGCCGCGCGGTCGATCTGATAGTCGTTGCCGGCGTTGCGCGCGAGCCGGTAGCGGCCGAGCCAGTCGGTGGTATTCGGCAACAGGCCCTGCTGGCCGAAATTGACGCCGGGGATCGGCTTGCCGCTGGCGAGGAGACGCTCCTTCGGCGTCGCGCCGAGCCACGACCAGATGAAGAACATGCAATGCGTGTCGTCGAGCGGCACCCAGGCGCGCGCCACGACATGGGTCGAGAAATCGCCGTCGGGCGGGATCGTCCAGAACGGAAACAGGAAATGCGCGACGCGCCAATAGGTCGTGCCGTCCTCGGCCGGCCGGTGTGCGCCGTACATCGTGCCCCAGTCGGTGACCTCGCACGAATATTCGGGCGCGCGGTTGCGCATCGAATAGTACCAGGTCGAGCCCGGCATCAATTCGTTCCATTTGAGCGCGCCGGCATGGAGGAAGGCGAAATGCGAGGTGTCGATGTCGCCTTCGAGCGCCTGGAGGTAATTGCATTCGCGCTGCACGACGCCGAGCCGCACTTCCTCGAGCGGCATCAGCGTTGCCTCGAACATCGGCAAGGGCGGCGCCTTGGCGCGCTCGCCCATATAGACCCAGATCACGCCGTTGCGGTCGACCGCCTTGTAGGCCTTGGCCTTGACCTTATCCTTGTAGACCTGGTGCGGCGGCAGGTTGGGCTGGTCGAGGCAGTTGCCTTCAACGTCGTATTTCCAGCCGTGATAGATGCAGCGGATGCCATCCTCTTCGTTGCGGCCGTAGAACAGGCTGGCACAGCGATGGGGGCAGCGGTGATCCATGACACCGACGCGGCCCGAGGAATCGCGGAACGCGATCAGCTCTTCGCCGAGCAGTTTCAAGCGGAGCGGGTCGCCGTCAGGCTTGAGTTCGTCCGATTTCGCAGCGGGCATCCAATATTCGCGGAACATTTTGCCCATCGGCGTTCCGGGCCCAACCCGGGTCAGCAATTCGCTTTCGGCTTTCGTGGTCACGGCGCAATTCTCCCGTCACGGCGACTAGATCAGGCGCAAATTTAATATGGTTCGACAGGAGCGCCAAGCATTTGGCGCTCCTGTCGGTCGTCGGACTATTGCTTGGCGCGGCCGTAATGACCGGTCAGCACGCCTTTGGCCAGCGTATGGAAGTGAAGTTGGAAGCCCACCACCGCCGCCGAGATATTGGCGTCGCCGTCGAGATGGTCGGTATCAACCGCGAACACCGTGATGTGATAGCGATGCGGCCGATCGCCCGGCGGCGGGCAGGGGCCGCCGTAACCCGGGACGCCGAAATCGGTGCGGCTCTGCACTGAGCCCGGCGGCGCGAGATTCGCCTTGAGGTTGCCCGCGTTCTTGGGGAGTTCGGTGACGCTTGCGGGAATGTTGAAAATCACCCAATGCCAGAATCCGCTGCCGGTCGGCGCGTCGGGATCGTAGATCGAGACGGCATAGCTCTTGGTGCCCGCGGGACCAGGCGTCCATTTGATCTCGGGCGAGACGTTGCCGCCCTTGCAACCGAACACGTTGGCGACCTGTTCGTCGGCGATCATGCCGTTATGCGGAATCTGCTCGCTGGTGACTTTGAGGCGCGGGACCATCGAATGTTCCCGATGCCCTTTTCGGGCGGCGTCGGCATTGGTGCCGAAACTCAGCCCGATCACGGCCGCCAAGCCGATTGTCGCGAGGATACGCCACATAACCCCCTCCGTCTTGTTGTTACGGGCGTTGGGCCCGCGTCAGCACGACGTTAGGCGTCGCCTTCGACCAGCGTCAAGTCTCGGTCGCAACCCTCCCGAGAATTTGACCGCAAGCGCCGGAGTGTGGGGGTGGCGCGGGAGGGTCACATTACGCACACCATATCGAGGAGCGTAAGATGACCACCATGACCCTGATCCGTCCCGCCACCACCGGACCTTACGAGACCGATGCCCAGCGCTGGGAGGCCGTGCAGCATCGCGAGCGTGGCGCCGACGGCAAATTCTATTACTCCGTCGCAACCACCGGCGTGTATTGCCGCCCGTCCTGCGCGGCGCGTCTCGCGTTGCGCAAGAATGTCCGGTTCCACGACACGCGCGAAGATGCCGAGCGCGCCGGCTTCCGGCCGTGCAAGCGCTGCAAGCCCGACCGGCCGGACGACGCCGGCCATGCCGCCGCCATCGCCGCCGCATGCCGCGCCATCGCCGAAGCCGAGGAGATGCCGAGTCTCGACGAGCTCGCCATGTCGGCGGGATTGAGCCGGTTCCACTTCCACCGATTGTTCAAGGCGGCCACCGGCGTGACGCCGCGCCAATACGCGGCGGCGCACCGGGCCGAGCGAGTGCGCGACGATTTGCTGAACAGCGCGACCGTGACGCAGGCGATCTACGACGCCGGCTTCAATTCCAGCGGCCGGTTCTATGAAGCCGCGCCAAGCAGGCTCGGCATGCGTCCCAGCGCTTATGCCAAAGGCGGGGAGGGCGCGACCATCCGCTTCGCGGTGTGCCAGACCTCGCTCGGCGCGATGCTGGTGGCGGCGACCGACAAAGGCGTGTGCGCGATGACGCTAGGCGACGCGCCGGAACCGTTGGTGCGCGGCCTCCAGGACCGGTTTCCCAACGCGTCGCTGGTCGGCGGCGACAAGGACTTCGAAGCGGTGGTCGCGAAAGCCGTCGGCCTGGTCGAAGCGCCTGCGGTCGGCACCGATCTGCCGCTCGACGTGCGGGGGACGGCGTTCCAGGAACGGGTATGGCAGGCGCTGCGCGCGGTGCCGGCCGGCACCACGACCAGCTATGCCGAGATCGCCCGGCGGCTTGGCAAGCCCGGTGCGGTGCGGGCGGTGGCGCAGGCCTGTGCCGCCAATCCGGTGGCGATCGCGATCCCGTGCCATCGTGTCGTGCGCACCGACGGCGACGTGTCCGGCTATCGCTGGGGCGTCGAGCGCAAGCGCGAATTGCTGCGACGGGAAGCGCGGTGAGCACGCCCAAATGTTTCCCCTCCCCCCTTGAGGGGGAGGGAAGCCTCGCCCTCAAGGGGGGAGGGGTCGATTGGACACAAATCGAATCCGAGATGAACGAGCGCGGTTATTCCATCGTTCGCGATTTACTGTCGCCTGACGAATGCGCCGCGCTCGCCGCGCTGTACGACGACGAAACGCGCTTTCGCAGCCGCGTCGTGATGGCGCGGCATAATTTCGGCCGTGGCGAGTACAAATATCTTTCCTATCCGCTGCCGGAGCCGGTCGCTGCGTTGCGCACGGCGCTCTATCCGCCGCTCGCCGCCATGGCCAACCGCTGGCACGAGGCGCTTCGCTCGGAGACGCGCTTTCCGGCGACCCATGCCGCTTTCCTGAACCAATGCCATGCGGCGGGGCAAGCGCGGCCGACGCCGTTGCTGCTGCGCTACGGCGCAGGCGATTACAACTGCCTGCACCAGGATCTCTACGGCGACCAGGTGTTTCCGATCCAGGCGACGGCGCTGCTGTCGTCGCCCGGCGATTTTACCGGCGGCGAATTCGTCCTGACCGAACAGCGCCCGCGCATGCAGTCGCGCGCCGAAGTCGTGCCGCTGGGGCAGGGCGACGCGGTGCTGTTCGCGGTGAATCAACGACCGGTACGGGGATCGCGTAGCGTGTACCGCGTCGCCATGCGTCACGGCGTCAGCCGCATCCGTTCCGGTCGTCGCATGACGCTCGGCATCATTTTCCACGACGCAAGCTGAGCGTCAGGCCGCGAAATCGTCCTTGGTGAAGATTGCCACCAGCTCGATGCCTTCCTTGGCGAGGTTGGCCTTGGCGCCTTCGAGCCGGTCGACGATGGTCACGATCTTGGCGATCTTGCCGCCGCGCTCGCGCACCGCGTTGACTGCTTTCATCACCGAGCCGCCGGTCGTGGTCACGTCCTCGAACAAGACGGTCTTGCCGCCGTCGGCGTACTGACCGTCGATCAGCTTGTTGGTGCCGTGGCCCTTCGCTTCCTTGCGGACGAAGAAGGCGCGGATCGGCCGCTCGGGCCAGCTCCGCATCGCGACCGCGGTGGCGATCGGCACCGCGCCGATCTCAAGTCCGCCGACTTGGTCGATGCCGTCGTTCCTGATGGTCTCGAACAACACGTCGGCGATCAGCGCCACGCCTTCGGGATCGAACATAGTCTTCTTCATATCGAAGTAGAAAGTCGACCCGGCGCCCGAGGCGAGTTTGAAGTCGCCGCCGGCGGAAAACGATTTTTCCCTGATGACGTCGCGCAGACGCGCGCGCTTTTGAGCGATGGTCATGCCCGGAGGCTAAGTGGGGATTCGTCGCCTGTCACGGGGATTCAGCCGCGCTTGCGTCGCGGCTTGGCGGGCGGCTCGTAGAGGCGCGCCGCGCGCGTCTGATAGGCACGAAATTCCGCCTCGCGCAGATAGGCGCGCAGCGCCTCGCGGACCAGTTCGGAGCGCGTGCGGTGCTCGCTGCGACACGCGGCCTCAAT
>JANWJX010000041.1 GCA_025451725.1 Allostellaceae bacterium
CCCAACAGCGATGCCGATCGGCAAGTTTAAGGGAAAGCCAGTCGAGGTATTGCGGGATGATCCGGAATATCGCGAATGGTTGCTCGGCCAAGACTGGTTTCGGCAGAAATTTCCGGAATTGGTCCAGATCGTTGTTAACAATTTTGCAGAACCGGAAAACACGCCGGAACACAATCGCATTCAGGCAAGAGAAGCAACTGGGCGACTAACCTTTTCGACCACCAATAAGTCACTCCCGCGCGAAGCGCACGGCTTCCTCGGCGGCGACGAACAGGGCGCGCATCTTGTCGAGCGCTTCCTGATATTCCGCCGCGGGTGACGAGTCCGCGACCACGCCGCCGCCTGCCTGCGCGATCATCACGCCGTCCTTGACGATGGCGGTGCGCAGCACGAGGCACGTGTCCATGCTGCCGTCGCCCGCGAAATAACCGATCGCGCCGCCATAGATGTTGCGGCGCTCGATCTCCAGCTCCTCGATGATCTCCATCGCGCGTACCTTGGGCGCGCCGGACAGCGTGCCGGCGGGGAAGCCCGCGATCAGCGCGCCGAGCGCGTCGTATTTCGGATCGAGTTGGCCCTCGACGTTCGAGCCGATATGCATGACGTGGCTGTAGCGCTCGATGACGAAGCTCTCTGTTACTTTCACTGTGCCGACGCGCGACACGCGGCCGACATCGTTGCGGGCGAGATCGATCAGCATGAGATGCTCGGCGCGCTCCTTGGGATCGGAGAGAAGCTCTTCTTCGAGCGCCTTGTCCTCGGCGGCGTTGGCGCCGCGTCGCCGCGTGCCCGCGAGCGGGCGGATCGTGACTTTGTTGTCGCGCACCCGCACCAGGATTTCAGGGCTCGATCCGACCACGCTGAAATCGCCGAAATCGAGGAAGAACAGAAACGGCGACGGGTTGAGCCGGCGCAGCGCGCGATAGAGGGAGAAAGGCGGCAGGCGGAACGGAATCCGCATCCGCATCGAGGGCAGGACCTGAAACGCCTCGCCGGCGCGAATGTATTCCTTGCAAGTTTCGACCATCGCCATGTAATCGGCGCGCGACATGTTGCCCTGCGGCGGCGGCAGTTCGCGCACGGTCTCGGGGCTCTCGCGGCGATGGGGCAGGCTGCGCTCGAAATCGGCGAGCACGTCCGCGAGCCGCTCTTGCGCCTGCTCGTAGGCAACGCGCGCCGTCACGTCGGCGCTCGGCCATACCGTCGTCACCAACGTCACGCGGTCCGCGATATTGTCGAAAATTGCGATCACCGACGGACGCAGGAACAGCCCGTCGGGAATGTTCATCGTGTCGGGTTTCTTGTCCTCGAGGCGCTCCATCAGCGCCACCATGTTGTAGGCCATGTAGCCGAACAGGCCCGTGGCCATCGGTGGCAAGGGCGGCGGCGTTTCGACCTTGCACTCGTCCACGAGGCGGCGCAGCGAGGCAAGCGCGCCGACATCTTCGGGAAGGAAGGCGTCGGCGTTGGCGCGCGCGTGCCGGTTGATCTCGGCGCGGTCGCCGCGACAGCGCCAGATCAGATCGGGCTTGAGGCCGATGAACGAATAACGGCCGCGCGTCGCGCCGCCTTCGACGGATTCGAACAGAAACGAGTTGGGCCGCCCGTCAGCAAGCTTGAGCATCGCCGAGACCGGCGTTTCGAGATCGGACACGAACGAGGTCCAGACCAGAACCGGCTTGTACGCCGCGAAGGCGCGCTCGAAATTCTCGAAGCCCGGCGTGAGTTGCATCGCGGTCGCTTCTAGAGCAGCCGGTCGAGCGCGTCGCGATTGACGCTGACCGGGTAGCGCGCGCGCAGCGACTGTTCGTATTGCGATAGCAGATCGCCCTTGGTGGTCTGCTCGATCTCACGCGCGATCGATTTTTTCTGCTCCGCCGCTTTCGCCGGGTCGGGCGGCAGGATCTTGCCGATGGTAGCAACCACGACGCCTTTGTCGCCGGCCGATCCCGTCACTGCCTGGCCCTGCTTGGCGGTGAAAAGTTTGGCCGTCACATTCGGCGGTAATTCCTTGTTGGCCTCGTAACGCGACAGCGGTTGGGTCGTGAAGGGCTTGAGTCCGTGCAGCGCGGCGAGGTCATCGAGCTTCTGGCCCTTGTCGACCGCGCCGGCGTAGTCCTCGCCGAGCTTGGCGAGGCGCGTCGCCCGCTCGTTGGCCTGCCATCCCGCCAGCACCTTGTCGTGCACCTGCGCCAGCGGCTGCGGCGCCGCCGGCATCACCTTGTCGACGGCGACCATGTAGTAGCCCTGATCGGGCAGTTCCTTGAGGTCGCTCGGCTGGCTGATCGAGGTCGCGAACGCCGTCTTGACGATGGTGGGTGAGGGCAGTTTGACGTCCTTGCCCGCGGCATCATGACCCTCGGCATCGATATCGGCGACCGTCATCGTCTTCAGTCCGAACTTGGCGACCACGTCCTTGAGCGAGGCGCCGCCCGCCAGCGCGTCGTCGACCGAGTTCGCGGTCTTTGCGACCTGATCGGCGGCCTGACCCTGCGCCATTTCGGTGGCGAGCTTGCCTTTGACGGTGTCGAACGGGGCGGTCTTTTCCGGGGTCACCGACAGTACCTTGACGATGTGCCAGCCGAAGGGGTCCTTGATCGGCGGCGTCACCGCGCCGGGCTTCAGCGCGAACACGGCCTTGCCGAGATCGCCCGGCATGTCGGCGCGGGTGAGGGCGCCGAGATTCATCGCCGCCGCGCTCTCGCCGTTTTCCTTGGCGACGGCGGCAAAATCCTTGCCGCCGGAGATCGCCGCCGCGGCGGCTTTCGCCTTGGCTTCGTCCTGCACCAGGATCTGCTGGAGGTCGCGCTTTTCCGGCTCGACGAATTCGTCCTGGCGCTTGTCGTAGGCGGCCTTGAGCTGGTCGTCTGGAATCTTGATGCTCGCCATGTATTGCGACGGATCGATCAGCGCGACGGTGAAGCTGCGCCGCTCCGGCACCATGAAATTGTCTTTGTGCGCGTCGTAGAATTTTTGCAGCGTCGCGGCGTCCGGCGTCGGCAGCGCGCCGATCGCGCTCGGCGGCACCAGGATCGCGGTGGCGACACGGCGCTCGCCCCGGCTTAACCACAGCGCATCGACCAGCGGCGTCGGCGCGCCGGCGCCGTCGGTGATGGTGGCGACGATGCGGTTGCGGATCATGTCGGTGCGGAGCAGCGTTTCATATTGCTGATCCGTCATCCGGTTGGCCTGCAACAGTTGCAGGTAGATGTTCCGGTCGAACTGGCCTGAGGTGCCGTGGAACGCGGGATTGTCGATGATCGCCTGACGCACCGCGTCGTCATTGACGGCGAGGCCCAGCCGCCGCGCCTCGAGATCGAGCAGGTGCTGGTTGATGACTTCGGTAAGCGTGGTGTCGAGGAGACCCAGTTCCTTGATCTGCTCGTCGTTCAGCGTCGCGTTGGTCATCTGGCGCATGCGGTCGACCTGGCGGCGCAGCGCGGCAGACACTTCGTTGCCGTCGATCTTTTCGCCGCCGACCGAGGCGACGCTGGTGTCGGCGCCGCGGCCGCGGAAGATGTCGCCGATGCCCCATAGGGCGAAGGTGAGGATCAGGACGCCGAACAGGATCTGGACGACGATGCCCGAGGCGCGCGAACGGATGGCTTGCAGCATGGCGGCGGATATTATTAGAGAGTATCTAGGAAGCCAAGCGGACGACGGGTGGATCCGGGGACGATGCGGAAGCTGATCGCGGGAAACTGGAAGATGAACGGGCTGCGTGCCGACGGCGCGGCCCTGGCGCGCGACCTCGTTTCGCGTGCCGCGAAGAGCCCGCCGTCATGCGATCTCCTGGTCTGCCCGCCGGCGACCCTGCTGGCCGAGATCGGGTCGCTGCTGGCGGGTAGCCGTATCGCGCTCGGCGGCCAGGACTGCCACGCCGAGCCCAAGGGCGCTCATACCGGCGACGTCAGCGCGCCGATGCTGAAAGACGCGGGCTGCGCCTATGTCATCGTCGGCCACTCCGAGCGGCGGCAGAACCATCACGAAAGCGACGCGACGGTGCGCGCCAAGGCCACGGCTGGGCTGGGCGCCGGCCTCATTCCCATTGTCTGCGTCGGCGAGACCGCGGCGCAGCGCGACGCAAAACAGCATCTTTCAGTCTGCGGCGGACAGATCGCGGGCTCGCTGCCCGAGATCGCCGGCGCGGGCCAACTCGTCGTCGCCTATGAGCCGGTGTGGGCGATCGGTACCGGCCGCACCCCGACGACAACCGATATCGCCGAGGTTCACGCCTTCATCCGCGCCGAGTTGAAAAAGCGCGTCGCCAATCCCGATGCGGTACGCATTCTCTATGGCGGCTCGGTCAACGCCAAGAACGCGGCGGAAATTCTGGGCGTCGCCAATGTCGATGGCGCCCTGGTCGGCGGCGCCAGCCTCGACGGCGCGTCGTTCTGGACCATCGCGCAAGCCGCAGGCTAGCAATCGGGCCGCGAACCCGGTAAAACCCCGCATCCCCGAACCCTTGGCCGAGCCATGATTGCCGTCATCACCGTCGTCCATATTTTCCTCGCCGTCGCGCTGGTCGCGGTGATCATGCTGCAAAAGAGCGAGGGCGGGGCGCTGGGCATCGGCGGCGGCGGCATGTCGGGCTTCATGACCGGGCGCTCCACCGCGAATCTGCTGACCCGCACGACCGCTGGCATCGCGATCATCTTCTTTTTGACGAGCCTCGCACTGGCGATGCTCGCGGGCCGCGGCCGGGTTGCGCATTCGGTGGTCGAAGGCCCGATCCCGAGCGCGCCGGTCAAGTCCGCGCCCGCGTCGCCGACGCCGGCGAAACCCGCGACGCCACCCGCGCCGGCTACCCCTAGCGCGCCGCTGGCGAAGTAATTTGTCTGTCGCGATTCCCGAACCGGACCTGACGCCCGCGCAGATGATCGCGCGCGCCCAGGCGCTGCGCGCGAAGGTCCGCGCCGACGCGCCCGAGGCGGAGAAGCGCGGCTTCTATTCCGAGGAACTGCACCGCGAATTCGACAAGGCCGGGTTCTATCGCTGCCTCCAGCCGCGCAAGTTCGGCGGCTACGCCTTCGATATCCGCACTTTCTTCAAGACCATGATCGAGATTTCGGCCGGCGATCCGGGCATCGGCTGGTGCCTGACGCTGGCGTCGGGGCACGCCTTGCAGATCGGGACGAATTTCGAGGAAGCGACGCAGGCGAAAATCTTCGGACCGAAGGGCCATTTCATCGCGCCCTACAGCCCGAGCGGTCCGTCGCGCGATGCCGAATGCGTCGCGGTGCCCGGCGGCTATCGCGTCAAAGGCAAATGGCGCTATTGCTCGGGCGTGCCGTACTCGACCCATTTCATGGGCTTCGCGCCGATGAAGGGCGCGCCGCATCCCGGCGGCCCGAAGACCAAGATGGTCACCGTGGTGGTGCCGCGCGACCAATACGAAATCCTCGACGATTGGCACGAAATGTTCGGGTTGCGCGGCAGCGGCTCCAACAGCGTCGTCATCAAGGATGCCTTCATCCCGGAGGACTTCGTCAACGACCGTGTCTTTTCGAGCGACGCCAACGGCACCACGCCGGGCTACGCGATCCACAACAATCCGCTCTATGGCGGCCTGTTCTCGGCGTTCGGCGCGGGCGAGCTCGCCTGCTCGCAGGTCGGCGCGGCGTGGGCGGCACTCGAGGCGCTCGAGGCGCACATCAAGGAAGCGAAGCCGCTCTTCGCGCCGAACAAATTCAAATACCAGCATCACGACTGGCAGCGCATCTTCGGCCTCGCGCTGTCGATGTGCAACGCGGCGGAAGCGGTGCTGCTCCGCGTCGGCGAGAAATATCTCGAGCACGCCGCGGCGCGCCAGTTCACCGACAAGGAAGCGATGCAGCTCTGGGGCATGGAGCATCAGGCGTCGCGTCTCGCCTGGGAAGCGGGCTATGAATGTTTCCGCGCCGCGTCGACGCAAAGCATCCGCGACGGCCAGTTGATGCAGCGCCTGTTTCGCGACTTCGCGACCTTCCGCAACAACCCGGCGCACCAGCCGGACATGACCGCGACCCGCATCGCCCAGGCCTATTTTGGCCTGCCGATCGAAGATTTCGACATCAGGAATTAGTTGTCTAATCCCCCTCCCCCATCAAGGGGGACGGTCAAATGACTCCGAGTCGTGATTGCCCACTGACGACTGAAAATCGATAACTGAAAACTTTTGTGACTCCCGCCAAGAATCGCTTACACTGAAGGCCCATGACGCGGTTTATCTTCATTACCGGCGGCGTGGTCTCCTCTCTGGGCAAGGGTCTGTCGGCGGCGGCGCTGGGCGCGCTGTTGCAGGCGCGCGGTTACAAGGTTCGCCTCCGCAAGCTCGACCCGTATCTCAATGTCGATCCGGGGACGATGTCGCCGTATCAGCACGGCGAGGTCTATGTCACCGACGACGGCGCCGAGACCGATCTCGATCTCGGCCATTACGAACGTTTCACCGGCGTGCCCGCACGCAAGAGCGACAGCGTCACCACCGGCCGCATCTATCAGACCGTGATTCAGCGCGAGCGGCGCGGCGAATATCTCGGCGCGACGGTGCAGGTGATTCCGCACGTCACCGACGCGATCAAGGAATTCATCGCCGCCGGGCTCGACGGCGACGAGGATTTCGTGTTGTGCGAAATCGGCGGCACGGTCGGCGACATCGAAAGCCTGCCGTTCCTCGAAGCCATCCGTCAGATGGGCAACGAGCTGGGCCGCGAGCGCACGCTGTTCGTCCACCTGACGCTGGTGCCCTACATCGCCTCGGCGGGCGAGCTCAAGACCAAGCCGACCCAGCATTCGGTCAAGGAACTGCTCGGCCTCGGCATCCAGCCCGACATTCTCCTGTGCCGCATGGATCGCGCGCTCGAGCCGGGCCAGCGCAAAAAGATCGCGCTGTTCTGCAACGTGCCGGAAAGCCGCGTCATCCCCGCGCTCGACGTCGACACGATTTATCAGGTTCCGGTCTCCTACCATCTCGAGGGCTTCGACCGTGCGGTGTATGAGTATTTCGGCCTCGACCCGACGCCGCCGGTGCTGACGCGCTGGACCGACATCGTCCAGCATGTCCGCAAGCCCGAAGGCGAGGTGAAGATCGCCGTCGTCGGCAAGTACACGCATCTGCAGGACAGCTACAAATCGCTGGGCGAGGCGCTCACGCATGGCGGCATCGCCAACAATGTCCATGTCGATCTCAATTGGATCGATTCCGAAGTGTTCGAGCGCGAGGACGCGGTTCTGCATCTCGACGGCGTCCACGGCATTCTCGTGCCCGGCGGCTTCGGCGAGCGCGGCGCCGAAGGCAAGATCGAGGCGGCGCGCTTCGCGCGCGAGCGCAAAGTGCCGTATTTCGGCATCTGCTTCGGCATGCAGATGGCGGTAATCGAGGCGGCGCGGCACCTCGCCGATCTGCCCGGCGCCAGCTCGACCGAGTTCGGCCCGTGCCAGGACCCGGTGATCGGCCTGATGACGGAATGGATGCGCGGCAACGCGCTGGAGCGGCGTCAGGCCGGCGGCGATCTCGGCGGCACGATGCGGCTCGGCGCCTATGACGCGATCCTCGCCGAACATTCCAAGGTGCGCGCGATCTACGGCAAGAGCCGCATCAGCGAGCGGCACCGCCACCGCTATGAGGTCAACATCAACTACAAGGACCGGCTCGAAGCGGCGGGGATGAAATTTTCCGGCATGTCGCCCGACGGCGAGCTGCCGGAGATCGTCGAATTCGCCGACCACCCCTGGTTTCTCGGCGTGCAGTTCCACCCCGAACTCAAATCCAAACCATTCGAGCCCCACCCGCTGTTCACGGATTTCATCCGCGCCGCCCGCGACCAGAGCCGGTTGGTGTAACGAATCGAAGCACGCAACAAAGGGGGAAATCGTCATGGGCAGTCTTGTTTTAATTCAGGCCATCGTCGCCATTATCGTCATTGCGATCGTCGCCGTTCCTGTCGTCAAAATCCTTCATAAGGCCGG
>JANWJX010000042.1 GCA_025451725.1 Allostellaceae bacterium
CCAGATGACGCAGAGCTGTTCGGCCAGCGCGGCCTGGGTGCGCGAGGCGTTGCCGTCGATCTGGACGAGGCGGCGCTCGCCGGTCTCGCTTTGGGCGTCGCGGCCGGTGCCGATCTCGGTCGCGCCGCGCGTCCCTGCGACCGCGGCGGCGACCGCCCAGGCGCCGGGCGGCAGCGCGGTCGGGCGCGCCGGCGGCACGCGGCGGTCGATCTCGCCGAGCTTGGCGCGGCGCAGGCCGCGGCCGGGCGCGAGGAACGACACGGCTTCGAGAAGGTTGGTCTTGCCGGCGCCGTTCGGCCCGGTCAGCACCACGGGCCGCGGTTCGAGCATCAGGCGCGCGGCGCCGTAGCCGCGAAAATCGGTAAGCGCCAACCGCGTCACCGACGCGGCGGTCAGAACCCGCTCCGATACGATTGCGCTGACTGACATTATCGCATTTCCAATTTCGTCATTGCCGGGCTTGACCCGGCAATCCAATGCGAGCGACGGGGATTGCTCCCGTGGCGTTGGACCCCCGGGTCGAGCCCGGGGGCGACGGAAAGGGGCTGGCGGTATGAGCCTGAATCGTACGCGGTATAGCCAACCGTTACACCCGCATCGGCATCAGCACATAGATCGCGCTGGGGTCGCCCGCGTCCTGCATCACCGCCGGCGAGGCCGCGTCGGCCAGCGCGATGCGGGCGCCTTCGCCTTCGATCTGCCCGGCGATGTCGAGAAGATAGCGCGCGTTGAATCCGACCTCGAGCGGCGCCGCGTTGTAGCGCACCTCGAGTTCCTCGCTGGCGGTGCCGTTTTCCGGGCTGGTGGCCGACAGATTGAGGCTGCCGCGCTCGATGGCGAGCTTGACCGCCCGCGAAATGGTCGAGACGCGGTCGACGGCCTCGGCGAACGGCTTGCTTTCGATTTCGAGGATCTTGTCGTTGCCCGACGGAATCACACGGTCGTAATCAGGGAAGGTGCCGTCGATCAGCTTGGAATTGAGCACCGTCTCGCCCATGACAAAGCGGATCTTGGTATCGGACAGCGAGATCACGACGTCCTGATCGGCGGCGCCGTCGGCGTCCAGGAGCTTGCGCACTTCCTGCACCGTCTTGCGCGGCACGATCACGCCGGGCATGCCGGCCGCGCCCTCGGGCAGCGGCACTTCCATGCGCGCCAGACGATGCCCGTCGGTGGCGACGGCGCGCAGCATCGGCACATCGTTGTTGCGCGCGGCATGGAGATAGATGCCGTTGAGATAGTAGCGCGTCTCCTCGGTCGAGATCGCGAACCGGGTGCGGTCGATAAGGCGTTTCAGCTCGGTCGCCGACACGGTGAAGGAATGGGCGAGGTCGCCCGCCGCCATCAGCGGGTAATCCTCGGGCGGCAGGCAGGCGAGGGTGAAGGTCGAGCGGCCCGAACGCAGCACCATCTGGCCCTTGTCGCCGGTGGAATCGAGTTCGATCTGGGCGCCTTCGCGCAGTTTGCGGACGATGTCGTAAAGCGTGTGGGCCGGGGCGGTGGTGGAACCGCCCTTGCCGCCCTGGGCCGGCGCCCGCGCCACGATTTCGATGTCCATGTCGGTGGCGGACAGAGCGAGCCGGCCATCCTCGGCCTTAAGCAGGACGTTGGACAGGATCGGGATGGTATTGCGGCGCTCCACCACGCTTTGGACATGGCCCAGGGCGCGAAGCAAGGCGGCGCGTTCGATGGTCAGTTTCATGGCGTTGGTTTCATGCTGCGGATGTTGTTGTTGGATACTTCCAGCGGGAGCGGTACGGAGGTTTCCGGCCGGATTTTGCCCGGTTTCCCGCCCTCGCCGCCCAGCCCCCTGCGGCCCGCGCGAACGGGTTGAGACCATAGCACAGAACCAGGGTAATGATAATGCCGGGATACGCGGATCGGGGGCCGGTTTTGGCGCCCGGCGACCCTTTCGAAGGCCGGCCTTAAGGTTAAAAAGTAGCGTTAAGGAAATCGCGATACGGCGCCGAAAATTAGTAATTCTTCAACCCAACCGGCGGAAACTCCCATCGCGCCGCCCGTGCTTTGCGCTAGGCTGAGCGTCGTTCGAGGTCGAGGTGTGCGATGGATTTCGTCAAGTGGGTCGGCATCGTGTTCGTCAGCGTCGTCATGGGCATGGTGTGCGGCGGCTTCGCCCTGCTCGCCGAGCCGTCAGTGTCGATGGCGATCCGCGTCGCGCTTGAAATTGTCGGCACCGCCGTGGTGTTGCACCAGATGATCGGCATCAAGGCCGTCGCCGACACGATCGAAACCGATCACGGCAAGCAGTTCGATTAGCTCGCCCGATCAATCCGCCGCCGTCCGGGCGGCGATTTACGCCGGCTTTTCGCCGGTCTGCAGCATCCGGGTCAGAATCGCCAGATCTTCCGCCAGCGTTTTGTCCGCGACGCTCAATTCCTCGATGCGCCTGATGGCGTGGATCACGGTGGTGTGATCGCGGCCGCCGAATTTCTTGCCGATTTCCGGCAGCGAGCGCGGCGTCAGCATCTTGCACAGATACATCGCGACCTGACGCGGCCGGGCGATTTCGCGCGCGCGGCGGGCCGAGTGCATGTCGGCGGAGCGGATATTGTAGTGCTCGGCGACGCGCTTCTGAATCTCGTCGATGGTGACGCGCCGGTCGTTTTTGCGCAAAAGGTCGTGCAGCACCTCTTCCGCCGAATCCACCGAGATGTCGCGGCCGATGAATTTGGCGTGCGCGGTGATGCGGTTGAGCGCGCCTTCGAGCTCGCGGACGTTGGACGCGATCTTGTGCGCGAGGAATTCCAGCACCTTCGCCGGTACCGCAAGCTGTAGCTGCTCGGCCTTCGATTGCAGGATGCCGAGCCGCAATTCGTAGGTGGTCGGATGCACGTCGACCACCACGCCGTGGACCAGGCGCGAGCGCATGCGCTCCTCGATGTCGAGATCGCTCGGCGATTTGTCGGCCGAGATCACGATCTGCCGGTTCATTTCCACCAGCGCATTGAAGGTGTGGAAGAACTCTTCCTGGGTCGATTCCTTGCCGCCGATGAACTGGAAATCGTCGATCAGCAGCACATCGACCGAGCGGAACAATTCCTTGAACGGCATCGTGTCCTTTTGGCGCAGCGCCAGCACGAACCGGTACATGAATTTCTCGGCCGAGAGATAGATGAAGCGGCGATTGGGCCGGTAGCGCCGCATCTCCCACGCGATGGCGTGCATGAGATGCGTCTTGCCGAGGCCGACCCCGCCGTGAAGGAACAGCGGGTTGAACGGCGGCTCGAGGCTTTCCGCGACCGCCGCCTCGGCGAGACGCTTGGCGGCGGCGTGGGCGAACTCGTTCGGCTTGCCGACGACGAAATTCTCGAACGTGAAGCGCGGATCGAGCGGCGAGATCATGCCGCGATCGTCGCCGTCGAGAATATCGCGCGCCGGCGCCGCGGCGGCGGGAGCGGCGGCCTCGCCATCGTCGGCGGCGGCGGCAAGGCCGGACACCACGACGAAATCGACCGCGACGATCTTGCGGTTCTCCTCATGCCACAGCGCGCGGATGCGGTCGCGGTAATGCTGCTCGAACCAGTCGCGCGAGAATTGCGACGGCACGCCGATCTCGACGCGGTCGTCGGCGACGCGCAAGAGCGTCATCGGCTTGAACCAGTTGTTATAAACCGTGTCGCCATATTCGCCGCGCAGCTTGGCTCTGACGCGCGACCATTGTGCCTTGATTTCCGCCGAGAGGAATCCGCCCTCGTCCACGCCTTTTCCCGACGCTGCCATTTGTTTGCCAATGGCCTCCTCTTGTCCCGTCGAACCCAGGTTCATCGCGCGCGTTCCCCCGCTGCGGAAAAGGTCATCCCTTTCCCGGCCCTCTCATCGAACCCAACGGTATTTACGGTTTAAGTCTAATCAGCCTGCGTATCCGACGCCTTCGCCCAACATCGCTTGGCCCGGATTTTATTGCTGTACCGTCCGCCCAACTGTCCCCTCTTTTTTCGGTACCGCGGAACGTGACATCACTCTACTCAACACCGATCGAACTTCGCAACCTTCTGCAATATGTTTTTCACAAAAACTTTTTGCTTGTTGCAATCGCATCACACGCGAAAAAATTTTTCGCGGCGCACTCGGTCACAGCGCTTTGATTCGCGCCGACAGTCGCGACAATTTTCGAGAAACCGTTCGCTTCTGCGCCACGCCTTTTTTTACGCCGCGCTGCATCTCGGGCTGCGCAGCGCGCAGCGCAGCGCGCGCTTTCTCCTTGTCGCCCGACGCGATCGCGGTCTCGACGTCTTTGACGAAACCGCGCACGCGGCTTTTGCGCGACGCGTTGACGGCGGTACGGCGAACGGTCTGGCGATGGCGCTTGGCCGCTGAAGGATGATTAGCCATGTCTCGAGTCCGGATTGGCGGAAGGCGTGGTGTATATCGAACCGCGCGCCGCGTGGCAAGAAGAGTCGGGCGCGCGGCGCCCGGTCAACGATTCTTGAAGGCCGGCTTGCGCTTTTCGATGAAGGCGGCCATGCCCTCTTTTTGGTCTTCGGTGGCGAACAGCGAGTGGAACAGGCGCCGTTCGAATCTGACACCTTCGTTGAGGCTCGTCTCGTAAGCGCGGTTCACTGATTCCTTCGCCATCATCGCCGATGGCCGTGACATGGATGCGATTTTCTCCGCCATCGCCAGCGCTTCCGTCATCAACTTATCGGCCGGCACCACGCGGCTGACGAGGCCGCTGCGCTCGGCTTCCGCCGCGTCCATCATGCGGCCCGTGAGCACCAGATCCATCGCCTTGGCCTTGCCGACGAAGCGCGTCAGGCGCTGCGTGCCGCCGGCGCCGGGAATGATTCCAAGCGTGATCTCGGGCTGACCGAATTTCGCGGTGTCGGCCGCGATGATCGTGTCGCACATCATCGCGACCTCGCAGCCGCCGCCGAGCGCGAAGCCGGCGACCGCGGCGACGATGGGTTTGCGGCAAGTGGTGATGCGTTCCCAGCCCTTGGTGATGAAATCGCCGAGATAGACCGACATATAGCTTTGGCTTGCCATTTCCTTGATGTCGGCGCCGGCGGCGAACGCTTTTTCGCTGCCGGTCACGATCACGCAGCCGATCGCGTCGTCGGCCTCGAAGACATCGAGTGCGTGGCCCATCTCCGTCACCAGCGCGGCACACAACGCGTTGAGCGCCTTCGGCCGGTTGAGCGTGACGATGCCGACAGCGCCTTTGGTTTCGACCAGGATGTTTTCGTAGCTCATGAGTCTCGCTCGCGCTTTGGGGAGGGCCGCCGTCATCCTGTCGAAGCGCGGCGGCGCCCGCAAGCCCGCCTAAATCAGGTAACGGGGCGGCTCGCGGCGAATTGCGGATCGAACAGCACTGCGCCCGTGAGCAGCGCGAGCTCCGCCTCGGGCGGCAAGGGATCGCCGGCGTGGCGCGCGAGATACCAGCTGGCGCCGGGATGGAACCAGGCGAGACGCCGGCAATGCAAACCCTGCGCCGCGCACAGATCGGCGATATGCGCGTCGCTGTAGAGCACGCAGTCCGGATAGACCCAGCCGCAGCGCTCGGTCCGTTCCGCGCTATCGTCCTGGCGCAGAATGGAAAAGACGATCTTGCCGCCGGGCGCCAGCGATTTCGCCATTTCCGACAAGAGCCGGGTGGCGAGATCGATGCCGCAATGCGTCAGCATGGATTGCGCGACGATGAAATCGAATTGCGTGCCAAAGACGTCGCAGGCGAAATCCCGATGATACGCGAAGCGCGGCTGCTTGATCGCGACTGCGTCCCGGCCGAGTTCGCGTTCGATCGCATCGTCGATCAGCCAAGCATTGGGATCGATGCCGAAATAGCGGTTCGGCAAGAGATAAGGGATCAGCAGCCTTCCGGCGCGCAGCGAGCCGCAGCCCACATCGAGCAGGCGCGCATCCTCGCGCAGCCCGAGTGCGAACAGCAGCGCGAACTGCGTCGCGCCCATGAAATCGAAACGATCGGGCGGCCCGACATAGGCGCGATAATGGAGATCGCCGGGTTGGAGCGCGCGTGATTCCTCGGCGCTCATGTCGCGCGGCAGGCGCGGCGCGGTCACATTATTGGTGTCGGGCATGGCAGAAATCCCCCGTCGGTGACCCTGCCTTGTCTATTAGCGCTGATTCTTGACGCAATAAAAGGTCGAACGCGCATTCTGCACGATGCGCCTGATGCCTTTGCCGCAATCGCAGGCGGGGCATTTTTCGCCTTCCTTGCCGTAGACCGCCCATTGATGCTGGAAATAGCCGAGCTCGCCCGAAGCCTGGACATAGTCGCGCAAGCTCGACCCGCCCGCCGCGATGGCGCGTGTCAGCGTCTCGCGGATCGAGCGCGCCAGCGCATCGGCGCGCGCGCCTTGCACCGTGCCGGCGTTGCGCTTGGGCGAGAGGCTCGCGCCGTAAAGCGCTTCCGAGACATAGATATTGCCGAGCCCGGCAACGATGCGCTGATCCAGGAGCGCCGCCTTGATGCTGGTGTTCTTGCCCTTCAATAATTTCGCAAGGCTCGGCCCGTTGAATTCGTTGCCAAGCGGCTCGAGCCCCAAATGACGCAACAGCTTGTGTTCATCGAGCTTCGCCGCCGCTACGCGATCCATCATGCCGAAACGGCGCGCGTCGTTGAACGCGACGATGCTGCCATCGTCAAGCGTGAACACGACATGATCGTGCTTGCCTTGTTTCCAGCCGTCGCCCGGCGCGTGAACGGTTATGCGGCCCGACATGCCGAGATGCGCCAGCAGCACGAAATCGTCGTCGGTATGAATCAATATGTATTTGGCGCGGCGGGCGACGCGCTCGATGCGCCGCCCTTCGAGCGACGCTTTAAGATCGCGCGGCAGCCTGGTGCGCAGATCGGCGCGGTTGAGCGTGACCTCGCGGAACCGCCGCCCGACCAGATGCCGTTGCAGCCCGCGGACGACGGTCTCGACTTCCGGCAGTTCGGGCATCAGCCCTTCTTGGTGATCTTGTCGACCTCGGCGATCTCGTCGGCGGTCAGCGCCCAGTCGGCGGCCTTGGCGTTGGCCTCGATCTGCTCGGGCTTGGTGGCGCCGGCAATCACGCTCGACACTTGGGGCCGCGCCAAGAGCCAGGAAAACGCAAGTTCGAGAAGAGTATGGCTCCGGCTTTCGCTGAACTGGGCGAGCTTGTCGACGATGTCGTGATTGGCGTCGCTCAGGAACCGTGCCGACAGCGGCGACTTCGCCGCAAGCCGGCCGGCGGCCTGCTGATTCTGGTTGCGGCGGTACTTGCCGGTCAGCGCGCCGCTCGCCAGCGGGAAGAACGGCAGGATGCCGAGCCCGTATTTCTGCGCCGCACCCGACAATTCGCGCTCCACCGTGTCGCGGGCGAGCAGCGAATATTCGTCCTGGCACGACACGAAATGATTGAGGCCGCGCAGCTGCGCCGTCCATTGCGCCTCGACCACCTGCCACGCCGGCATGTTGGAAACGCCGATGTAACGCACCTTGCCTTGATGCACGAGGTCGTCCAACGCGCGCAGCGTTTCCTCGATCGGCGTGTCGGCGTCGGGCCGGTGCAGTTGATACAAGTCGATGTAATCGGTCTTGAGGCGGCGCAGCGAATCCTCGACCGCCTGCATGATATAGCGCCGGGAGCCGCCTTTTTTCACGCCTGTCTGATCCATCTGCATGCCGAACTTGGTGGCGAGCACGATGTCCTTGCGCCGGTCGCCCAGCACCTGGCCCATCTGTTCTTCGGAGGAGCCGGGCGTGCCGGGCGCGTAGACATCGGCGGTGTCGAACAGGGTGATGCCGCAATCCATCGCTTTGTGGATGACGGCTCGGGTGGCGTTCACGTCCATCTTGCCGAAATTGCCGAAATTGTTGCAGCCGAGGCCGACGACCGAGACTTGCAGGCCGGAATTGCCGAGGCGACGCAGTTTCATGGTTTTGTCCTTGCGGGAGGGGGCCGGTAGCTTGTTCCTAACTCTCACGATATGTTTCGCGCATGACGGGAACGGAAACAAGCGTCGGAACGGACGGGGGTCCCGGCGAAAACGCCCCCTCTTCTTCCAGCACCGCGGATTTCGGCTATCGCCGCGTCCGCGAAGCCGACAAGGCCGGGCTGGTGCGCGGCGTGTTCGACAACGTTGCCGGGCGCTACGATTTGATGAACGACCTGATGTCGGGCGGCGTCCATCGTTTGTGGAAGGCGGCGCTGATCGAGCGGCTCAATCCGCGCCGCGGCGAGACCTTCCTCGACGTCGCGGGTGGCACTGGCGACATTGCGCAACGCATCCTGCATCGCGCCGGCCCATCGGCGCGCGTCATTCTGTGCGACATCAACGAAGCGATGGTGAACCGCGGCCGCGACCGCGCCATCGACGCCAACATCCTGACCGGCATCGACTATCTGGTGGGCGACGCCGAGCATCTGCCGGTCGCGAGCGCCAGCGTCGACGCCTATACCATCGCGTTCGGGCTGCGCAACGTCACGCATATCGCGGCAGCATTGGGAGAGGCGCGGCGGGTACTGAAGCCGGGCGGCCGGTTTTTCTGTCTCGAATTTTCCCACGTCGCCGCCGCGCCGCTGCGCCGCGCCTACGATCTCTATTCCTTCAACGTGCTGCCGAGGCTCGGCCAGATCGTGGCCGGCGACCGCGAGTCCTATCAATATCTGGTGGAGAGCATCCGCCGCTTCCCGCCGCAGCAGGAACTGGCCGGGATGATGCGCGACGCCGGTCTCGAGCAAGTGCGCTGGCGCGATTTCACCTTCGGTGTCGCGGCGCTCCATTCCGGCTGGCGGCTGTAACGGCATGACCCATGGTGCGTGCTTCGAGACGCACGCTTCGCGTGCTCTTCAGCATGAGGATCGATTTTCAATGGCGCGAAGAAAAAACCTCATCCTGAGGAGCGATGCGCAGCATCGCGTCTCGAAGGACGCACCCGGCCAATCCCGGGCGCGAACCGCACCCCCATGACCCGCGCCTGGCGCGCCGGCCGCCACCTCGCCCGGTTGCTGTCGATCGCCGCGATCCTGGCGCGCTACGACGCGGTGTTTCCGCTGGAGCGGGTCAACGGCACGCGCTGGATCGTCGCGCTGTTCCGAATCTTTCGCCGCCGCGACCGAAAATTGCGCGACTTGCGGCCCGGTCAACGCCTGGCCCTGGCGTTGCAAGCAATGGGGCCAAGCTTCATCAAATTGGGCCAGGCCCTCGCCACCCGCGCCGATCTGATCGGCGAGGAAATGTCGGGCGACCTCGCCGAACTGCAAGACCGGCTGCCGCCCTTTCCCACGTCCGAAGCCCGCGCCGCCATCGAGCGCGAGTTGGGCAAGCCCGTCGCCGAGCTGTACGCCGCGTTCGACGACGAGCCGGTCGCCGCCGCCTCGATCGCGCAAGTGCATTTCGCCCGCACCGCCGAGGGCGAGGCGGTCGCGGTCAAGGTGCTGCGTCCCGGCATCGCGGCGGCGATGGCGCGCGACCTCGATTTTTTCGCCTGGCTGGCGCAACTGGCCGAGCGCTGGCAGCCGAGCCTGCGCCGTTTGAAGCCCGTCGCGGTGGTCGAGACTTTGGCCGATTCCGTGCGTATCGAGATGGATTTGCGGCTCGAAGCGGCGGCGGCGGATGAACTGCGCGAGAATTTTGCCGGCGACGACGGGTTCCGCGTGCCGAAGATCGACTGGACGCGCACCGCGCGCCGCGTCCTGACCCTGGAGCGGGTCGGCGGCATCCGCGCCGACGACCGGGCCGGCCTCTTGGCTGCAGGGTTCGATTTGCACGATCTCCTCGCCCGCGCCGCCGCCAATTTCTTTTACCAGGTGTTCCGCGACGGCTTTTTCCACGCCGACATGCACCCGGGCAATTTGTTCATCGCCCCGGACGGCGCGCTGATCGCGGTCGATTTCGGCATTATGGGCCGGCTCGACCGCGCCTCGCGGTTCTATCTCGCCGACATGCTGGTGGCGTTCCTCAACCGCGACTATCGCCGCGTCGCGGAGGTGCATTTCGAGGCGGGCTATGTCCCGCGCAGCCAGTCGCTCGACAATTTCGCCCAGGCGGCGCGCGCCATCGGCGAGCCGATTTTCGGCCGGCCGCTGGCCGAGATCTCGCTCGGCCGCCTCCTCGCGCAATTGTTCGAAGTCACGGAACAGTTCGAGATGGAAACGCAGCCGCAATTGCTGCTGCTGCAAAAAACCATGGTGCTGATCGAAGGGATCGGGCGCCAGCTCGACCCCGGCACCAATATGTGGCTGTTGGCGCGGCCGCTGGTCGAGGAATGGATGCGCGCCAATCGCGGCCCCGAAGCACGCATCGCGGATATCGTGACGCAATCCGCCGAGCTGGTCGAACGCCTGCCGGTGACGCTGCGCCGTATCGAGGACGTGCTGACCATCATCGCCGACGAGGGCGGCGTGCCGCTCCATCCCGACGCGCTCGAGGCGCTGGCGAAACGCGGCGCCATCGACCTTGTGGGATTGCCGCTGTGGATCATCGCCATCGCGCTGGCGGCCATCGCCATCGCGTTATGGTGACCGCGCGCCGACAGTCCGACCCGCTGCTGGTCGCGGCGTATCTTACACTTGTTTGCATTGTCGTCGCGCCGGTCTTCCTGGTTGCGACGCCGCCGCTGGTCGATTATCCGATGCATCTCGCGCGCATGTGGATTTTACGCCACGCCGCCGAAGACCCGACGCTCGCCGCGAACTATGTGGTGCATTGGCGGCTGGTTCCTTATCTAGCGATGGATCTCGCGGTGCCGGTCATGGCCCTCGTCATGCCGGTCGCGCTCGCCGGAAAATTGTTCCTGGCGGCGACCATGGCACTGCCGATCGGCGGCACAGCGGCACTGCATCGCGCGCTTTTTGGCCGGGTCGGGTGGTGGCCGTTGGCCTCGATCCTGTTCGTCTACAATGCCGTGCTGTTTTTCGGCTTCCTCAATTGCCTGTTCGGCATCGGCATCTTCTTGTTTGCGTTCGCCGGCTGGATCGCAAGCGCCGCGTGGCGGCCGGCGTGGCGCATTCCCGTGTTTGCGCTGATCGCCGCGCTGTTGTTCACGCTTCATTTGTTCGCGTTCGGGCTTTACGGGCTGGCCGTGGCGAGCTGGGAGTTGGGTCTCGCGGCGACCGGGCGCTCGGCGCGTCGTGACCAGGTCGCCACGCTGTTGCTCGCCGCGCTGCAATTCGTGCCGGCGCTGTTGCTGTGGGTCGCGGTCGTGACGGTAAGCGCCGGCGGTTCCGACTATGCGCGGTATGGCAGCCTTAACGACAAGCTGTTCGCGCTGTTCGCCGCAACCAGCTTTGCCGATCCGCCGACCGCGTTCGACCTGGTATTTTGGCTGGTTGCCGCGGCCGCCCTTGCGGCGGGGTTGCTTCAGGGCCAGCTGCGGATCGCGCCACGCATGAAGCCGGTCCTGGCTGCGCTGTTGATCGCGGCCGCGGCGATGCCGAACTGGCTCGGCGGTTCCTGGGGCGCCGATTTCCGGCTGCCGGCGATTTTGCCGTTCCTGGCGATCGCCGCGATCGAGGCGAGACCCTCGCCCCGTCCGCTTGCCGCGGTGGCCGGCGTGCTGGCGGCGGCGCTGCTGGCGCTGCGGCTGTGGGGCGTGGTCGGTCTGTGGCAGGATAGCGACCGCCGCATCGCGGAGTTTCGCGCGGCGGACGAGGTGATGACGCCGGGCGCGCGGTTGCTTCCCGTGTTCGGCGCAATGCCCGCGGAAGCGCAAGCGCTGCGCGGAATCCCGCCCTGGCTGGCGCGGCGGCAGGAATACGATCTGACCCATCTCGACGCCTATGCGGTGATCGACCGCGCCGCGTTCGTCCCCGATATTTTTATCGCCTGGATGACCGTCGACGCCGCGCCGCGCCATGCCGGGCAACATCAGATCGCGGGAACGCCGGTCGAGCCCGATCTCTTGCGCCGGAGCGCCGACCCGAGTTCGGCACGGACGCTTGCCGCCGGCCCCGATATATTCGGCGACATGCCCTTCTGGCGCGACTGGCCCCAACGGTTCGACTACGTGCTATGGATCGATTATGGCATCGCCCCGACCGACCTACCCGCGATGCTCAAACCCATCGCACACGGCAGTTATTTTCACCTCTACCGCATCGAGCACGGGTGATGCGTCCGATCCTTTCGCTATTGACACTGGTTCCGATGCTCGCCGCCTGCGCCGCGCCGGCGCCGAGCGTGCCGCCGCCCGGCCCGGTTCCGGGGTTTGCCCAAAAGCGCGTCGAGCCGTTCAACCGCGCCGACACGGTGGCGATTGCGCTGCGCGAGTGGCGGCTGTTCGGCTCCAAGATCCAAGACGCACCGGCGGACCAGCGTCCGGTGCCGCAGCCGCAGGACAAGCCCGAGCGCCAACCGGGATTGTGGCAGCGCGTCGGCGAATATTGGTGGGTCGGGCTCGCGGTCGATCCGAGCCAGAAGGCGCCGCGCGAGGAATCCTGGACCGGCAAGCATGACGAGAATGGCGGTCTGTTCCCGGCATCGGACGACGGGCGCTATGCCTGGTCGGCGGCGTTCATTTCCTATGTCATGCGCATCGCCGGCGCCGGGCCGCGCTTCCCCTATTCCGCCAACCACGCCACCTACGTCAACGCCGCCGCGTCCCGGCGAACGCCGATCCTTCAGGCGCTCCGGCCGGTCGACTACGCACCGCGCCCCGGCGATCTCATCTGCTTCGGACGCTATGACGCGCGCGCGTTGAAATTTTCCGACCTGCCGACGAGCTACATCTGGCCAGGCCACTGCGCCACCATGGTCGGCGACCAGCCGGGCACCATCAGCGTGATCGGCGGCAATGTCGACGACGCGGTAACGCTGACCCATGTGCCGGTGACGGTGACCGGGATGCTGGCGACGCCGGACGGCAACGTGCTCGACCGGCGCTATCCGTGGTTTGTCATACTGCGCGTCATCTACGACGCCGAGACCGAACCGCCGGGGGATGAATAGCCCCGAAGGGCCGCGAGCAAGTGCGAGCGCGCGCCGCTAGGCGCGAAGCCAAGCGAGCGGACGCGAGCGCCCGGAGTCTGAGGGACTAAATGGTATAATCGTACCGCGCGGCGTATTCGCCCGCGATGCCGGCCTTGTGCGCGCGGTTGCAGAGTTCCTCGATGGTGGTGGCGTCGAGCTGTTTCATCGCCGCGTCCTGAAGCTCGACCCAAAGCGGCCGCACCACGCGGCGGCCAAGCTCGGCGCCGGCCTCATCCTCGATCGGGTCGTCGCCTTGCTCCAGCAAGCGCACCACGCGCACGATTTCGCCGACCGTGATGCGGCGCCGCTCGCGCGCGAGGCGATAGCCGCCGCGCGGACCGCGCACCCCGACCAGAATCCCGGCGCGCACCAGTTGCTGCAACACTTGTTCGAGATAGCGGCGCGGGATGCCCTGCCGCTTGGTGATCTCACCCGACTGCACCGGCAGCGTGCCGGCGTTGTAGGCAATGTCGAGCACCGCCTCGATTGCGAACAGGAGTTTCTTCGAAAGCCGGAGCATCACGCCGCGAAGAAATGGGCGATCCGCGCGGCAAGCCGTTCGGCGACCTCGCGCTTCGACAAAGCCGGCCAGTCCTCGACGCCGGCCGCGTCGACGATATGCACGATATTGGCGTCGCCGCCGAATACGCCGGTTCCGGGCGAGACGTCGTTGGCGACGATCCAGTCGCAGCCTTTGCTCGCCAGTTTCTTGCGCGCCCCCGCGATCAGATTCTCGGTCTCGGCGGCGAACCCGACAACGAGGCGCGGGCGGCGATTGCCGGCATGGCTCAGTGTTCGGAGGATGTCGGGATTTTCCGTGAGTTTCAGCGCCGGCGGCGCGCCGGTCTTCTTGAGCTTGTGCGATGCCGCCTCGACACGCCAGTCGGCGACCGCAGCGGCGCACACCGCGATCTCCACCGGCAGCGCGGCCTCGCACGCTTTCATCATGTCGCGCGCGGATTCGACGCGATGCACCGTGACGCCGACCGGATCGGGCTCGGCGGTCGGGCCCGAGACCAGCACGGTCTCGGCACCGGCATGCGCCAGCGCCGCCGCGATGGCATGGCCCTGTTTGCCGGAGGAACGGTTGGCGAGAAAGCGCACCGGGTCGATGGCCTCGTGGGTCGGGCCGGAGGTGACGAGGGCGCGGCGGCCCTTGAGCGGACCCGCCGACAGCAACGTCTCGATGGCGGCGACAATTTCGAGCGGCTCGGCCATGCGCCCCGGCCCGGTCTCGCCTTCGGCGAGCGCGCCGGAATTGGGCCCGATGCGCTTGACGCCGCGCGCCTCGAGCAGCGCCATGTTGGCGTGCGTCGCGTCGTGCAGCCACATGCGATGGTTCATCGCCGGCGCGACCAGGATCGGCCGGTCGGTCGCGAGCAAGGCGGTCGAGGCGAGATCGTCGGCGATCCCGCCCGCCATCTTGGCCAGCATGTCCGCTGTCGCCGGCGCGACCACGACGAGATCGGCGTCCCGCGCGAGGCGCAGATGGCCCATCTCGCTTTCGTCGGTGAGGGAGAAAATATCCGAATAGACCCGGTTGCCGCTCAGGGTCTGGACCGCGAGCGGCGTCACGAACCGCGTCGCCGCATCGGTCAGGATCGCCCGCACCGACGCGCCGCGCTCGCGCAACCGGCGGATCAGATCGAGCGATTTATAGGCGGCAATGCCCCCGGTAATGACCAGCAGCACGCGGCGATTGTGCAAGGACATGGCCGGGAAACATAGGGAGCAGGGGTTAAATAAGCAAGAATTTGTGTGAAATATCGGCCCGGACCGGGGACCTTTCGCCCGCCGCAGGCGTTTTCTTGATACATCCCGCCCGCTTACCGGGCGACATGGAGGAACCGATGGGCTTGCTTCTGGTTATCGTGGTGCTGCTAATCCTGTTCGGCGGCGGCGGATTTTACGGCTACCGGCGTCAGTACTACGGCGGCGGCGGGTTCGGCATTGTCGGGCTGATCCTCATCATCCTCGTGGTGCTCGCGATATTCGGCCATAGCAGCTACCACTATTACTAAGGCTCGGCGACCGGACTGCGTTTCGTGGTCCTGACTTTCCGCGAATAGGATTTTTTCGATTTGACCACGCGCGGGCGGTAGGTCGGCGAACGCAATGCCGTGGCGGCGGGATTGTGCCGCCTTGGTTTGCGCCGTTTCGGTTTGGCCCGCGCCATGCCGTCCCCTAGACCGACGCGAAGCGCGCCTTGAGCCAGGCGCCGTGCGCCGCGATTTCCTCGGCGGCCGTCGATACGACATTGAGCGACAGGCCGGGGAACGCGTGAATCATGTCGCTGTAGCGTTTCCGCACCACCGGCACGCCGGCGGCCGCGAGCTTGTCGGCATAGGCCTCGCCCTCGTCGCGCAACGGATCGAATTGCGCCGTCAGCACATAGGCCGGCGGCAGGCCGCGCAGATCCTTGGCCTTGAGCGGCGCCGCGCGCGGATCGTCGCGATCCGCCGCGCCGCGCAGATAATGCCCCTCGAACCATTTCATCAGCGGCAGCGTGAGGAAATACCCGGCGCCGTTCTCGCGGTAGGATGAGGTCGTGGTGTCGTAGTCGAGCCACGGACAATCCAAGAGCTGGGCGCAGATCGTCGGCCCGTCGCTGTCGCGCAGGCTGATCGCGGTCGCGGCGGTGAGATTGCCGCCGGCGCTGTCGCCCGCGAGCGCGATGCGGCGCGGATCGATGCCGAGCATGCCGGCATTCGCCGCCGCCCATTTGGTCGCGGCGAGGCAATCGTCATGCGCGGCCGGAAATTTATGCTCGGGTGCTAGCCGGTAATCGACCGCCATCACGACGCAATGCGCGGCAAGGCAGAGATGGCGGCACAGCCCGTCATGCGTATCGAGATTGCCGATCACGAACCCGCCGCCGTGGAAATACATGGTCAGCGGGAACGGGCCGGCGCCGAACGGCTGGTAAATCCGCACCGGGATATCGCCGCCCGGGCCGGGCACCGCGCGATTGATGACGTGACCCACCGCGGGCGGCGGCGGTTGCAGCGCGAGGCCGGCAATGACGCCGGCTCGGCCGTCGGCGACCGGCAGCGTCTCCAGCGCCGGCATCGTGTTCATCAAGCCGATCCAGGCTGCGACCGTGGGATGCACCGGCATCGTTTCCTCCTTTGTCGTTCGATGTCGTTCAGACCGATGCGAACCGCGCCTGAAGCCAGGCGCCGAACGCGCGCAATTCCTCGGCCGCTTCCGGCACGACATTGAGCAACAGGCCCGGAAACGCGTGGATCATGTTGCTGTAGCGTTTTTTCACCACCGGCACGCCGGCGGCGGCGAGCCTGTCGCCATATTCCTCGCCCTCGTCGCACAGCGGATCGTATTGCGCCGTCAGCACATAGGCCGGCGGCAGGCGGGAAAAATCCTTGGCGCGGATCGGCGCGGCGTGCGGGTGTTTCCGGTCCTCGGGGCGCTTCAAATAGTGGTTGTCGAACCACCGCATCGTGTCGCGGGTGAGGAAATAGCCGTCGGCATTGGCGCGGTAGGACGGCCGCTCCATGTCGTAATCGGTGACGGGGCAGTTGAGCAGTTGGCCGCAGAGTTTCGGCCCGCCTTCGTCGCGCACCCGCAGACTCACGACCGCCGCGAGATTGCCGCCGGCGCTGTCGCCCGACACGGCGAAACGCCTGCCGTCGGCGCCGATCTCGCCGGCATGCTGGCCGACCCACACCGTCGCCGCATAGCAATCGTCGGGCGCCGCCGGGAACGGATGCTCGGGCGCGAGCCGATAATCGACCGCCATCACGATGGAATTGCTGTTGAGGCAGAGATGCCGGCACGCGGAATCGTGGCTGTCGAGATTGCCGAGCACGAAGCCGCCGCCATGGAAATAGATCGTCAGCGGGAACGGCCCGATGCCGAACGGCGTATAGAGCCGCACCGGAATGTCGCCACGCGGGCCGGGCAGCTTGCGGTCGGCGACATGGCCGACCGCGGGCGGCGGCATCATGGCGCGCGCCGCGATCATGTTCGCGCGCACCACCTCGACCGGCAGGGTATGGGTCGGCGGCAGTTTTTTCAGCGGTTCGAGCCAGGCGGCGACAGCGGGATGCAGCGACATAAGTCCTTCCCCTTGTGACGGTATATCTTCCCCCGCGGCATTGTTATCATGCCCGGGCGGAAAAGAAATCCGGGAGGCGTGCCATGAACGCAAGCCAAGTCGCGACGGTTCCCTTCGTCGAGGCCGATCTTGCCTATATCGACGCGGCCTTTGGACCGACCACGATCTACGAATATCAGCGCGAGGCGACGACGCACCATTACGACCCGCACCGCGTCCGCATTCACGACGCACGCGCCGAGCGCGGCCTGTCGCTCGACCGCAACGGCTTCACCCTGATCGAGCACCGCTCGGCCGTCGGCGATTTCCGCGACCCCGAACAGGTCCACCGCCTCTATTACCCCGAGGTCGAGCGCCTGGTCGCCGAGCTCACCGGGGCGGAGAAAGTCGTGGTGTTCGGCGACGTCTACCGCACCGACGATCCCAACCGCGCGCCGCTGATCCCGCCCGCGCCCGGCGCGCGCAGCGACCAGGTGTTCAGCGACTCGGCGCGGGGCGGCGGCACCGTGCCGCCCTTGCAGGCGCACGAGCCAGCCAACAATCCGCACATCGATTTCAACGAAAAGACCATGCGCCGAATGGCAGCGGAAATGCTGGGGCCGGAAGCGCCGAAATACGCCGACCGGCGGGTGGTGCTGATCAATTTGTGGCGCGGCATCGAACCGGTCGAGCGCAAGCCGCTGGCGGTGTGCGACGCCTCGACCGTCGCGCAACAGGACCTGGTGCTGGGCCTCATCGGCACGCGGCCCGAAGACCCGAGCGATTTCCTCGAAGGCTTCAATGTCGCCTACAGCCCCACGCACCGCTGGTACTACTATCCACGCATGCGGCCGGACGAGCTTCTGGTCTTCAAGCTGTGCGATTCCGACCGCGCGCGGCCGCAGCTGACGGCGCATACCGCGTTCGACGACCCGTCGAGTCCGCCGGGCGCACGACCGCGGCGCAGCCTGGAAATACGGACGATCAGCTTCCTGCCGAACTGACGTTCTTAAAAAAATTGGTACGAAAATTCGCGGTTGGCCCGCCTAAAGCGAGCCTAGACGATCACAATCAGGACCGATCCGGCGGCGCTATTCTAGCGCCACTATTTCCGGCTTTTCGCCGGGACGGGGCGCTTTCACGCGCAGGAAGATCAGGAACGGAATCGTCAACAGCGACAGGATCATCATGATCTTGAAGTCGTCGTTATAGGCGACCATCGCCGCCTGGCTGGTGATAAGGCCGTTAAGCTGCGCCAGGGTCTGCGTCGAGTGCAGATCGAAACCGTGCAGCGCCGGATTGTACGGCGAGATGAACCGCGACAGGCTCGAATGCATCGTCTGGGTGTTCTCGGTCAGCAGCGCCTGCACCGCGGAAATCCCGATGCTGGAGCCGAGATTGCGCATCAAGTTGAAAAACGCCGTGCCTTCGGCGCGATATTGCGGCGGCAGCGTCGCGAACGACACGCTGGACAGCGAAACATAAGCGAAGCCGACGCCGAAACCCTGCGTCAGACCCGACCAGATCACCGGCCATTCGTCCATCTGCAGATCGAAACCCATCATCTGCCACAATGACAACGCGCTGAGCGCGAAGCCGAACCCGATCAGGATTCGCGGATCGATCTTGCCCGCGACGCGGCCCACCAGCACCATCGACAGCATGGTGCCGACGCCGCGCGGCGCCATGATCAGGCCGGTGGTGATGACGGGATAATTCATCAGGCCCTGGAACAGCGGCGGCACCAGCACCAACGTCGCGAACAGAATGATGCCGACGACGAAAATGAACATGTTGCCGGTGACGAAATTGCGATCCTTGAACAAAGCGAGGCTGAGAAACGGATGCTTCGCCGTCACCATCCGCACGACAAAGAAATAAAAGCCGAAGCCCGCCAGCGCCGCCTCGACGATGATTTCGGGCGAGTTGAACCAGTCCTTGATCTCGCCGCGGTCGAGCATCATTTGCAGCGCGCCGACGCCGACCGACAGCACGCCGAAGCCGAAGAAATCGAAATTGCGCTTGATGCGCGGGCTGTCCTTGACCGACGTCAAAAGGCCGAAAAACGCCAGGATGCCGATCGGCACGTTGATATAGAACACCCAGCGCCACGAATAATCGTCGGTCAGCCAGCCGCCCAGCACCGGGCCGACCACCGGCGCCAGCGTCACGCCGAGACCCCACATCGCCATCGCCTGACCGTGCTTGCTGGTCGGATACGTGTCGAGCAGCACCGCCTGGCTGATCGGCACCAGCGCGGCGCCCGAGACGCCTTGCAACAGCCGATAGATCACCATCTGCGGCAACGAGATGGCGATGCCGCATAGCGCCGACGACAGGACGAAGCCGGCGACGGAGATGAGCAGTACGCGCTTGCGTCCGAACCGTCCCGCGAGCCAACCGGTCAGCGGCGTCATGATCGCCGCCGCGACGATGTAGGAGGTCAGGATCCAGGTGATCTGATCCTGAGTCGCCGACAGACTCCCCTCCATGTGCGGCAGCGCGACGTTGGCGATGGTGGTGTCGAGCGCCTGCATGAAGGTCGCCGCCATCAGCGACCCGGTCAGCAACAAGCGCCCGCTTTTTGCGGCGGGCGCTTGAGCTTCCATCGCACGCGGATCGGCGCTGGCGCTGGCGTCGGGCATCGCCCTTAATCTAGGGACGAAGCCTTGGCCCGGCACCGCATCTTTTCGTGAGGGAGTGTTGCGCGTGCTTACTGCGCGGTCATGGCGCCGTCGACGATCAGCGAATGGCCGGCCATGTAGGACGCGTCGTCGGAGCACAGGAACAGCACGGCTTTGGCCTGTTCCGACGGATCGGCCCAGCGGCCGATCGGGTGCAGCGCCTTGACGTGCTCCTCGACGCCCGGCTCCTGAAACCAGTTCTTGAGCATCGGCGTCGCGGTGCCTCCCGGGCACAGCGCGTTGATCCGCACGCCCTGCGCGACATATTCGAGCGCAGCGACCTTGGTGATGCCGATGACGCCGTGCTTCGCCGCGCAATAGGCGCCGAGACCGGGATTGCCGACGATGCCGCCGACCGACGCGGTGTTGACGATGGCGCCGCCGCCATGTTTCAGCATTTCGGGGATTTCGTATTTCATCGACAGGAACACGCCGTTGAGATTGACGGCGATGACCTCGTTCCACGACGATTCCTCGATGTCGGCCGTAAGATAGCCGTGGCGCTCGATGCCGGCATTGTTGAAGGCGCATTGGAGCCCGCCATGCGCGGCGACCGCGGCTGCGACCATGGCGCGGCAATCGGCGGCCTTCGACACGTCGGCCTTGAAAAAGATCGCGGCGCCGCCGGCGTCGCGGATCGCCTTCGCCGTCGCTTCGCCGTCCTTGTCGCTGCGGTCCACCACGGTGACGCGCCCGCCCTCGGCGCCGAACGCCAGCGCGGTCGCGCGCCCGATCCCCGACGCCGCACCCGTCACCAGAATGGATTTGCCTTCGAAGCGTTTCGCCATGTGCTTTCCTCCGTTTATGTCCGCGCGCCACTCGCCGCCCGCCAACCCGAGTGGCGCGCGTAAGTAGTTTTCTTTAGCATAACGTCAAACCCGCAGGAGGGAACGATGAGTGCAGCGGACAACAAGGCCCTGGCGCTGGAGTATATGCGCCTCTTGGAAAAGGGCGATTACGACGCGGCGTTCGGCAAGTTCGCGCCCGACGGCAAGGTCAGCGTGATGGGCCGCACCTCGTCGGTCGGCGATTTCGCCAAAGTGGTGCGCGAGTTTCGCGGCATGGTGGTCGGCGCGATGACGCTGACGCCGACCAGCACGGTGGCGGAAGGCGACAAGGTCGCGATGGAAGTCACCGGCGGCGCCGACATGATCAAGGGCGTGCGCTACGACAACCAGTACCATTTCCTGTTCGAGTTCAAGAACGGCAAGATCGCGCACCTCAAGGAATACATGGACACCGCGAAAGCCCAGGCGACCTGGGACGCGCTCGGCAAGGCGCCGCCCGAGAACGAGTGGAAAAAATAGCTACCCCGCGATGCCGCCGCCATCGATCGGCACGATGACGCCGGTCATGTAAGAGGCCGAGTCCGAGGCGAGGAACAGGATCGTCCGCGCGATTTCCTCGGGCTGCGAGATGCGGCCCATCGGCGTGGATTCGGCGATGGCGGGAATCGGCACATGGCCGTCGACCATGCGATGCAACAACCCGGTCTCGACCGCGCCCGGCGCCACCGCGTTGACGCGGATATTGTCGCGCGCCGTCTCGAGCGCCGCCGCCTTGGTCAGGCCGGCGACGCCGTGCTTCGACGCGGTGTAGACCGCGATATTGGCGATGGCCTTGAGGCCGGCATTCGACGACATGTTGACGATGGCGCCGCCGCCATTCGCCTTCATGTGCGGAATTTCGTGCTTCAGCCCGAGGAACATGCCGCGCAGATTGACCGCGATGATGTTGTCGAACTCGGCCGCGCTCATGTCCTGAAGCGGCGCGAAACGGCCTTCGGTGCCGGCGTTGTTGACCGCGACATGGATGCGTTTCCAGCGCGCGATGGCGGCGGCGATCAGTTTTTCGATCTGCGCCTCCTGCCGCACGTCGGTCTCCAGGAAGAGCGCGTCGCGCCCGCGTTTCTTGATCTCGGCCTCGACCGCGCGCCCGTCAGCCTCGCCCAGCCCGCCGATGGCGACGTTCGCGCCGGCCTCGGCGAAGGCGATGGCGGTGGCGCGCCCGATACCGGTCGTGGCGCCGATCACCAGCACGTTGCAGCCCGAAAAATCCGTCGGCGTCGTCATGCGTCGCTCCCTGTCTTTGCGTTGCCGGCGACATTATAGTCTCGGCCAACATCATCAAAGAGGAGCGCGCGATGCCCACCAACCGCCAGATCCTGCTCAAATCCCGCCCGACCGGCGCGCCGAGCGCCGCGAATTTCGAACTGGTCAGCACGCCGGCGCCCGAACCCAAGGACGGCGAGGTGTTGCTCAAGACGCTGTTCCTGTCGCTCGACCCCTATATGCGCGGGCGGATGAATGACGGCCCGTCCTATGCCGCGCCGGCGGTGGTCGGGCAGCCGATGGTCGGCGGCACGGTCAGCCAGGTCGCGGCGTCGAAAAACAAGGATTTCAAAGAAGGCGACGTGGTTGGCTCCTATGTCGGCTGGCAGGATTACGCCGTGTCGAACGGCGCGGGCCTCACCAGGCTCGACCCCAAGATCGTGAAGCCTTATTCGCTGGCGTTGGGCCTCCTCGGCATGCCGGGCATGACGGCCTATGCCGGCCTCATGGATATCGGCCAGCCCAAGCCGGGCGAGACGGTGGTGGTGTCGGCGGCCTCGGGCGCGGTCGGCTCGGTGGTCGGCCAGCTCGCCAAGCTCAAAGGCTGCCGCGCGGTCGGCGTCGCGGGCGGGCCCGAGAAATGCAAATACGTGGTCGAGACGCTGGGCTTCGATGCCTGCATCGATCACCGCTCGGACAAATTGCGCGACCAGATCGCCGCCGCCTGTCCCAAGGGCATCGATTTCTATTTCGAGAATGTCGGCGGCGCGACGCAGCGCGCGGTGTGGCCGCTCCTCAACAATTTCTCGCGCGTTGCGGTGTGCGGGATGATTTCGTCCTACAACGACCCGAACCCGCAAACGGGACCCGATCTGCGCTCGGTGCTGGTGAAACGCATGACGGTGCGCGGCTTCATCGTCACCGAGCTGGCGCCGAAATTCCCGAACGCAATCGCCGAGCTGGCGCAGGCCTATCACCAGGGCAAGATCAAATACCGCGAGGATGTGGTCGAGGGATTGGAGAAGGCGCCCGAGGCGTTTTTCGGCCTGCTTCAGGGCAAGAATTTCGGCAAGCTGGTGGTGAAGGTCGCGTAACCGCGCGAAATTTTACCGTTTTACCGTCGCGCGCTTGTGACCGGGCGCGAAGCGGGCCATAGAGCCGGGGTGGCAGACCGCGTTCCGCATCTCGCCGCCGCCGACATGGCGGCGCGCGCCGGCCAGGTGCCGAGCCTCGACGGGCTGCGCGCGGTGTCGATCGCGCTGGTGCTGCTGGCGCATCTGGTCAGCGACCGCTGGTTCCCCGGTGGGTTCGGCGTCCTGACGTTCTTCGTCATCAGCGGATTCCTCATCACGCGTCTCTTGTTCGCCGAGCACAAATCGCGCGACACGATCTCGCTCGGCGCGTTCTATGCGCGGCGCGTGGTGCGGCTTTATCCCGCGGTGCTGGCCTACACGGTGATTGTCTGCGCCGTGTTCCTGATCGCGGCACCCAGCCAGATCGATTGGCCCGAGCCGATCTCGGCGCTGTTCTATTACGCCAACTATCTCTTCGTTCATTACAACGTCGACCACGTCACGGTGACGATGCCGTTCACCCATTTCTGGTCGCTGTCGATCGAAGAGCAGTTCTATATTTTCTTCCCGGCGCTGGTGCTGTTGCTGCGCGCGCGGCCGGGTTCGGTCGCGGCGCTCGCCATCGTCGCCTGCGCGGTGCCGCTGGCGCTGCGTTTCATCGGCGCCGCCCGGCATCCAGAGCTGCTCGACACCGAATATTTCTATCTGCGCACCGAGCTGCGCATCGATTCGATTGCGTTCGGCGTACTGGCCGCTTCGCTGTGCGAGCTGCCGGGCGGCCGCGCGCTGATCCGGTTCCTGATCCGGCCGCTGCCGGTTGCCGCCGCTTTGCTGGTGCTGATTTTCTGTTTCGCGTATCGCGAGCCGTTTTTCCGCGAGACGCTGCGCTACAGTTTGCTCGCCGCGGTCATCGCCATCGGCATGAGCGCCATCGTGTTCAGCGCGCGTTACGCGCCGGCGAACTGGCTCCTCAACACCGCGCCGGCCGCGTGGATCGGCAGGCTCAGCTATTCGCTTTATGTCTGGCACCTCGCCACCGGCGAGGCGGTGAAATACGAACTCGCGGGCCAGCCGCGCGCGATCGTCGCGCTCGCGGCGCTCGCCGCCTGCGTCGCGATGGCGGCGCTGTCGTACTACGCGCTGGAGCAGCCGCTCATTGGATTGCGGAAGCGTCTCGGGTCACGGACGGCGGAGAGAGCGGCTTTATCCTCTTAATTCTTCGCGACCAAGTGGGAGCGCGCGCCGTTAGGCGCGAAGCCAAGGCGGCCGGACGGCCGCCGCCCGGCGTCTGAGGGCCAAAAACTAAGCCGCCGCGTAAATGGCGGCTTTTTTCACTTCGGGACCGACATACTCCTCGAACTTCTTGAAGTTGGTCTCGAAGCGCTTGGTCAGGTCGCGGGCGGTGTTGTCGTACGCCGTCTTGTCCGACCAGGTATTGCGCGCCATCAGCACGTCCGACGGCACTTCGGGGCAGCTCTCCGGCACCAGGAGGCCGAAGAACGGCTCCTTGCGCACCGGCACGTTCTTGAGCTTGCCGTCGAGCGCGGCGCGCACCAGCGCGCGCGAGTAAGCGATCTTCATGCGGCTGCCGACGCCGTAGGCGCCGCCCGACCAGCCGGTATTCACCAGCCAGCACGCGGCGCCGGTCTTTTCGATCCGCTCGCCCAGCATCTTGGCGTAGACCGAGGGATGGCGCGGCATGAACGGCGCGCCGAAACAGGTCGAGAAGGTCGCCTTCGGCTCGGTGACGCCGATCTCGGTGCCCGCCACCTGTGCGGTGTAGCCCGAGAGGAAATGATACATCGCCTGTTCCGGCGACATGCGTGCAATGGGCGGCAGCACGCCGAACGCATCCGCGGTCAGCATGATGACGTTTTCGGGATGCGGCGCGACGCCGTTGGGATCGGCGTTGGGAATGAAATCGAGCGGATAGCACGCGCGGGTGTTTTCGGTGAGGCTGCCGTCGGCGAGATCGGGCGCGCGCGTCAGCGGATCGAGCACGACGTTCTCCAGCACCGTGCCGAAGCGATGGGTCGCGGCATAGATTTCGGGCTCATGCGCGGCGGAGAGATTGATCGCCTTGGCGTAACAGCCGCCTTCGAAATTGAAGAGGCCGTTGTCGCTCCAGCCATGCTCGTCATCGCCGATCAAGGTGCGCGAACCGTCGGCGGACAGCGTGGTCTTGCCGGTGCCGGAGAGGCCGAAGAACACCGCGCTGTCGCCGCGCGGGCCGACATTGACCGAGCAATGCATCGGCAGCACGCCCCTGGCGGGCAGCATGAAATTGAGATAGCCGAAGACGCATTTCTTGATCTCGCCGGCATATTCGGTGCCGCCGATCAGCACGAGGCGCCGGCCGAAATCAACCAGGATGAACGTGTCGGACGCGGTGCCGTCGGCGAGCGCGTCGCCGAAAAATTTGGGGGCGTGCAGGATGGTGAAGTCCGGCGTAAAATCGGCAAGTTCCTGAACCTTGGGCCGGATGAACATGTTGCGCACGAACAGCGAATGCCAGGCGCTGTCGGTGACGACACGCACCTTGAGGCGGTAGGCCGGATCGGCGCCGCCATAAAGATCCTGGACGAACAGTTCCTTGCCTTGGAAATAGGCGCGCACGCGCTCGAGCATGCGCTCGAACACGGTTCCGGAAATCGGCTTGTTGAAGCCGCCCCACCAGATGTCGTTTTTCGAGGACGGTTCCTCGACGAAATATTTATCGCGCGGGGTGCGGCCGGTGAATTTGCCGGTGCGCGCGACAAAGGCGCCGCCGGCGGCGACCTCGCCCTCGCGGCGGCGAATGGCGTGTTCGTAGAGCCAAGGCGCCGTCAGGTTCCAATGCTGGGCGGCTGCGTGGCGGACACCGACTTGATCGAGTCCGTAATCGCTGGCCGTCCCCGTGACGGCGGAGCTTGCGTTCGTCAAGGCGTTCCCTTTCGAAATTTATTTCACAACGTCTCTTGGCAGGACTTTATTCGGCGTCGCTTCTCGTCGATTGATCTTTTTCCCGCCCGTGAAGTCAAGGGCGGCAAGGGTCAATTGCTTAATTGTCACGCGAAAATAGCGCTATCGCGTCAAGCCAGGCAATGCGACCAAATCCCGCGACCAGATGCGCACCCTCGGGTTCGAGCCGGTACAGGCGGAAGTCGCTCATTTGCGCCCACCCCGCGGCGTCATTGTGCTGTGCAACATAACGGGCGAGATCGGCGGGGTCCGGGGCCGGCGCGACCCTACCCATCAGCGTGAGGCGCGGTCCGGTCAGTGGCTGGTCGAGGCCGGCGGTGCCATCGAACAGCAGGGAGGCGCGGGCGTCGCGGCGAAGGTTCTTGCTGTGCTCCGCCAAATCGGACAGCAGGAGGAGGGGTTTGCACGCCGCGTCCGCCGCCGCCAGGACCAGCGAAACATAAGGCGCGCCGCTGGGATCGATTGTGCCGAGGGCGGCCCGATCGAGCCGGAGCAAGACCCGCGCGTCGGTCAGATTATCTCGGGGATCGGCCACTGCCTGCCTGTCCTAAGAATGGGTTGACGCTGGCCCACCATCATGGTCCGATCTTGCCACATTTCCATCGGCGGCGGGTTGAAAGACGGGAACGGCTACCCTTGCCAGGGGTTCCAGTCTCATACCGCCGCCGTTATGGGGGTGTCCCGCAGGGGCCAGGGAGCGAGGCTTGAGTAATTCGATCGCAATCGTCGACGACGACCGCAACATTCTGACCTCGGTCACGATGGCGCTGGAGGCCGAGGGTTTCCAGGTGCGGGCCTATTCGGACGGCGCCGAGGCGCTCAAGAGCCTGACCCAGCGTCCGACCGACCTCGCCATCCTCGACATCAAGATGCCGCGCATGGACGGGATGGAATTATTGTCCCAGTTGCGCAAGCAGAGCGCGATGCCGGTGATCTTCCTGACCTCGAAGGACGACGAGGTCGATGAAGTGCTTGGGCTGCGAATGGGCGCCGACGACTACATCCGCAAGCCGTTCTCGCAGCGTCTTCTGGTCGAGCGTATCCGCGCGCTGTTGCGGCGCGGCGAGCTGCAGCAGGAAAGCACCGACGCCGAACCGGTGATCCAGCGCGGCGATCTGACGCTCGATCCGAGCCGTCATCAATGCGGCTGGAAGGGTCAGAACGTCGATCTGACCGTGACCGAATTCCTGATCCTGAAATCGCTGGCGCTGCGTCCCGGCCATGTCAAAAGCCGCGACCAGTTGATGGACGGCGCCTATGGTGAGCATATTTATGTCGACGACCGCACCATCGACAGCCACATCAAGCGGCTGCGCAAGAAATTCAAGCTGATCGACCCGGATTTCGCACAGATCGAAACCCTGTATGGCGTCGGATACCGTTACCGCGACGGATAACACGGCCGAGCAGCGCTTCGCCGAGACCGCGGAAGAGTCGACCGAACAACAACGCGATACCTCACGCCGTCAGAGCGGCGTGTCGCCGCTGACGCGGCGCATCCTCGGCGTCAACGTCATCGCGCTCTTGGTGCTGGGCGGCGCGCTGTTCCAGCTCGGCGACTATCAGCAGAGTCTGGTCGAGACCGAGATCGCGGCGCTCAAGACCCGCGCGCAAGTGTTCGCCGCCGCGCTCGGCGAAGGCGCGATCACGGTCGGCGACGCCGGAAACGAGGAACTGGCGCCGGAATTGACGCGGCAGATGACGCGCCGCCTGGTCGAGCCGACCAAGCGCCGCGCGCGCGTGTTCGACACCGAAGGCCGCATGCTGATCGATACCCGCACGCTCGAATCCTTTGGCGGCGTGCAGGTCCAGGAACTTGCGCCGCCGGCGCAAGGCGGGCTGATCGAACGCGCCTTCAACGAGATCTATCAGTACTTCGTCCAGATCCTGCCGGGACGCTATCCCAACGAAGCCAACCTGCCGATGGAAAGCCCCGGCAATTATCCCGAGGTGCGGCTCGCCATCAACGGCGACATCGCCGACGCGGTGCGGCGCCGCTCCGACGGCGCGCTCGTCCTGTCGGTCGCGGTGCCGATTCAGCATTACCGCAAGGTGCTCGGTGCGCTGTTGCTGACCGCGGACAACGGCGAGGTCGAGACCGCGGTGCGCGGCGTGCGCTTCACCATCGTCGAGGCCTTCGCCATCGCCTTCGTCATCACCGTGCTCTTGTCGCTTTATCTGGCGCAGACCATCGCGCGGCCGCTGCGCCGGCTCGCCGACGCGGCCGAGCGCATCCGCCGTCACGGCCGGCAGGTGACGATTCCCGCCTTCACGCGGCGGCACGACGAGATCGGCGATCTGGCGCGCGCCCTCAACGACATGACCGGCGCACTGTGGCAGCGCATGGACGCGACCGAACGGTTCGCCGCCGACGTCGCGCACGAAATCAAGAATCCGCTGAGCTCGGTGCGCAGCGCCATCGAAACCGCCGTGCGCATCGCCGACCCCGACAAGCGCCAGCAACTGTTGTTGCTGGTGCTCGACGACATCGAGCGGCTGACGCGCCTCATCAACGACATATCCGACGCCTCGCGGCTCGACGCCGAGCTGAGCCGCGACACGATGGAGAAAGTTTCTGTCGGCCGGCTGCTCGAGACCCTGGCAGAGGTGCATGAAGCCGCCGCCGGCGACAAGCAAGTGCCGCGCATCGCGCTGACACGCTCCGGCCCGCGCAACACCGCGGCGAGCGACCTCGCGGTGTGGGGGCACGAGGACCGGCTGGCGCAAGTGTTCCGCAACGTCATCGCCAACGCGATCTCGTTCAGCCCGCCGAACGGCGTCATCCGCGTCGTGGCGTCGCGCCAGTCGGGCTATGTCGTGGTGGCGATCGAGGATGACGGTCCGGGCATTCCCGAGGGCAAGTCCGAGGCGATTTTCGGCCGTTTCTACTCGCTCCGCCCCGAAGGCGAGAAATTCGGGACCCATTCGGGCCTCGGCCTCTCGATCTCGAAACAGATCGTCGAAAGTCACCACGGCACCATCCGGGCCGAAAACCGGGTCGGCCGCGACGGCAGGGTGCAGGGCGCGCGGTTCGTCATCCGCCTCCCCGCCGCCTGACCCCTAACCGCCCCGCCATTGACTTTAGCTTGGGTGCGGCGCAACACAGCGCCCCATGATCCGCATTCACGGCACGGCAATCGCCCTGGGGAGCGACGGCGTATTGCTGCGCGGCCCATCGGGCAGCGGTAAGTCCGACCTGGCGCTGCGCCTCATCGACGCCGGCGCCGTGCTGATCGCCGACGACCAGACCGAACTGCGCGACATCGGCGGCACGGTGCGCCTGTCGGCACCGCCGACCATCGCGGGACGCATGGAGGTGCGCGGCGTCGGCATCGTCGAAGTCCCGTCGCGCGCCTCCGCGCCACTCCGTCTTGTCGCCGATCTGGTGCCCCCGGACCGCGTCGAACGCCTGCCCGAGCCGGCCTGGTGCCGGTATTTGGGTTACGATTTTCCGTTGCTTGCGCTGACGCCGTTCGAAGTCTCGGCACCCGCCAAGCTGCGCGCCGCCCTCGCCCTACTCACCACCCTTCCCGCTCGCGATGTCGGCGAGCGGCGATAGACCGGCGCGGCTCATTATCGTCACCGGCCTGTCCGGCGCGGGCCGGTCGACCGCATTGAAATCTCTGGAAGATTTGGGTTACGAGACCGTCGACAAATTGCCGCTGTCGCTGTTGCCGGCTTTGCTCGGCTCGAAGCCGGCAGCGCACCCGATCGCGGTCGGCATCACGGTGCTGGAAGACGATCGCGACACCGCGGCGGCACTGACCGCGCTCGACCGGGTCGATGCCAAGACCGAGCGACGCCCGACCCTGGTGTTCCTCGACTGCGACGACGACAAGCTGATCCAGCGCTATACCGAGACGCGCCATCGCCATCCCGCCGCCGGCGATCGGCCGGTGAGCGACGGCATCCAGCGCGAGCGTCGGCTGGCGGCGCCCTTGCGCGCCCGGGCCGATCTGGTTATCGATACCACCGCGCTCAGCCCGGGCGATTTGAAGCGGTTGTTGCATGGTCATTTCGCGATTGATTCGGCGCCGGGCATCGCCATTTTCGTGACTTCGTTCTCTTATCGCCACGGTTTGCCGCGCGATGCGGATTTGGTCCTGGATGTCCGTTTCCTGCGTAATCCCCACTATGTCGCTGAACTGGCGCCGCTTACCGGCCACGACCCCAAAGTCGCCGCCCATATTGCGGCCGACCCCGATTTTCCGCGATTTTTCAATGATTTATGCGGCTGGCTCAGGCCGCTCTTGCCGCGCTATGAAAGCGAAGGCAAAAGCTACTTCACCGTCGCCGTCGGCTGTACCGGGGGGCGGCATCGCTCGGTCTATGTCGCCGACCGGCTCGGCGAGGCGCTGCGCGATCAGGGTTTCCGGGTCGCGGTCGAGCATCGGGACCTGGCACGCGGCGACGCGGCACCTTTGAGGGATGGGACATGATCGGAATGGTTCTTGTCACACATGGCCGGCTCGCCGCCGAATTCATCGCGGCGCTCGAGCATGTGGTCGGCGGGCAGAAAGCCATCGCCGCGGTATGTATCGGCCCCGACGACGACATGGAAAAGCGACGGCAGGACATTCTGACCGCGGTGTCTGAGGTCGATGACGGCTCGGGCGTGGTGTTGCTGACCGATATGTTCGGCGGCACGCCGTCGAACCTCGCCATCTCGGTCATGGACAAGAGCAAGATCGAGGTGATCGCCGGTATCAACCTACCGATGCTGATCAAGCTCGCCGGGCTCCGCCAGACCGAGACGCTGGCCAACGCCGTCCGCGGCGCGCAGGAAGCAGGACGCAAATACATCAACGTGGCCTCGCAGCTTCTGGCCGACGTGAAATGACCGATGTGGACGGCGCCGCGCCGCTGCGGCGCTCCGCCACCATCCGCAACCAGCGCGGCCTTCATGCGCGCGCCGCCGCGCGCTTCGTCAAGCTCGCCTGGGAATACGACGCCGACGTCACGGTCGCAAAGAATGGAACCGAAGTGTCGGGACGCTCGATTATGGGGCTGATGATGCTGGCGGCCGGACCGGGCACCGTGATCGAGATGCGCGCCATCGGGCCGCAAGCGGCGACCGCCCTCGATGCGCTCGCCGCACTGATCGACGGCGGCTTCGATGAAGACTGACCGCGGCGAGCGCACTCTCACCGGCCTGTCGATCTCGCCGGGCATCGCGATCGGCCCCGCCTTCATCAGCGACGTCGGCGCCGTCCAGGTGCCGGACTACAAGGTTGCTCATGACGACGTCGCCGCCGAGCGCAAGCGCCTCGCCGACGCGGTGTCGCTGTCGCTGAGACAACTCGCGAAACTCAAGGTCAAGGCCGCGGCTCTGCCTGGCGCCGCCGCCGAGGAGGCAGGCTACCTCCTCGACGCGCATGTCGCGATGCTGACCAATTCGCGCCTGGTCCGCGGCGCCGACCGGCGCGTCGGCGACGACCGGGTCAACGCCGAGCGCGCGGTGCAATTGGAATTGGGCCAGATCGGCTCGAGCTTCGCCGCGATGGACGACGCCTATCTCGCGGCGCGCGGCGACGATATCCGCGTCGTCGGCGCGCGGCTGATCCGCAACCTGACCAAGACGCCTTACGCCGCGCTGCAACGTCTGGCGCCCGGCACGATCATTGTCGCGGAGGAACTGACTCCCGCCGACACCGCGCTGATCGATCCGCGCATGGTCGTGGCGCTCGCCACCGAACTCGGCGGCGCCGAGGGCCACACCGCGATCATGGCGCGCGCGCTCGGCTTGCCGGCGGTGCTGGGCATCGCCGATCTGCTGCGTCGCGTCGAGCCGGGCGATACGATCATCGTCGATGGCGGCATGGGCCGCGTCATCCTCAATCCCACCGCCGCGACCCGTGCCGCTTATGAGCGTCAGCGCGAGGAGCTGGAACATGAGCGCCGACGTCTCTCCCGCCTGCGCCGCCTGCCGGCGGTGACTCGCGACGGGGTCGAAATCACGCTCGACGCCAATCTTGAATTGCCGCGCGAGCGCGAGCTGGCGATCGCTGCGGGCGCGCAGGGATTGGGGCTGGTGCGCACCGAGTTCCTTTACATGAACCGTGACGACCTGCCCGGGGAGGACGACCAGTACGCCGCCTACGCCGCCTTGGTGCGCGGCATGGACGGCAAGCCCGTCACGCTGCGTACGCTCGACATCGGCGGCGACAAGCTCGCCGGCAACATTTCGCCGGAAAGCGCCAACCCGGCGCTCGGCTTGCGGGCGGTGCGGCTGGCGCTTAAAGAGCGGCGCCTGCTCGACGTGCAGCTTGCCGCGATGCTGCGCGCCAGCGCCATCGGCAAGGTGCGCATCCTGGTGCCGATGATCGCTAATCCCGGCGAGCTACGCGCCGTGCGCGAGGCGCTGCATCAGGCGGCGCGGCGCCTCAGACGGCGCGGGGTCACTCTTCCCGACCCGCTGCCGCCTTTGGGCGCGATGATCGAGATTCCAGGCGCGGCGCTCGCCGCCGACGCGCTCGCCGCCGAGGCCGAATTCTTTTCGATCGGCACCAACGATCTGATCCAATACACGCTCGCCATCGATCGCAGCGACGAGCAGGTCGCCTATCTCTACAACCCGCTTCATCCCGCCGTGTTGCGGCTGATCCAGTTCGCCGTCGAGGCGGCGATGCGGGCGCGGATTCCGGTCAATTTGTGCGGCGAAATGGCGGGCGATCCGCGTTTCACCGCGCTGCTCCTCGGCTTGGGCCTGCGTAACCTCTCGATGGCGCCGAGCAATATCGGCCGGGTCAAGGAACGGATCCGCACCCTCGATCTGCGCGCCGCGACCCAGCGGGCGCGGGCCGTCATGGACCAGACAGACGACGTGAGGATCGCGTCGCTTGTCGACGATTTTAATGAAATGCACGGGACTTGATGGCGCCGCGCGACTCGGTGGCATAATCGCATCGACAGCATGGGATTGGTTATAATTCGTCCACCATTTCCTTGTTAAAAACGCGCCCCGGACGCCTGCACTGCCGAGACAATCACAGGAAACACGGAAAATACTGTGGGCGTTACCATCTCGATCGTTCTGCTGGTCATTATCGCGCTGATCGCCGCGGTGGCGGTGCGCTGGCGATTGGCCAGGAGCGCTGAGGAGATCGCCGAGGAACGGAACCGCTATCTCGCCGAACTGTCCGCGGCCGAGCACGAACGCGAAGTGGCGTCGCAGCAAATTGCCACCAGCCTCGCCCGCGTCGCCGCGACCGCCGGCACGCTCGACGCCTTGCCGATGCCGGTCTGGCACCGCCGCAAAGGCGACCTGTCGCTGATCGAGGTCAACGAAGCCTACGCCCTGGCGGTCGATTCGACGCGCGAGGCCACCATCGCCGAACAGCGCGAGCTCGGTATCGGCGTCTTGGGCGAGGACGGCCGCGCCCTCGCGCTGCGCGCGCGCACCATCAACGCGCTCCAGCGCGAAAGCCATCACATCGTCGTCGGCGGTCAGCGGCGCTTTCTCGAAATCACCGAGGCGCCGCTGCCGAATTCCGACCGGCTTGTCGGTTATGCCCGCGACTACTCGGAGATCGAAGCCAAGGAGAGCGAGCTCAACCGTCACGCCGATTCCCATGCCGAAGTGCTGGAAAGCCTCGCGGTCGCGATCGCGATTTTCGGCGTCGATACGCGGCTAAGTTTTTACAATCGCGCCTTCGCCGCGCTGTGGCAGCTCGATGCCGAATGGCTCGACGCCAATCCGAGCATCGACGAACTGCTCGAACATTTGCGCGAGCGCCGCCGTCTGCCCGAGTTCGTCGATTTTCCCGCCTATAAGCGCAACGTCCAGGCGATGTTCACGGCGCCCGCCGCGCCGGCGCCTGACTTGATGCATCTGCCCGACGAGCGGACGCTGCGCGTTTCCGTGTCGCCGCATCCGATGGGTGGCCTGATCTTCGTCTATGACGACGTCACCGACCGGCTGGCGCTCGAGCGCTCGTTCAACACCCTGACCGAAGTGCAGCGCGAGACGCTCGACCAGCTCAAGGAAGGCGTCGCCGTCTATGGAACGGACGGGCGGCTCAAACTGTCGAACCCGGCCTTCGCGGCGATGTGGAAATTGTCGCCGGACGACCTCAAGGGCGAGCCGCATATCAACGAGATCGTCGACAAGACGCGGCCGCTGATCGACCGCGGCGGCGACTGGCCGGCGCAGCGTCGCGAATTGGTGGCGCGCTTCATGAGCCATGAAGCGCTCGACGAAAAATTGGAACGACTCGACGGCTCGATCCTGCGCGTCGCCACAGTGACGCTGCCCGACGGCAACACTCTCTGCCTCTATCTCGACGTCACCGACACGACCAAGCTCGCCGACGCGCTGACCGAGAAGAACGCGGCGCTTGAGGCCGCCGATCGGCTCAAGAGCGAGTTCATCGCCAATGTGTCGTACGAGTTGCGCACGCCGCTCAATGTCATCGTCGGTTTCTCCGAGCTTCTGGTGAACCAGTATTTCGGCAAGCTCAACGACCGCCAGATGGAATACAGCAAGGGGATTCTCGGCAGTGCGCAGTCGCTGGCGGCATTGATCGGCGATATTCTCGATCTCTCCACCATCGAGGCCGGTTATTTGGCGCTCGACGTCGAAACCATCGACATCAAGGAGATGATGGCGAGCCTCCAGACGCTGGCGCACGAACGGGCGCGGGGGCGCAATGTCGGCTTCCGGCTCGACGTGCCTGCGGATATCGGCAGCCTCAAAGGCGATCAGCGGCGCCTCAAACAGGCGATGTTCAACCTCCTGTCCAACGCCTTCAAATTTACCCCGGCGGGCGGCGAGGTGACGCTGGCGGCACGGCGGGTGCAGGACGGCGTTGCGCTGTCGGTCGCCGACACCGGGCCGGGCGTACCGCCCGAGGACATCGCCCGCATCTTCGTCAAATTTGAGCGCGGCACGGCGCCGACCCGCGCCAATGGCGGCGCCGGTCTGGGCCTTGCGCTGGTCAAGAGCATCGTCGAGCTGCACGGCGGGCGGATCGAGCTCGATTCGGTCGCGGGCATCGGCACCGCGGTGATCTGCTTCCTGCCCAACGAGCCGCCGGCATAGGCAACGACGGCGTAGCTAGGGTCGGATCGCCCTTGATGGAATCGCCTTCGCGATCCATCAGGCGTGAATCCGACCCTATCAAATAATGAGAGTGCGATTCACCGGTCGGACGGAAGCGAACATGCTTCCGTCTGACCGGATCGCACTCTAGCGCCCGGGCACGCCGGTCGTCGTCGAATATTGGAAGTGCAGCGCCTCGCCGGGCCGCACCAGCGGGAAGATGGCGCGCGACGCCTGCGCCGCTTCGGCAAAGCCGGTCAGGATCAGCTTGAGTTTGGCGGGATAGGTGGCGATGTCGCCGACGGCGAAAATGCCGGGCACCGACGTGGCGCCGGTCGCCTGATCGACCGCGATATGGCTCTGGTCGAGCGCCAAACCCCATTGCGCGATCGGCCCGAGATTCATGGAGAGGCCGAAAAACGGCAGCAGCCGGTCGGCCTCGAGCCGCCGCGTCTTGCCGTCGAGATCGACGACGGTGACGGCGCGGAGCTGGCCGTTCTCGCCGTCGAGTCCGTGGAGCTGGAAGGGCGTCACCAGCTCGACCTTGCCGTCGGCGGCGAGGCGTTTCAGCCGCGCCAGCATTTCGGGCGCGGCGCGAAACTTGTCGCGGCGATGGACCAGCATCACCGAGGCAGCGACCTCGGCCAGCGACACCGCCCAGTCGATCGCCGAATCGCCGCCGCCGGCGATTACGACGCGGCGGCCGCGATACTCCTCGCGCCGCTGCACCAAGTAGAACACGCTTTTGCCCTCGAACGATTCGATGCCGTCGAGCGGCGGCCGGTTGGGACCGAACGCGCCGACCCCCGCGGCGACGATGACCGCGCCGGCCTCGATCGAGTTGCCGTCGTCGGTGCCGAGGCGGAAGCCGCCGCCCGGCAGCGCCTCCAGCCGGTCGACGCGATGCCCGAGATGATAGAGCGGCTCGAAGGGCGCGGCCTGTTCGGAAAGCCGCTCGATCAATTGCTGCGCCTCGATCACCGGATAACCCGGAATGTCGTAAATCGGCTTTTCGGGATAGAGCGCGGCGCATTGCCCGCCCGGCATGTCGAGCACGTCGATGACGTGACAGGAGAGACCGAGCATGCCGCATTCGAACACGGCAAACAGCCCGACCGGCCCGGCTCCGATAATCGCCACGTCCCTGCGCTGCATTTTTTCTCCTTGGCGGCGGAGAATGGCCGGGCAGGGGACCCCGCGCAAGCGCCGCGCTTGTTGCCCCGCCAAGCCGAAACAGAATAAGACTGGCGCGATGGCGCGGCGCGTGATCGACCTTGCCGACGAGGCGCAAACGGCGCGGCTGGCTGCCCGGATCGCGGCCGCGGCGCGGACGCGCGACACGATCGCGCTATCCGGTCCGCTCGGCAGCGGCAAGACCAGCTTCGCCCGCGCGTTCATCCGTTCCCTCGGCAATGGCGACGAAGACGTCCCGAGTCCAACCTTCACCCTGGTCCAGACCTATGAATTTCCGGGCCGGCCGACCGTGTGGCATTTCGATCTCTATCGGCTCGAAGCGGCGGACGAAATCTATGAGCTCGGCATCGAGGAGGCGTGGGCGGACGGGATTTGCCTGATCGAGTGGCCCGAGCGCATCGCGGCGCTCCTGCCGCGCGACCGGCTCGACATCGCGCTGGCGGCCGGCGAGCAGCCGCAGCAGCGGCGCGCCACGGTGACCGGGCCGGCGCGCTGGGACGCGGTGCTCGATGGCTGACCGCGCGGCGCTTATCCGCGATTTCCTCGCGACGCATCGCTTGGCCGAGGCGACATGCACGCCGCTCGCGATGGACGCGTCGTTCCGGCGGTATGTGCGGCTAGCGGCGGGCGACAGGCGCGCCATCCTGATGGACGCGCCGCCACCGCAGGAAGACGTGCGGCCCTTTATCGCGATCCAGACCCTGCTGCGCGGCATGGATCTGAGCGCTCCCGAGATTTTCGCCGCCGACATCGAGCGCGGCCTTTTGTTGATCGAAGATTTCGGCGACGGCACCTATACGCGCCTGCTCGCCGCCGGCGAGGCCGAGGAACCGCTTTATGCGCTCGCCGTCGATGTGCTGATCGCGTTGCGTCGGCGGTTCGAAGCGGCGGCGAGCGACCTGCCGCGCTATGACGAGGCGCGGTTCCTCGACGAGGCGGTGCGTTTCGTCGACTGGTATCTGCGCCTTGTCGCCGGGAAGGAAGCGCCGGCGGCGCTGCGCGAGGATTATCTCGCGCGCTGGCGCGTGGTGTTAGCGTCGGCAGAGAGTACGCCGGCGACGCTGGTACTGCGCGACTACCATGTCGACAATCTGATGCGTGTCGCCGGGCGTAACGGCGTCGCCGCCTGCGGGCTCTTGGATTTTCAGGACGCAGTGCTCGGTCCCGCGACCTACGATCTCATGTCACTGCTCGAAGACGAGCGCCGCGACGTGGCATTGCCGCTGCGGCAAAAAATGATCGCACGCTATCTCGCCGCCTTTCCCGATCTCGATCGCGACGGCTTCGCCACCTCCTACGCCGTCATGGGCGCACAGCGGCATGCCAAGAATATCGGCCAGTTCGCGCGCCTCAAATTGCGCGACGACAAGCCGCACTACCTCAAACATATTCCGCACATGTGGCGACTCCTGATCGAGGATCTGGCGCACCCGGCGCTGGCGCCGGTGCGGCAATGGTTCGAAGCGAACGTACCGCCCGGCTGGCGGCGCGTGCCGGAAAGCGCGCTCGCATGAACATGCCGGCGACCGCGCCAAAAACCGCCATCGTGCTGGCGGCGGGCCTTGCCACCCGCATGCGGCCGATCACCGACACCATGCCGAAGGCGCTGATCCCGGTCGCGGGCAAGCCGATCATCGACCACGCCATCGACCGCCTGGTCGCGATCGGCGTCAAGCGCATCGTGGTCAATCTGCATTATCGCGGCGACATGATCGCGCGCCATCTCGAAGGGCGGCGCGACGTCGAGATCGTGCTGTCGCCGGAGGACGAGCTCCTCGACAGCGGCGGCGGCGTGGTCAATGCGCTGCGGCATCTCGGCGAGATTTTCTACGTGATCAATGCCGATGTGTTCTGGCTCAACGGCAAGGTGCCCGCGCTGATCCGCATGGCGCGCGCCTTCGACGAGGAAAAGATGGATGGGTTGTTGTTGATGCAACGCACCGTCACCGCCGTTGGGATCGACGGGCCGGGCGATTTCATGATCGACTCCGCAGGCCTGTTGCGCTGGCGGGGCGAAACCGAGATCGCGCCGCACTATTTCGCCGCCGTCCAGATGCTGCATCGCCGCTTTTTCGGCGGCGCGCCGGCGGCGAAATTCTCGATCAAACCCTATTGGACGCGCGCCATCCTGGCGGAGCGGCTCTACGGCATCGTCCATGACGGCGAATGGTATCACCTCGAAACGCCGAAGGGCCTGGCCGAGGTTGAGCAGCGCCTCGCATCGCGGCGCATCGAGCGCTGACCGTGGCGTTTTACACCATCCCCGCCCATTTGCCGTTTCTCGACGCGCTGGTCGCCGGGATTTTGCCGCACGCCGGAAGCGATCCGCTCGCCCTGACACGCATCACCATCCTGCTGCCGACACGGCGCGCGGCGCGCAGCCTCGGCGAGGCGTTTTTGCGCGCGAGCCAGGGCCGCGCCCTGCTGTTGCCGCGCATGATGCCGGTCGGCGATCTCGACGCCGAGGAATTGGCCATCGGCGACGATGACGACGCGCTCGCCGTGCCGCCGGCCTTGCCGCCGCTGAGGCGGCAATTGCTGCTGGCGCAATTGGTGCGCCGCTGGAGCGCGCGCCCCGGCGGCAGTCCGGTGACGCCGGGCCAGGCCTTGCCGCTGGCCCGGTCGCTCGCCGAATTTCTCGACATCGTGCAGACCGCGCGTTGTGACATAGCGGCACTTAAAAACCTCGCACCCGACCGGTTCGCGGAACACTGGCAGCACGTGCTGAAATTCCTCGAGATCGTCACCGACTACTGGCCGGTGATGCTGGCCGAGGCTGGTGCGCTCGATCCCGCCGAGCGGCGCAACCGCGTGCTGGCGGCGCGGATCGCCGCGTGGGAAAAGGCCCCGCCGCAGGACCCGGTGATCGCGGCGGGATTGAGCGGCGGCATCGCCGCCGTTGGCGATCTGATCGCCGCCGTGTCGCGGCTGCCGCACGGCGATGTCGTACTGGCGGGGCTGGAACTCGATTCGGCGAGCGTCGACGCCGTGGCTGCCGATCCGACCCATCCGCAACATCTCCATGCGCACCTTCTATCCCGCTTCGGTCTGGTGCCGGAGCAAATTCCGGTTTGGGGTAAGAGGCGCAAGGCAACGCCCTCGCCGCGGCGCGCGCTGGTCGCCGCCGCGCTGGCACCGGCAAGTGAAACCGATGGCTGGCGCCGGCGGACCGATTTCAAGGCAGACGCGGTCGCCGACCTGCGCCGGCTCGACTGTGCCGGCGCACAGGAAGAAGCCGAGACCATTGCACTGCTGATGCGGCAAGCGTTGATCGTACCCGAGCGCACGGCGGCACTGGTGACGCCGGATCGCGCGCTGGCGCGGCGCGTCGCCGCCGAACTCAAGCGCTGGGACATCGAGATCGACGATTCCGCCGGCGTGCCCCTCGACCAGACGCCGCCCGCCGTGTTCCTGCGCCTCCTGCTCGACACTGCGACGCGGGAACTGGCCCCGTTGCCGCTGTTGGCACTGCTCAAGCATCCACTGGCGGCAGCGGGTTTGGCGCCCGAGATTTTCCGCGCGCGCGTCCGAAGGCTCGAGGAGCAATGCCTGCGCGGGCCGCGCCCCGCGCCGGGTCTTGCGGGATTGCGCCGCGCCGTGCCGCCCGGCGACCGTGCCCTCGGCGATCTTGTCTCGCGGCTCGAGGCGGCGCTGACGCCGCTGATCGCGCTTTTCGGCGCGCGCGAGACCAGCCTTGCCGACGTGGTTGCCGCGCACATCGCCGCCGCCGAGCAATTGGCGCGCAGCGATGCCGAGAGCGGCGCCGACCGGCTATGGGCCGAGATCGCCGGCGAGACGGCGTCGCAGTTCGTCGCCGAGCTCAACGCCGCCGCTTCCGACTATCCGGCGATCGCGGGCGGCGACTATGCCGCGTTGTTTGAGTCGCTAATCGCCGGCACGGTGGTGCGACCGCGCTTCGGCCGTCATCCGCGTCTCGCCATCTGGGGCTTGCTCGAAGCGCGGCTGCAACGCGCCGACGTTATGATCCTCGGTGGCCTCAATGAAGGGGTCTGGCCGCCGCAGACCGAAAGCGACGCGTTCCTGTCGCGGCCGATGCGCCAGGCCTTCGGCCTGCCGTCGCCCGAGGAGCGGATCGGCATCGCGGCGCACGATTTCGCGCAAGCGCTCGGCGCGCGCGCGGTGTGGCTGACGCGCGCGGCGCGGGTCGAGGGCACGCCGACCGTGCCGTCGCGCTGGCTGTTACGGCTCGATACGGTGCTGCGCGCCTCGACCATCGAACGCGAACTCAACGCCGCGCACGAGCCGCTGTCATGGCAGCGCCTGCTCGACACGCCCGCCGCGTCCGAATGGAAACGCGCGGCGCCGCCGAAGCCGCGCCCGCCGGTCGGCGACCGGCCGCGAAAATTGCCGGTGACGCAGATCGAGCGCCTCATCCGCGACCCCTATTCGGTCTATGCGCGGCAGATCCTCGATTTGCGACCGCTCAAGCCAATCGACGAGCCGCCCGATGCCGCCGCGCGAGGCTCCTTCATCCACGACGCGCTCGATCGGTTCCTGCGCGAGCATCGTGGCGCGCTGCCGGCAAATGCCGAGCGGCGGCTGATCGCGATCGGCGAGGAGTTGTTCGCGGCGTGGAGCGACCGGTCCGAACTGCGCGCCTTCTGGTGGCCGCGCTTCCTGCGGATCGCGCGCTGGTTCGTCGAGCATGACGGCGCGCGGCGCTTCGGCCTCGCCAGCATCGCCAGCGAAATTTCCGGCGAGTATTCCTTCGCCGCGCCCGGCGGCGACTTCACCCTCACCGCCAAGGCCGACCGTATCGACCGGCGGCACGACGGCGCGCTTGCCATCGTCGATTACAAGACCGGCGGCGTGCCGCGCGCCGCGGAATGGGATTTGGGCTATGCGCCGCAATTGCCGCTCGAGGCCGCGATGGCGGAAGCAGGCGCGTTCAAGGATATCGCAGGCGCAGTCGCGGAGCTGGAATTCTGGCGCCTCAGCGGCGGCGATCCGCCCGGCGAGGTCAAACCGCTGGCCAAAGACTCGGCAAAGCTGCGCGAACTGATCGACGGCGCGCTACCGGGCCTCAAGCGGCTGATCGCCGCCTTCGACCGGGTCGAGACGCCGTACGAGGCGGTGCCGCGCAGCGAATACGCGCCGCGTTACAACGATTACGAACACCTCGCGCGCATCAAGGAGTGGCTGGCGGCAGACCGCGGCGAGGAATGAGCGCTGCCTTGCCTTTGATATAGGTCTGCATCACTGCACGGTCGTCGCCGAGCGTCATCAGCACGAATAATTCGTCCTCGAGGCCGCGCGCGGTTTCCATGCGATGCGCCATTGCGGGGGTCGCGCGCGCATCGAGCACGACGATGTCGGCATAGGCGCCGGGCGCGAGCGTGCCGATCTCGGCCTCCAACCCCAGCGCGGCCGAGTTGCCGCGCGTCATCAGGTCGAACGCGGCGAGCGCCGACAGCGTCTGGCCCTGGAGCTGCATCGCCTTGTAAGCCTCGGCGGCGGTTTGCAGCATCGAATAAGAGGTGCCGCCGCCAACATCGGTGGCGAGCGCGATGCGCACGCCATTCGCGGCCAATCGCGCATGGTCGAAGAGTCCGCTGCCGATAAACAGGTTGGAGGTCGGGCAGAACACCGCGACCGATTGCGTGTCGCGCAACAGCGCGACCTCGCTGTCGTCGAGATGGATGCAGTGGCCCAGGAGCGCGCGCGGCCCGAGCAGCCCGGCGCGCGCATAGACCGATGTGTAGCTCGGATCGTTCGGGAACAGCCGGCGCGTCGTGGCAATTTCTTCGGGATTCTCGGCGAGATGCGTCTGCATATAGACACCGGAAAATTCATGCAGCAGCGCACCGCACGCCGCGAGCTGCGCCTCGGTCGAGGTGATGGCGAAACGCGGCGTCACCGCATAACGCTGACGCCCTTTGCCGTGCCAGCGCTTGATGAGGTCGCGGCTTGCCGCGACCGAGTCCTTGCCGACATCGAGCAGCGCCTGCGGCCCGTTGCGGTCCATGATCGCGGTGCCGGCGATCATGCTGGCGCCGCGTTTCTCCGCGGCGGCGAACAGCGCTTCGACCGATGTCGCATGCACCGAGCCGTAACAGCACGCCGTCGTGGTGCCGCATCGCGCCAATTCGTCGAGAAAAAATTCCGCGTTGCGCGCGGCGTGGCCGGCGTCGGCATATTTCTGTTCTTCGACGAAGGTGTATTTCTCGAGCCACTCCAGGAGCTGTGCGCCGTAGGAAGCGATCACCTGGGTTTGCGGGAAATGGATATGCGTGTCGATGAAGCCGGGCAGGATCAGCTTGTCGGGGAAATGATCGACTGGCGCGCCGCCGAGGCGCGGCAACAGCGACGCGGTGGGGCCGACCGCCTCGACCCGCCCGTCTTTGACCAGGACGATTCCGTCGGGGAGAAAGGCATAGCTGCCGGCATCGCCCGCACCCGCCGGCGCGCGGCGGAAGGTCAACACTCGGCCCCTTATGGCGCGGTCGGCCATCAATCCACCGACGCCGCGAGGGTCATCGACAGATGCGCCAGCTTCTTGCCGGTTTCCTTGGCCCAGCCATTGAACGCTTCCTGGATTTTGGCGCGGTCGGCCTTGCCTTTGGCTTCGCCCTTCACCACGCCCCAATGGTTGAGCGCCTTCACCACCCAATCGCTGAGGACGAACGTGTCCTTGCCGGCCATGCGCAGGAATTGCTGGCCTGAGCCGCCGCCGAGATGGGAGAAACGCTTGGCGAGGTCGTCCCACAGCCCGACGATATTGTCGCCCGGCCAGTCGGCGAGATAGGCGCCGACGGAGCCCTTTTCCTCGGCCAACGCCACCACCGCGGCGCCGTTGGCGTGAACCGCCTGGAGTTTGCCGAGATGGCGGATCAGTTTGGCATCCTTCATCAGCGCTTCGATGGCCTCGTCGCTCATCGCCCGCACGCGGCGCGGATCGAAACCGTGAAACGCCTTCTCGAAAGCCGGCCATTTGGCATCGACCATCTCATGCTTCAGCCCGGCACGGAAAATCCTGAGGCCCATCAGCGACAGGTACCGGTCGTCCGGCATCTTGCGCAGCGCCGCCGCGCTCTTGACCGGCGGAATCCGGTGCTTGATCCGGTCCACAAGCTCCTTGGCCCCGACCCGCCCGATTGCCGCTTTTTCGATCCTGGCGAATGCGACCACGAACTCTCTCCCGCCTATTTGTTAGCCAGAACGCCTAGGCCCGCGCCAAATTGCACATTGATTGGGCAATTCGCCTTCGTCACTATCGCCCGCGCAAAATACGGGGGATTTCCTTGTCGACCATCGATACCGGCGCGACTGCCTGGGTGCTGACCGCCTCCGCCCTGGTGCTGTTCATGACCTTGCCCGGGCTGGCCCTGTTTTACGGCGGCTTGCTGCGGGCGCGCAATCTTCTGTCGATCCTGATGCATTGCTTTGCGATCTGCTGCGTCGTGTCGACGATCTGGGCGCTGTTCGGGTACAGCCTCGCTTTCTCCGACGGCGGCGGGTTGATCGGCGGGTTCGGCAAGGCCTTCCTCGCCGGCCTCGCGCCGAGTTCGGGCGAGCCGCATCTGCCCGAGATCGCGTTCGCGCTGTTCCAGATGACCTTCGCCATCATCACCCCGGCGCTGATCGTCGGCGCCTTCGCCGAGCGCGTGCGTTTTCCGTTCGTGCTGCTGTTCAGCGCGCTGTGGCTGATCGTGGTCTATCTGCCGGTGGCGCATCTGGTGTGGGGCGGCGGCTGGGCGGCGCGCGCGCATGTCTTTGATTTCGCCGGCGGCATCGTGGTGCACACCACGGCGGGCGTGTCGGCGTTGGCGACGGCGATCCTGATCGGGCCGCGGCGCGGCTTCCCCGATCATCTCATTCCGCCGCACAGTCCCGGCATGACCATGGCCGGCGCCGGCATGTTGTGGGTCGGCTGGTTCGGCTTCAACGGCGGCAGCGCGCTCGCCGCCAACGCCAATGCGGCCTACGCCATCATGGCGACGCATCTCGCCGCGTCCGCCGCCGCCATTACCTGGACCGGCCTCGAATGGTGGCGCGCCGGCAAGCCGACCTCGATCGGCCTCGTCACCGGCGCGGTCGCGGGCCTCGCCGCCGTAACGCCGGCCTCGGGCTATATCGGGCCGATGGGCGCATTGGTTCTGGGTCTCGTCGGCGGCACGGTGTGTTTCCTCGCGACCAACCTCGTGAAACGGAGCTTCCGCATCGACGACACGCTCGACGTGTTCGCGGTGCATGGCGTCGGCGGCATGATCGGCTCGATCCTGGTCGCGATCCTCGCCATGCCGGCGCTCGGCGGCGTCGGTTATGGCGCGGGCATGAATACCGGCTCACAGCTCGCGGTGCAGATCGTCACCGTCGCCGGCGTGGCGATATGGTCCGCGGTCGCCACCTTCGTGCTGGTGAAGCTGATCGGCGCCGTGACCCGCTCGCGCGTCAGCCGCGAGCAGGAGATCGAAGGCCTCGACGTCGTCAGCCACGGCGAACGGGCTTACGATCTGACGTGATCTTTCTCAACGCAAAGAGGCGAAGACGCGAAGAAAGAAATCGTCATGCCCCGGCTTGGCCGCGGCATCCACGATAGGTTCACAAAAACAAAAGTCGTGGATGGCCCGCCTTCGCGGGCCAAGACGACAGGGGAATCTTGGCGTCTTGGCGTCTTGGTGGTTCAAATTTTTCCTTTTCAGCTTCGCAGCTTGCCACCCGTTGCCTTTTCCACCGTCTCGATGAGTTTTTTCGAGAACCCGTCGATCTGGGCGTCGGTCAGGGTCGCGTCGTTGGGTTGCAGGCGGACCGTGATGGCGAGCGATTTCTTGCCGTCCTCGACGCCCTTGCCCTGATAGACGTCGAACAGCCGCACCTCGGTGACGAGCTTCTTGTCGACGCCGCGCGCGGCGCGCAGCAGCGTCTCGGCGGCGAGATCGACCGGCACGATAAAGGCGAAGTCGCGCTCGACCGGCTGGAACGGCGACGGGCGCAGCAGCGGCCGCGCCCTGCCTCGCGCGCGCGGCGCGGGCAACGCGCCGAGAAAAATCTCGAACCCGACCGCCGGTCCGTCGACCCCGAGCGCCGCCAGTACGCCGGGATGAATCTCGCCGAACGCGCCGAGTGTTTTCGGCCCGAGCTGCAGCGTGCCGGCGCGGCCTGGATGGTACCAGGCGGGCGGATCGGCGTTGACCTGCACGTTGTCGGCCGCGACGCCGGCAGCGGCGAGCGCGGCCAGCGCGTCTTCCTTGGCCATCAGGGCGTCGACCGGCCTGCCGGGATCGTCCCAGCGTTTGACGCCGCTCCGTCCCACCCGAATCCCGGTCGCCATTTCGTCCTGGCCTTCCGGCGTGTCATCGCGATATTGCGGGCCGATTTCGAACAAGGCCGCGTTGGGCTCGAACCGGTCGGCGTTGCGCTGCGCCGCCGCCAAGAGATTGGGCAGGATCGAGGGTCGCATCTGATCGAGGCCGGCGGCGATCGGATTGACGAGACGCAACGCCTCCGGCGCGCCGCCGAACAGTTCCGCTTGCGCCGGCGGCAGGAAGGAAAAGCTGATCGCCTCGATCAGGTCGCGCGAGGCCAACGTGCGGCGCACGAAGTCGGTGCGGCGCCGCGCGGCGTCGATCGCCGGTTTCGGCAGGTCGGAATCGCGCCTGAGCGGCACCGCCGGAATTTTGTCGTAACCGTGGATGCGCAGCACCTCCTCGACGAGATCGGCCTCGCCCAGAATGTCGGCGCGCCAGGAGGGCGGATCGACCGACAGCGTGTCGCCGGAGCCGGAGATTTTGCAGCCGAGCGATTCGAGGATGCGGCGCTGTTCGCGCGGATCGAGATCGAGCCCGCCCAGCGTCCAGGTGCGGGCGGGGCGGAACGCGATGGTGTGCCGCCATTGGGGCACCGCGCCGGCAGTGACGATCTCGCCCGGCTCGCCGCTGCACAATTCCAGCACCAGTTTCGTCGCCAGTTCGATGCCGGGCCGGACGAATTCGGGATCGAGGCCGCGCTCGAAGCGGTAGCGCGCGTCGCTTTGAATGCCGAGCCGGCGGCCGGTCGCGGCGGTCCGCACCGGATCGAACAACGCCGCCTCGATGAACACATCCGTGGTGGAGTCGGAGCAGCCGGTGCTCTCGCCGCCGATAACGCCGCCAAGACTGATCGCGCCGCTATTGTCGGCGATCACCGTCATTTCGCCGTCGAGTGCGTATTCCTTGCCGTCGAGCGCCTTCAGCTTTTCGTGCGGCCGTGCGCCGCGCAGCGCGAGATCGCCGTCGAGCTTGCCCGCGTCGAACACATGCAGCGGGCGGCACAGATCGAAAGTGAGGAAATTGGTGATGTCGACCAGCGCTGAGATCGGCCGCAGCCCGATGGTGGTGAGCCGGTCTTGCAGCCATTGCGGGCTCGGGCCGTTTCTGACGCCGCGCACCAGCCGGCCAAGAAACAGCGGGCACGCCTTGTCGTCGGGCCCGGCGAGATGCACCGCGATCGGCGACGGGAATTTGCCCGGCACCGGGTCGATGGCGAGGGGTTTCAGCGCCCCGAGGCCCGACGCCGCGAGGTCGCGGGCGAGACCGCGCACGCCGAGGCAATCGGCGCGGTTCGCCGTGATCTTGATGTCGAGCACCGGATCGTCGCGCCCGGTCGCGGACGCGAAACCGGCGCCGACCGTGAGGCCTGCAGACAGTTCGATGATGCCTTCGTGATCCTCGCTGAGACCAAGCTCATAGCCCGAGCACAGCATGCCCTGACTCTCGACGCCGCGGATCGCGCTTGCCTTCAGCACGGCGCCGGTGCGCGGAATCACCGAGCCGACCGGCGCGAACACCGCCAGCATCGGCGCGTGCGCGTTGGGCGCGCCGCACACGACCTGCACCTCCTTGCCGCCGATATCGACCCGGCAGAGTTTGAGCTTGTCGGCGTTGGGATGTTTTTCCGCCGAGACGACGCGCGCGACAATGAACGGTTTCAGCGCCGCCGCACGGTCATCGATGGCGTCGACCTCGAGCCCGCGCATCGCCAGCGCCGACACCATGTCGTCCAGCGACGCGGCGAGATCGATATGCGTCTTGAGCCAGCCGAGCGTGGTCTTCATGGCCTAAAGGCCCCCAACCATCGACGGCACGTCGAGCGGCAGAAAGCCGTAATGCCGTAGCCAGCGCAGATCGCTGTCGTAGAAGGTGCGCAGATCGGGAATGCCGTATTTCAGCATTGCGATGCGCTCGACCCCCATGCCGAAGGCGAAGCCCTGATATTTCGCCGGGTCGATGCCGCCATATTCCAGCACCTTGGGATTGACCATGCCGCAGCCGAGAATTTCGAGCCAGTCGGCGCCCGCGCCGATCTTCAATTCGCCGCCGGCGCGCGAGCAGCCGATATCGACCTCGGCCGAGGGCTCGGTGAAGGGGAAATAGCTGGCGCGGAACCGCACCGGCAGGTGGTCGATGCCGAAAAACGCGCGGCAGAAATCGATGAGGCAGCCTTTGAGCTGGCCCATATGCGTCGACTCGTCAATCACCAGCCCCTCGACCTGATGGAACATCGGCGAGTGCGTCGCGTCGTGATCCGAGCGGAAGGTCCGGCCCGGCACGATGATGCGGATCGGCGGCTGTTGCGCCAGCATGGTGCGGATCTGGACCGGCGAGGTGTGGGTACGCAGCAGCCGGCGATGACCTTCCGCCGATTCGGGGAAATAGAACGTGTCGTGCTCCTGCCGCGCCGGATGCTCGGGCGGAATGTTGAGCGCGGTGAAATTGTAGAAATCGTCCTCGATATGCGGGCCTTCGGCGACGCGGAACCCCATCTCGCCGAAAATCGCCACCACTTCGGCGATGGTCTGGCTGATCGGATGGATGCGGCCCGCGATCTCGGATTTCACCGGTAACGTAACGTCGACGCGTTCGGTGGCGAGCCGCGCCGCGAGGGCCGCCGCCTCGAATTTTTGCGCCGCCGCCGCGAGTTTCTCCTCAATGCCGGCGCGAAGCTGGTTGAAGCGCGCGCCCGCCGCCGCGCGCTCGTCCTTCGGCAACGTGCCGAGCGACTTCATCCATTGGGTGACAGTGCCGCTGCGTCCGAGCGCGGCGACGCGGATTTTTTCGATCTCGTCGAGGCTTGCCGCGGCGTCGATCGCGGCGCCGGTCTCGCTGGCATAGGCGTCGATGTTGTCGGCTTGCGTCATGTTCCTTCGCTCACGAAAAAGGGGCCTTATCGGCCCCTTCCATCGCATTAGGGACTTGCGTCCCAGTATGACATGCGCCGCGTCGTGGGGCCTAGCGGGAGGACCCGGCGGTAAATCGAGCGCGGTGACGGCGGGCGGCGCGCACGGTCACTTACCCAGCGCCACTTGCGCCTGGACCACGATCGCCTTGAAGGCGTCGGGCTCGCGCACCGCGAGGTCCGCGAGGATCTTGCGGTCGAGCTCGATCCCCGCCTTGGCGGCGCCGGCGATGAATTGCGAATAGGTCATGCCCAGCTCGCGCACGCCGGCATTGATGCGCTGAATCCACAGGCTGCGGAAATTGCGCTTTTTGTTACGGCGGTCGCGATAGGCATAGCGCAGCCCCTTCTCGACCTTCTCCACCGCGATGCGGAAATTGGTGCTGGACCGGCCGCGATAGCCTTTCGCCAGCTTCAGCACCTTCTTGTGACGAGCGTGAGCGGTCACGCCCCGTTTGACGCGCGCCATCGGCCTAGCCCCTCAGATACGGCATGTAGGTGAGCACCAGCCGGGTATCGCCCGGCTGCAAAATCACCGTGCCCTTGGCGTTGCGCTTGGCGCGCTTCGATTTGGAAATCAGGCGGTGGCGCTTATGCGCGTTGGCGGCCTTGATCTTGCCCGTGGCGGTGCGGCCGAAGCGTTTCTTCGCCCCGCTCTTGGTCTTCAGCTTGGGCATTTTCGTCCTTTCAATCAGGGAGTTACATATGGTGGCCGAGGCATGCCCGTTTTCGAGCCCCGACCAGCCGAAGCGCGGGTTTATATAGGCGGGAGTGGGCAAAGACAAGGGCCGCTCTAACGCCGCCCGGCTCGCCATTTCTCCGCTGAATTCAGAACTGCGCTTTGCCGACTTGGCAGGTCCATTCGGCGTGGCCGGCAACATGATGATCGCCAGCATACTGAGTCAGTTGGATGGTCGATGTCAGACGATTGATGACATACGTATTTACGGCGCCGTAATCGTTCGTGGAAATAGTGATCGCGGCCGGGGCAAATGTTGCCGGGAGCGGGCCGGACGATCTGGCGGGGCCGACACTCCCGTCATTATGTTGAACCGCGGCAAACGCAATGGTGACCGAATTTTGGGCTTCATTCAGGATAAACAAGTCCGGCCCCAGACTCCCATTGTTACGTGAGCTGCAAGCAAGCGTTACCGTCTGGGCCATCGCCGCCTGACCGGCCATTACAAGGATGGCCAATCCCAAAAGCATTCTGGCTGCGATTCCGGAAACCGCGAGACGTTTGGCCATGACATTTCCCCCGTGATGCTCAGAACTGCGCTTTGCCGACGTGGCAGGTAAATGCATTAGGCTATCACCGCCACCATAGTCCCTTGCGGATGGTTACTCGCCGCAGGCATAGAGCGCCGCCTGGCCCTCGATGGCGAAACTGCCGCCGGTTTTCCCGTTTTTCCCCGCTCGGGTGACGGTCCATTTACCGTCGGTCCCCTGGGCAACCGTTGCGCTCGACCCGTCACCGCAACGGATATTGCCGTGGCCGTCGGTACTCCAGGCCAATGCCGCGCCACTCGACATGATGCCAAGACCGGCCGCGATGGCGGCAACGGCGATCGCGTTCCCAAGACGCATGGGTATCCCCCTTCAGCGACTCTATCATCGCAACGGGCGTGATGCCGGAATCGGCCCCGTGGCCGATGCCAATTTTTTAAGACAACGCCGCCAACTAGCGATTTATTCCCGCGCGCTCAGCCAGCGCGGCCGTGTCCGACGAGCCGGCACGTGGACTGCCGGAGATGGCAAGAATGTCGATTGAATCAGCCGCCGAGCTTCTTGCGCACGATGGCGGCGCCGGCGGCGAGCGCCTTCAATTTGCCGAACGCGACCGCGCGCGGCATGTATTTCATGCCGCAATCGGGCGCCGGCATGATGCGCTCGGCCGCGACATGCGGCAGCGCGCGCTCGATGCGCTTCGCCACTTCCTCGGGCGTCTCGATGTTGTGCGTGCCGAGATCGATGACGCCGAGAATGATGGTCTTGTTCGCAAGACCCTTGAGCACGGCGAGATCCATCTTGGGCTGCGCCGCCTCGATCGAGATCTGATCGACGGTGCTGTCGGCGAGTTGCGTCAGGAAGGAGTAATGGTCGGGCTTTTCCTTCACGACATGGGCATAGCCCATGCAGAGATGGATCGCGGTCGGGCCGGCGATGCCGTCGAGCGCGCGGTTGATCGCCTTCACGCCGTAGCGGTTCGCTTTGTCGGGGCGCGCCTGCAGCCACGGCTCGTCGAGCTGGACAATGTCGATGCCGGTGGCCTTGATCGCCTTCAGTTCCTGGTTGACGGCGACGGCGTAGTCCATCGCCATCTCTTCGTCGTCTTTGTAGAAATCGTTCTGCACTTGCTGCGCCAGCGTGAACGGACCGGGCAGCGTGATCTTGGTGGCGTGCGTCGCCTCGGCGACGAGGAACGCGGCGTCGCGCGCCTCGACCGGGCCCTTCCACTTGATCTTCCCGGCGACGCGCGGCACCGGCATGGTGCGCGAGCCGCCCGCGCGGCCCGCCGCCGCGCCGGGATTGGCGAGGTCGATGCCCTCGAGCGCCAACGCGAACCGGTTGGAATAGCTTTCGCGGCGAATCTCGCCGTCGGTGATGATGTCGATGCCGGCTTTTTCGAGATCGTGAATCGCGAGCCGCGTCGCGTCGTCCTGCGCCGCTTCGCGCTGCGCCTCGGGGATGCGCCACATTTGCGGTGCGCCGACGCGTGGAATGCCCTTGGCCGCCTCGTGATCGACAAGCCAGGTCGGCTGCGGATAGGAACCGACGATCGTGGTGGGGATAAGCGGCAGACGGGCGGGCATATCGAACGCAATTCCTCGGTTATGACGCACGCATATCCGCCGGGCGCAATGCGACCTTGCCTCGACGGGTGGGCCAAGCTAAACGCTTGGCTTAGCTATCGCAAGCAGCCATCCGCGTCCGTGCGGTAGGCGAAAAAACCGGGAGAGCGAGATGAAATTGGTGAGCTTCACACGCGGCGGGATCGCGTCCTACGGCCTGATTCTAAGGGACGGAAGAATCATGGACCTGCCGCAGGCCGCGAGCCTGGCCGGCCTGGCCTCGCCGGGCGCCAACATGATCGCGTTCGTCGCGGGCGGCGACGCGTCGGCGCAGACCGCGCGGCGGCTCGAGGACGATGCCGGCAACGCCAAGCTCGCTCCCGCGATTTCCGCCGCGTCTTCGGTAAAGCTGACGGCGCCGATTCCGCGTCCCGCGAAGAACGTGTTCTGCATCGGCCGCAACTACAAAGAGCATGTCGCCGAAGGCTATCGGGCGCGCGGACAGGAGATCAAGCTGCCCGAGGCGCCGCAAATCTTCTCGAAGCCGCCGACCGCAGTGATCGGGCCGGGCGACGAGTTCCGCATCGACCCGGCGGTATCGAGCGTGATCGACTACGAAGTCGAGCTCGGCGTCATCATCGGCCAGGGCGGCGCCAACATTCCCGCCGCCAAGGCGATGGACCACGTTTACGGCTATACCATCATCAACGACGTGACGGCGCGCGATTTGCAGCGCAAGCATGACCAGTGGTTCAAGGGAAAGGGCCTCGACCGGTCGTGCCCGATGGGACCCTACATCCTGACCAAGGATGAAGTGCCGAATGTCGGCGAGCTGGAGCTGACGCTGACGGTGAACGGCGAGCAGCGACAGAAATCGACCGTCAACATGATGATCTTCGACATTCCGGCCATCATCCAGAACCTGTCGTCGGGCATGACGCTGGAAGCGGGCGACGTGATCGCGACCGGCACGCCGTCGGGCGTCGGCTTCGCGATGAACCCGCCGGGCCTCTTGAAGGCCGGCGACGTCACGGTGTGCAAGATCACCAAGCTCGGCGAACTGACGACGAAGTTCGTTGCGGCAAAATAACCGGCCGCGACGGCGGCCACCGCGGTTGCACCTGTAACCGGAAGATCAGGCGGCCAAGCGAAATTCGGGTTGCGGTTCGGCTTCGGGGACCGGTGCGATAGGGGCGGCGCGCGCCGCCTCGTGGCGTGCGTGAAACACCATGATCCACATCGTGGTGGCGACCACCGTGGCGTTGGCAAGCGCGGCATAAGCCGCGCCGATGGCGCCGAACCGCGGCACCAGGAGGCTGGTCAGCAGCACCGGCGACAACGACAGCACCGAGATCACCGTGGCCCGGCGGCGCTGTTTCCCCGCCGACGTCAGGATGTCGCCGCCGATCGCGGTGAGTCCGTTGAACACCGGCAGAAACGCAAGCCACACCGTCACCGGCGCGGCCGCGCGGAATTTTTCGCCTAACAACAACGGCAGATAACCGGCGCCGAAAATAAGCACGATTCCGGCGAACAGCGAGTAACCGAGCGTCAGCGGCAGCACTTTGAGCGCGAACTGGAAACTATGCTCGATGCCCTTGTGGCCGTGTTTGAAAAACCGAGCATAGAACGCCGCGGTCATGGCGCGCAGCGGCATCGCGGCGGCGTCGACAATTCGGAACGCGGCGTTATACAGGCCCGCGACCGACGCGCCGGCGAGATAGGCGACTACCGGCTTATCGCTGTCGCGGAACGCGCTGTCGGCGGCGAAATAGAGGCAGAACTGGAAACCGAGCGCGAGTTCCTGGCGCGCGATGTACCAGCGCGGCTTGCCGAGCCGCGCGATGACATAGGCGGTCGACAACAACCCGGACAGCGCGGCGCCGGCGAGATACCACTCCGCCCAGGCCGCGATGGTCAGGGGATGGCAAAAGGCGATGGCGGCGCCGCATGCGAGAAGCCTGATCAGGCTGAACGCGATATTGATGAGCAGAAGATCGGTGCCGCGCTCGAACGCCATGAAGCAACAGGTCGCCAGCACATGGAGTCGCCCGAAGAACAGATCGCCGACAACGAACAACGCGAGCGCCAGCGGCGCCATGCCGATGACGAAGCTTTGAGTGGCGTAGACCAGGAGGCCGAGCGGCAGCAGCGTCGCCGTGATCTGTAACAGCGCGTTGCCGAAATAGCGGCCGAACCGCTCCGGCGCTTCGGTGACATTGCGGATAAGGACATGATCCGAGCCCCAGCCTGCAAAAGCGCCGAACACGACGAGAAGCGCGAACACGCTCGCCACCATGCCGTAGCCGGAGGGACCGAGCGCGCGCGCCACCAGGAGGAAATAGCCGAGCTGGCCGACCAGGCGGACGATAAAGCCCAGCCAGGTGACGGCGAAATTGAGCGCCCCGCGCGGCCGTTGCGGGCGGAGCATGGTTACCGCGCCGCAACTTTGGGCAGGAGCGGCGCCGGCAATGGCAGAGCGCCCGGGGCGCGCGGTTGGCGCTGAAAAGGAAGCACCGGCGCGGCATGGTCGGCACGGCGTTCGGGCGCGGCGGCGAAACCGGCGAGCAGGGCGGCGGGCAGGCCGACATCGCCCGGGATGGCAAGCGCCGAGATTTCGGTGGCAAAGGGCTTCACGCCAAGCAGCCACGGCTGGCGCGTGGCGTGTTCGAGTACGAAATCGAACCCGACGATGCCGGAAAGATTGAGAGTCCGAACCACGAAGGCGGCAATTTCGTCCATCGTCGGGTGGCGAATGATCTTCGCCACCATGGCTGGGCCGGCGCCGTCGAGCGGTTCGACGCTGACCCCGGCCAGCACCTTGCCGTCGCGGCACGCCACCGAGCGCTTCGCGGGGACGCTGTCGATATATTGCTGGAGCGACACAGTGCGAGAGCGCGGCTGCAACAGGTCGGAAAGCCGGTGGAGCTTGTTCTGCTCTTTCCACAATTTGGTGACTTGCGACGCGCCGGTGACGCGGTGATAGGCGGCGATGCCGGTCTCCATGCTGCGGACTAGCTCGGCGCGCGACCCTGCCCAGCCGCCATCGCCCTTGAGCATGACCGGCAGCGGCACCGATTCGAGCAGCGCGCGCAACGTTGCTTCGTCTTCGACTTCGACCGAGTTCGGCACCGGCAAGCCGTGCTCACGCGCGAAGGCCTGAAGAAGGGTGCCGGAGGCGACGCTGTCATAAGCGGCGACGTCGCCGAGCGATTTTGCGATGGTGCGCGCGATCGGCGAGCGCATCCGTCCGGCCTCGCTGCGCAGGGCGTAGATTTCGCGCAGATGCTGGAATGATGCGTCGTCCGTCGGCATCACCAACTCGGGCGTCAGATCCTGCATCACCCGTTCGATGGTGTGTCGGAACTGGAGTGGACGCGCCAGGAACATCGCGATCGAGGCGTCGTGCAGCACATGGCCGCCGGCCTGGCCGTGGACCAGGGCCACGGCAAAACCGGCGTGTTCGAAGCTGCGCAGGAACGGCTCGACCGCAGTCCAGGACCGCGTGGTAACGACGAGTAGACGGGTTTTACCTTGCGGCATATAGACTTGGCTCCTCCGGGGCAGCCATTTGGCCGGAGAGCCGTAAACACGTTCTTAAGAAACCGGCGGTTTGTGGGGGTTTTTGCCGAAATAAATTCAAAAACTCTTCAAATGTTGCCGACCTGCCGCCGGGGACGCATACCGGCGCCACCCTGGCCGTCGCGACAGCCGCTTCGCGGCCGAGGCATCAATCGCCTGCGCCGAGGCAATAGGGGCATTTGATCGCATCGTCGATACAGGGAAATTCCAGTTCGATGTAGGCGACCGCTTCGGCTAGCGTCCCCATCGGCGGAGACCACGCTTCGGGATCGGGCTCCTCCTGGTTCTCGGGTCCGCGCCCATTGCGACAACGCGCGCACGACCCTTTGTGAATGCGCGCCCGATCGTGCGGCGTGGCATGAAAAACGTAATAGCTCATCGGAGTTCTCGCTACCGTCAGGCGGGCGTCAGATCCGGGTCGAGAGCCAGATCGCCACGCGTGTCCCGGCCTTGACCAGCGCGGTCATCGGCTCGTAGCCGGGCGACTCGCCGGCGCCATGCGCCAGGGCGGTGTCGCGATGCTCGATCTCGTCGCCGCGGAACTCCGCGATGGTCGCACTCAGTTCCGGCTCGTCGCCGCCGAGCCGGTCGAGCTGGCCCTGATAATGCGCGTCGATCACTTCCTCGACCGCGGCGGTGCAGGCCATCGCGGCGCGCTCGCCCAACAGCGCCGAGGCGGCACCGAGCGCGAAACCCGCGACATGCCAGAGCGGCGCCAGTGCGGTCGGTCGGACGCGGCGCGCCACCAGCAATTTGTCGAACGCGGCGAGATGGCGCTGTTCCTGCTTCGCCATGTGGCGGATCACCGGCGCGGCGGGCGAGCGTTTCAGCACGGCGAGCTGGCCGTCATAGATGCGGCGCGCGCCATATTCGCCGGCATGATCGACGCGGATCATGCGCGCCAGCGTTTCGCGCGCGGCGGGATCGCCGGGGAGACGATGCTTGTCGTTCATGCGCGTCCCACCCGTATCATTGCGCGCCACGACACCGCGATCATGACCAGCGATGCGATCAGATTGAGCCCGGCGAGCGAGACGCCCGCGACGGACCATTGCACCTCGTCGCAGCGCACCACCGGCGTCGCGAGCAATTGCTTGCGCAGATCGGCGATCGAGCCCTTGCCGAGCGGTGCGGCGGTGCAGGCGGTCGGGCCGGCGAACCAATGCTGCTCGACGCCGACGTGATAGAAGGCGAGCGCCGCGCTGAGGGCGAAGATCAGCGCCGCCAACATGAGCGCCGCGCGGCTGGCGTCGCGGCGTCCGACGACGACGGCGAGCGCAGCAAGCGCGATCACCGCGTAATAGGGCCAGCGCTCGTAGAGACACAATTCGCACGGCACCAGCCGGCCCCAATATTGCGTCAGCAGCGCGGTGCCGACGATGGCGGCGCTGAGCACCAGGACGATGAGGGGCGCGATTCGGCTCATCGTCTAAAGATAAGCGACGGCGACGAAACCGCCCACCAGAAGAATCACGAAGGCGCTGGTTACGAGGGTCAGGCGTTTTTCGATGAAGACGCGGACCGGCTCGCCAAAAATATAGAGCAGCGCTGCGACCAGGAAAAACCGCATCGCGCGCGACACCAGCGATGCGACACCGAAGGCGAGCAACGGAAAGTGAAACGCGCCGCTGGCGATGGTGACGATCTTGTAGGGGATCGGCGTCATCCCTTTGAGCACGATGATCCACGCGCCCCAATGCGCGTATGCTTGCTGCATCGCATCGTAGCGCGCCATGGCGCCGTAGAATTCGAGGATCGGCCGGCCCAGCGCCGCGAACAGGTAATACCCGACGGCATAGCCGAGGAAACCCCCCGTGACCGAAGCCAGCGTCGCCACCGCGGCGTAGCGCCACGCTTTCTCGCGCGCCGCCAGCACCATCGGGATCAACAGAATATCGGGCGGGATCGGGAACACCGAGCTTTCGATGAAGGCGACCGTGGCGAGCGCCGCGAGCGCGTTCCTGCTCGCCGCCAGCCGCATCGTCCAGTCATAGAGCGAGCGCAACATGGCGCGTCAGGCCGTCGCCGGGCGCCGGCCGAAGAAATTGATGGCGCGGACGGTCATCACCACCTCGCCGTCCTGGTTGGTCAGTCGGCCTTCGGTCTTGACGACGCCGCGGTCGGCGCGGCTTTTCGACGGCATTGCCTCGAGCACGCGCAAATGGCCCGTCAGTTGATCACCCGGCTTGACCGGTTTGAGCCATTGGATGCCTTCGACCCCCGGCGAGCCCATGCTGGCGGTATCGGCGAGCAGGCTTTTGACCAGCAGCGACATGAACACGCCCATGGTCTGCCAGCCGCTCGCCACCAGGGTGCCGAAGGCGCTCGATTTCGCGGCAACAGGGTCGGTGTGGAAAGGCTGCGGGTCGTAATCGCGGGCGAAAGCGACGATCTCGTCCTGGCTCAGGGAGCGCGAACCAAGCTCGTATTCTGCGCCCACCGGAAAATCCTCGAAGTAACGCAAGCCTTGCTCCCGAACCCTCGCGCCTTCATAAGCGGGCACCGGGGTCGCGCGCAAGCGCGGCGCGGCGCCCGGATTTGCAAATAGTTTGACGCCAAACCATTATTATGGAGTTTGCGGGAGGCGGCGGTGGCGGATCGGACCAACGAGCTCGATGGCGGCGAAGCGGTGCTGGAGGCGTTCCGCCGGCTCGGCACGGATTACATCGTGTCCTCGCCCGGCTCGGAGTGGGGGCCGCTGTGGGAAGCGCTGGCGCGCCAGCGGATCGGCGACAAGAAAGGCCCGGCGTTTCTCGAAACCTGGCACGAGAATCTGGCGGTCAATATCGCGACCGGCTACACGCTGATGACCGGACGCGGCCAGGCCGTGCTGCTCCATGCCGGGGTCGGCCTGCTGCATGGCGCGATGGGCATCCTCACGGCGCAGCAGGGCGAAGTGCCGATGGTGGTGATGTCGGGCGAGTCGGTGAGCCTCGGCGAGAACCCCGACATGCCGATCGAGCCGCAATGGTATGGCGGGCTGAGCGTCGGCGGGCCGGAGCGGCTGATCGAGCCCTTGGTCAAGCATGCGCGCCAGATCGCGAGCCCGTTCACCATCCATGACAGCATCATCCGCGCCGGCGAGATGGCGGAGCGCACGCCGCGCGGGCCGGTCTATCTCAGCATTTCGCTCGAAGACATGCTGCATGGCTGGACGCCGCCGCAGGATGCGCGCCGCGTGCCGCCGCCGCCCAAGGTCGCGCCGCATCCCGACGAAGTCGCCAAGATCGCCGCGCTGATCCGCGCCGCGAAAAACCCGGTGATCGTCGCCGAGGCGGCGGGCCGCGATTCCGCCGCCTATGCGGCGCTGGTGACGCTGGCGGAACAGCTCGGTGCACCGGTGATCGGCGGCATCAATATGTGGTTCACGAATTTCCCGACCGATCACAAGCTCTGGCTCGGCGCCGGCGAGTACGGCGCGCTTCCCGAGGCGGACCTGGTGCTGCTGGTCGGGCCGCGCGCGCCCTGGTATCCGGCATATCGCCGTCCCACCAAAGGCCCGATCGTCGCGATCCACGACAATCCGCACAAGACCCACATGGTCTATCAGAACCTCCACGCCGACCATTATCTCGAAGGCGACATCGCGTCGGCGCTGAACATGCTCTCGGCCGCACTGCCGAAGGGCGGCGACGCCGCGCACGCCGCGCGGCGCGACCGCTGGCACCAGGCGCACGAGGCTTACGTCGCGACGCGAGCGGCGGAACAGGCGGCGGCGCGGGCGCGGCCCGGGATCGACCCGGTCACGCTGGCCGCGATGCTGGGCGACGCACTGCCGGCCGACGCGATCGTGGTCGACGAGACCATCACCCATCATCCCATCGTGCGGCGGCATCTCAATTTCACCCGGCCGCAAAGCTATTTCCGCGTGTTCGGCGGGCTGGGCCAGGGCATGGGCACCGCGCTCGGCGTCAAGCTCGCGTCGCGCGACCGGCCGGTGGTGCTGACCGCGGGCGACGGCGGCTTTCTCTATAACCCGATCGTGCAGGCGCTCGGCGCGGCCAAGCAGCATGGCCTGCCGATACTGATCGCGGTGTTCAACAACGGCCGCTATCAGGCGATGAAGCAGGGCCATGTGTTCCATTACCCCAAGGGCGCGTCGGTCGAGGCGGACCTGTTCTATGGCGTCCATCTGGACGCGCCCGACTTCGCCGACTTCGCGAGGCCCTTTGGCGCCTGGGGCGGCAAGGCCGACACGCCGGCGGAACTGGCGAAAGCACTGCCCGAGGCGCTGGCCGCGACGCGCGCCGGCCGGGCCGCGATCCTCAACGTGGCGGTGACAAGCTGAATGTGCTAACCACCCGCCCCGGTGCCGCCGGTGTGGCGGAATGGTAGACGCGACGGACTCAAAATCCGTTTCTCGCAAGGGAGTGGGGGTTCGAGTCCCTTCACCGGCACCATCAATCGATATTGATTGATCGAAGGCGTCAGCGCCCCACCGGTCGGCGTGCCGCCAGCGCCGCCGACAGCGTGCCGTCGTCGAGATAGTCGAGCTCGCCGCCCATCGGCACGCCTTGCGCGAGACGCGTCACGGCGACGGCCGACTGGCCGAGCCGGTCGGCGAGATAATGCGCGGTGGTCTGGCCCTCGACCGTGGCGCTCAATGCCAGGATCACTTCGCCGACGCCGTCGCGCGCGACCCGCGCCACGAGCTGTTCGACGCGCAATTCCTCGGGCCCGACGCCTTCGAGCGCCGACAGCGTGCCGCCGAGCACGTGATAGCGGCCGGCGAAGGCCCCGCTGCGCTCGATCGCCCAGAGATCGGCGACATCCTCGACGACACACAGATGCGTTCCGTCGCGTCGCGCGTCGGCGCAGATGGCGCACGGATCGGTGGTGTCGAGATTGCCGCACTGGCTGCATTGGGCGACATGGGCCGCGGCGTCGGCCAAGCCCTGGGCAAGCGGAGTCAGGAGGCTCTCGCGCCGCTTTAGGAGATAGAGCGCGGCGCGGCGCGCGGAACGCGGACCCAAGCCCGGCAATTTCGCCAAAAGCTGGATAAGCTGGTCTATTTCATTCATGGCAACGCGAGCCGCGATGGCACCCATTCCCGGATAGGGGGTTTAATCTTGCGGCGACTCATGGATAGCATACCATAGAGTTTGCATCGGCGCCGGAGCAATTCGGCGACAGATCGGCGATAACGGCGAGAGCTTTCGTGGCGACGACGATCCTTCTCATTGATGACGACCCGCTGGTCGCTTTCACCGTCGAGCGCATGCTCCAAGGCGGCGGCTTCACCGTGATTCGCGCCGCCGATGGCGAAAAGGGCCTGCGCCTCCTCAAGGAACAGAAAGTCGACCTCATTATCACCGACATCATCATGCCGGTGAAGGAAGGTATCGAGACCATCCGAGAGATTCGCGAGCACGACGCCAAGCTGCCGGTGATCGCGGTGTCGGGCGGTGGGCACGGCTCGGGCGGCAATTATCTGCGCATGGCGCAGGCGCTCGGCGCCACCGAGATCCTGACCAAGCCGTTCGACCAGGACGAATTGCTCGGCGCGGTGAAGCGCTGCTTGAAACAATAGCCAAATCCAGGGGCACCATGTCACTCGAATCGACGACCGAAGGCCTCAGGGCCAAGGCTTCCACCTCGCCGCCGCTCGGCCATACCGTGCGCTTCGATCTCGGCGCCGACGGCAGCATCTTCTGGGACGGCACCGGCGCGACCGCCGTGGTCAACAACGAGTCCAAAGACGCCGAGTGCACCCTGATCCTGAGCCTCACCGATCTCGAGGCGATGTCCTCGGGTGGGCTCGACCCGACCATGGCCTATATGACCGGGCGGCTGAAAATCGACGGCGCGATGGGCGTTGCGATGAAAATCGGCCAGGTGCTCGGGGGCTAAACCCGCCGCCTTACCGGGGCGGAGAGACTTCAGTCATTGTCCTGTAACACGCGACCCCTCGCGGGGCGGGGCGCCACGCCGCGCTTTCGCTCGGCCAAAGATCGCGCTATGTGTCGCCCGCCAATTTATTGATCAGAGACGGATTCGCACCTGATGGAATCGCCTGTGGCGATTCCGCAAAGGCGATCCGGCTCAAGAGCAAATTCGAGACAGACACGATGGCCGAGCGTTGGGGATTGCCGATCGTCGCTTGGCCACAGCGCCTGCGTCCCAATTATTGGGACGGGATCGCGCTGCCCGTGGTGATCGGGGTCATCCTGCTCGCCGGTTGGGCCAGCCAGCAAATGGCCGCGCCCTACCAGCCGGGCCAGGAACTGCCGATCTCGCTCGACCCGGCGAACCTCCCGGCATACGGCGCCCGCACCGTGCTGCGCATGATCGCGGCGCTGGCCTTCTCGCTGATCTTCAGTCTCGGTTACGCCGCCATCGCCGCCAAGAGCCGCCGGGCGGAAAAACTGCTGATCCCGATCCTCGACATTCTGCAATCCGTTCCGATTCTCGGCTTTTTGTCGATCACCGTGACCGGGTTCGTCGCGTTGTTTCCGGGGAGCCTGCTCGGTTACGAGTGCGCCGCCATCTTCGCCATCTTCACCTCGCAGGCCTGGAACATGACGTTCAGCCTGTACCAGTCGTTCCTCGGCGTGCCCATGGATCTGCGCGAGGCGGCGCGCATGTACCACCTAACGCCGTGGCAGAGTTTCTGGCGGCTCGAAGTGCCCTACGCCATGCCGCAATTGACCTGGAACATGATGATGTCGGTGTCGGGCGGCTGGTTTTTCGTGGTCGCCTCCGAGGCGATCAGCGTCGCCGGCCACGACGTCAAGCTGCCGGGCATCGGCTCTTATATTGCCATGGCGATCGAGCAGCGCGATCTCGCCGCCGTTGCCTACGCCATTCTCGCCATGCTGGTGCTGATCCTGGCCTACGACCAGATTCTGTTCCGGCCGCTGCTGGCCTGGTCGCAGAAATTCAAGGTCGAGGCCATCGGCGGCGACGAGGTCGAGCCCCCCTGGTTCCTCTCCATGCTGCAAAAGGCGCGGCTGTTCGCGCTGGCCGAAGGCGCCATCGATTATCTGCGCATGCTGATGAGCCGGGCCCGGCGCGGCCTGCCGCAACTTCGCCGGCTTGAGGCGCCGGGACGCGCCGCCGCCGTGGCGCGCGAGCGGTGGTTAGATTATGCCTGGAACGCCGTGCTGCTGCTGATCGCGGCTTACACGCTGTGGCGGATCGTGGCTTTCGTGCAGGCCGAAGTGACCATGCACGAATTTCTCCATGTCCTGTTCCTGGGCTTCGTCACCTTGATCCGGGTCGTGGTCCTGATCGCGCTGGCGGCGTGCGTGTGGGTGCCGATCGGCGTGTGGATCGGATTGCGCCCCACCCTCGCCCATCGCGTCCAGCCGATCGTGCAATTCCTCGCCGCGTTTCCGGCCAATCTGTTTTTTCCCGTGGCCGTGTTCCTGATCGTGCGATTCCATCTCAATGTCGAGATTTGGGTCAGCCCGCTGATGATTCTCGGCACGCAATGGTACATTTTGTTCAACGTCATCGGCGGCACGATGGCGCTGCCGACCGATTACCAGTATGTCGCCGGCAATCTCGGCGTGACGCGGTGGCTGTGGTGGCGGCGGCTGATCCTGCCGGCGATCTTCCCCGCTTTCGTCACCGGCGCGGTGACGGCGTCCGGCGGTTCGTGGAACGCCAGCATCGTCTCCGAGATCGTGAAGTGGGGCAACACGACGCTGGTCGCCACCGGCATCGGCGCCTATATCGCGCAGCAGACCGAGGCCGGCGATTTTCCGCGCATCGCGCTTGGCGTGGCGGTGCTGTGCCTTTATGTCTTGGCCTTCAACCGGCTGCTGTGGCGGCGGCTTTACAATCTTGCGGAAGAACGACTGCGGCTCGACTGACATGGACCAAGCCATAACCACCACCAACGGTCCCTTGATCGCCGCCGAGAAGATCAGCAAGACCTACCAGGCGCCCGACCATGCCGGGCGGCTGGTGCTCGACCGCATCGATTTCGGCCTCAAGGAAGGCGAGATTGTCGCCATTCTGGGCAAATCGGGCTCAGGCAAATCGACCTTTCTGCGCGTGCTGGCGGGCCTGACCCCGGCCAGCGAGGGCCGCGTCGTCTATCGCGGCCACGAGGTGCACGAGCCCGTGACCGGGATCGCGATGGTGTTTCAAACCTTCGCGCTGTTTCCCTGGCTTACCGTGCTGGGCAATGTCGAACTCGGCCTCGAAGCGATGGGCGTGCCGCGCGCCGAGCGTCGCGAGCGCGCGCTCAAGGCCATCGACGTGATCGGCCTCGACGGATTCGAATCCGCCTATCCCAAGGAATTGTCGGGCGGCATGCGGCAGCGCGTCGGTTTCGCCCGCGCCCTGGTGGTCAATCCCGACATCCTCTTGCTGGACGAGCCGTTCTCGGCGCTCGACGTGCTGACGGCGGAGACCCTGCGCGGCGATTTGCAGGATCTGTGGGTCGAGCGCCGCATGCCCACCAAGGGCATCATCCTGGTCTCGCACAATATCGAGGAAGCGGTCGAGATTGCCGACCGCATCATCGTGTTCGGCTCCGACCCGGGCTGCATTCGCGCCGATATTCCCGACACGCTGCCGCGGCCGCGCGACTGGGCGTCGGCCGGCTTTCGCCAGATCGTCGACCAGGTTTACGGGCTGCTGACCACGACGCCGCAAGGCGCGGTCGGCCGTCGCGCGCGCGGCGAACCGGGCGCGACCGATGTCGGCATCGGCTATCGCCTGCCGAGCGCCTCGATCCAGCAGTTGATCGGCCTGATCGAGGCGCTGTGCCTGCCGCCCTATTCGGGGCGCGCCGACCTGCCGCATCTCGCCGAGAGCACGCAGATCAGCGACGAGGACATGTTCGTGCTGGTCGAGGCGATGCAGCTCTTGGGTTTCGGCAACGCGGCGGGCGGCGACATCGAGGCGACGGCGGCGGGCCGTGCCTTCGCCGATGCCGACATTCTCCACCGCAAGCAGATTTTCGCCGAGCACATCCTCAAGAACGTGCCGCTGATCGCGCATATCCGCAAAGTGCTCGACGAACGCGGCGGCCACGCCGCGCCGGAAAGCCGCTTCCTCGCCGAGCTCGAGGATCATTTGTCGGAAGAAGAAGCGCAGCGCGTCCTCGAAACCGTGATCAACTGGGGCCGTTACGCCGAGTTGTTCGCTTATGACTACGACCGCGGCACGTTGAGCCTCGAGAATCCTTGATCGCGCCCACCTCCCGCCTGTTCGTGATCATGCTGGCCGGCATGAACGCGATGACCGCCCTCGCGGTCGATTCGTCGCTGCCCGCGATGCCGATGATGGGGCAGGAATTCGACGCCAGTCCCGAGCGCGTGCAGCTCACCCTCAGCCTCTTCATGTTCGGCTACGCGCTGGGCCAGATCATGGCGGGGCCGCTGTCGGACCGGTTCGGCCGGCGGCCGATGCTGTTGATCGGCCTGTCGGTCTATACGCTGTCGGGCCTCGGCTGTGCCCTCGCCGGCAGCATCGACCAACTGGTTGTGCTGCGCTTCATCCAGGCGCTCGCCGCCGCGACCGGGCCGAGCATGAGCCGCGCCATCATCCGCGACTATCACGGCGGGCCTCGCGCCTCGCACATGCTGTCGTCGGTGCAGCTCGCGATGGGGTTTGCGTTGGTGGCGGCGCCGATCGTCGGCAGCCTGATCCTGTCCTTCGCCAACTGGCGCGGGATTTTCGTTTTCCTAGGCCTGTTCGGCGCGATCCTGCTCGCGGTGGTGTGGTGGGGCCTCACCGAATCGCTAACCCTGCCCGACCCGCAGGCGGCGCACCCGGCGCGGCTGCTCAAGAATATCGTGGCGTTTTTCGGCAACCGGATCTGTTTCGGCTATGCGCTCATCAACGGTTTTATCCAGGGCGGGCTGCTCGCGTTCATTTCCGGCATCCCTTTCGTCATGACCGACGTGTTCCATGTCGCGCCCAAAAATTTCGGCTTCTATTTCGCGATGGCGGCGACGGGATTGATTTTCGGCGCCTCGCTCAACCGGCGGCTGGTACGGCGCAAGGCGCCCGAATGGATTCTGCGCCGCGGCCTGTTCGTGCAAGCGACGGCGGGCTGCGTGCTGCTCGTGATCGCATGGGCCGGGGTGCCGAGTCCGATCGTCTTCATGCTGCCGGTGATGGCCTACAGTTTCAGCCAAGGCCTGGTCATGCCCAACGCGATCGCCGGCGCGATGGAGCCGTTGCCTTACATGGCGGGCCTTGCCGCGGCGCTGTTGGGCGCGGTTCAAATGGGATCGGGCGGCGTCACCGGCTATATCGTCAACGCGCTCTATAACGGCACCGCGCTGCCGCTCGCGGGCCTGCTGGCGCTGCTCGCCTGCTGCGGCCTCGCGTCATACCATTTGGTGATATACCGAAAAACTAGCTCCGCGGTCGCAAAGTAGGAAACGCGATCACATCGCGGATCGAGGCGCTGTCGGTCAACAGCATGACCATGCGGTCGATGCCGATACCGAGACCGCCCGCGGGCGGCATGCCGTATTCCAGCGCGGTGACGAAATCCTGATCGAGGCGCTGCGCCTCTTCGTCGCCCAATTCGCGCTCGTGCATCTGCGCCTTGAAGCGCTCGAGCTGGTCGAGCGGATCGTTGAGTTCGGAATATGCGTTGGCATATTCGCCGCGAAGAATGAAGGTTTCGAACCGTTCCGTCAGCCGCGGATCGTTGCGATGCGCCTTGGTCAGTGGCGAGACTTCGCGCGGAAAATCGGTGACGTGGATCGGCTGCACCAGGGTCTGTTCGACGCGCTGTTCGAACGCGGCGTAGAGCACGTGGCCCCATTGCGCGGTCTCGGCGATCTCGAGCCCGAGCCGCCGCGCCTCTTGCCGCGCGTCGCGGTCGTTCGCGATGGCGAGAAAGTCGATGCCGGTATGTTCCAGCACCAGATCGGCCATCGGGCGGCGGTTCCAGGGCGGCGTCAGGTCGATTTCGGTGCCCTGATACATCACTTTCATGCCACCGCAGACCTCGCGCGCGGTCTCCGAAATCAGGTGCTCGGTCATTTCCATCATGGCGACATAATCGACATAGGCCTGATAGAGCTCGAGCAGTGTAAATTCAGGATTGTGGCGCGGCGAAATGCCTTCGTTGCGGAAATTGCGGTTGATCTCGAACACGCGGTCGCTGATGCCGCCGACCAAGAGGCGCTTTAGGTACAGCTCGGGCGAAATGCGCAGGTAAAGATCGAGATCGAGCGCGTTGTGATGGGTGATGAACGGCTTGGCCGCCGCGCCGCCCGGAATCGCCTGCAGCATCGGCGTCTCGACCTCGAGGAAGCCGCGCGCAGTCAGGAGACGGCGGATCGACGCGATGATGCGGCTGCGGTTGCGCAACGTGGTGCGGCTGTCATCGCTCATGATCAGGTCGAGATAACGCTGGCGGTAGCGCGTCTCGAGATCGGCGAGGCCGTGATATTTCTCGGGCAGCGGCAACAGCGACTTGGTCAGCAGCGTCACTTTCGTCGCGTTGACCGTCAACTCGCCGCGCGGCGTGCGCCGCACCTTGCCCTCGACTCCGACAATGTCGCCCAGATCCAGGAGCTTCAGCAGCGGGAATTGTTCCGGCGGCAGAAAATCCTTGTGATTGAAAATCTGGATCTTGCCGGTGGCGTCGTGGAGATCGACGAACATCGCGTTGTTGCGCATCGCCCGCACGCGGCCCGCGACCGATACCGCGTCGTCGGTGTTCGTCCCCGTGGCGAGGCCGGCATATTTGACGTCAAGCGCCGATGCCGTCGCCGTCACCGGAAAAGCGTAGGGATAAGCCTCAATCCCGAGCTGTTTCAGCGCCGCGAGTTTTTCCAGCCGCGCCGCGCGATAGAGATTCTCTTCTTCCTTTTCTTCAGCCATGTCACTTCAGCGAATAGGACGCGAGCGCGTAATTGTAATCGGCGAGCGCCGATTTGCATTGCGCCCAGTTCTCGACCCGGGGCGCGTACCAGCAATCGACCTTGCTGCCGCCGACATTGAGCTCCGCATGGAGTGCGTCGAACGTACCGGCCGGCACGGTGATTTTTTCCGCCGCGAGCAGCTTGCCGGCAACATGGACCGTGCCTGTCATTGACGCGTCGCTCCAGCCGGCGTCGCACGACCAGGACTGGCCCGCGCTCCACGGCGCCGGGGGCATCAGACAGACAGGCGGGCTGTAGCGCTGGTAATGGATCTCGCCGAGCATCGGCACCGGCGCCATCAGCACGTTCCATTCCCGGTTATAGCGCATGGCAAGGCCGGCGAGGCCGGGCGCGTCGATGGTGGCATCGATGGTTCCGTCGCCCGACACGCTGTCGATCTTAAGGCTGCGCTTGCCGCCGGCGCCCTCATAGACCCAGCGGTCGCCGGCCTTGAGCACGGGTGGCGACACGCCTTGCGCCAGCGCGGGCGCGGCGTAGAGGAGCGCGATGGCAAGGAGGAGAAAACGCATCATCATGGTCGGTATCGGGCTGGGTTGTAGCCTTGGCGGCGTCACAAGGGAATAATGCTATTTCGGGCGCCGCGCCAGAGCGGCGCGGCGGGGACGGGGAACGATGCGCGAGACGCGCGACATAGCGCGGGAACTGTGCCGCGGCGCGACGCGCCTGTTGTGGCAGCAGGGCTTTACCGCGCTGCGCGAAGTGACGCTGGCGAGCGGACGGCGCGCCGATCTTCTCGCGCTCGGCCGCGACGGCGAGATTCGCATTGTCGAGATCAAATCCTCTGCGGCCGATTTTCACGCCGACAAGAAATGGCCGGACTATCGCGCCTTCTGCGATCGGCTTTACTTCGCGGTCGCGGACGATTTCGACACCGCGCTGATCCCGATGGAGTGCGGCCTTATTCGCGCCGACGCCTGGAACGGCGCCGTGCTGCGCGAGGCCCCCCTGGCGCCGCTGTCCGCGCCGCGCCGACGCGCCGTGATGCTGCGCTTCGCGCTACTCGCGGCCCGGCGCCTCAACAATGTCATCGATCCGGACTTTTTTCCGCTCGACTTGTGACGGAACCAAGGAAACGCCGCCTTCGTTTCTCCGGTAGGTTCCGACGTTGCCGGATCGCCGATGATTCGTATTGCTTTGGTTCTATTTCTAGCCGCGTTGCCTCTGTCCGGTTGCGTCGTCGAACGCGATACGCAGCCGCCGCGCACCGCCACCGAGCAGTTGCTGATTTCGACGGCGGCCGACCGCGCCGCTAAACGGCTGGTGCTCGACTTACCGCACGGTACGCGCATTTTCGTCGATACGCGCAATTTCACCAGCGCCGACGCCAAGGAGGCCGACGCCAAATACGCCGTCGCCGCCATCGAGGACGTCTTGCTGCATCAAGGCATGGCGCTGATGCCGGACTCGAAACAGGCCGACGTGATCGTCGCGCTGCGCGCCGGCGCGCTGTCAATCGACGAACGCAAGGTGCTGCTCGGGATTCCGGCGATGGCGATTCCAATTCCCTTCGCCGGCACGGTGCCGACCCCTGAGGTCGCGCTTTACGGTCTCGACACCGAAAAGGGCATCGCGAAATTCGCCGCGGTCGGATATGGCGCGCGCGACGGCCGCCTGCGCGCCGCGAGCGAGGCCAAGGCCGGCTTCGCCAAACATGCCAAGAAGGTCATTCTGATCGTGTTCGGCTCGACCAAGACCAATTTCGAGCCGGCGGCGCTCAACAAGCACTGATCGGAATCAGCTTCGCGGCGCGTGCTTGCCGAGAATCCGTTGCAACGTGCGGCGGTGCATTTTGAGCCGCCGCGCGGTCTCGGACACGTTGCGGTCGCATTGCTCGAAGACGCGCTGGATATGTTCCCAGCGCACCCGGTCTGCCGACATCGGGTCGGCCGGCGGCGGCGGCAATGTCGCCTCGGTGGCGAGCAGCGCCGCCTCGACCGCGTCGGCGTCGGCGGGCTTCGGCAGATAGTCGAGCGCGCCGACCTTCACCGCCGCGACCGCCGTCGCGATATTTCCGTAACCCGTGAGGATCACGACGCGCGCCGAGGGGCGCGCCTGACGCAGCGCCTTCACCACGTCGAGGCCGCTGCCGTCGCCCAGCCGCAGATCGACCACCGCGAAAGCGGGCGGCGTGCGGGTCGCGGCGTCGATCCCCGCCGCCAGCGATTCCGCCGCGGTGACGACGAAGCCGCGCCGTTCCATCGCGCGGGCGAGACGCTGGCACAGCGGCGCATCGTCATCGACAATCAGCAGCGTGCGTTCGCTTTCGGGCAAGCCGGCCAGCGCGTTGGGCGCGATTGCAGCGTTGGTTTCGTCCATCATGCCTCGATCTCCAACGATAACGGCGACACAGGCTCGGTGCCTTCGAGCACGCCGCGTCGCCATTCCACCACGATCTGCGCGCCGCCCTCGGCCAGATTGGCGAAAGACAGGCGCGCCCCCGTCCGCTCAAGCAGCGTCTGGGCGATAAAGATGCCAAGCCCCATATGGGATTCCGTCTCGAATGTTCTACCCGATAGATAGGGTTCGCCGATTCGGGCGAGAACCTGCTGCGGGAAACCCGGCCCGTCATCGACGATGTCGATGGCGGCGCTGTCGTCGCTCCAGCTCACCGTGATGGTGGCCTCGCGCACCGCGAATTGGGTCGCGTTCTGGATGAGATTGCCGAGCCCGTGCATGATCTCGGCGCCGGGCGGCACCATCGGCTCGGGCACCGGCTCGCCGCCGGGGCCGCGCGCCGCGGCGTTGGTCTGGATTACCGTGACGCCGCCCTGCGCCGCGGCGGCGCGATAGGGCTCGCCCGCCACCTCGACCAAGGCTGAGAAGGGCATGAGCTGCGGCCCCTCTGTTTCTCTGTGCTGGGCGAGGTCGGCGAGAATGTCGCGGCAGCGTTCGCTCTGGCTCAGCAGCAGCGCCGCGTCCTCGGCATGGGGGCTGGTCTTGGGCAGGTCCCGCACCAGTTCCTTGGCAATCACGGCGATGGTCGCCAGGGGACTGCCGAGCTGATGCGCCGCCGCCGCGGCCAGGCCGCCGACCGCAGACATGCGCTGTTCGCGGGCCAACGCCAATTGGGTCGCGGCGAAGGCATCGCGCATGCGGCGCGCCTCGGCCGCGACGATCCAGACGTAATAGGCGACGAACAGCGCGCCGAGAGTTAGCGCGGTCCAGACCCCGAGCACATAGAGGAGGCTCGGCTCGGGCGCCGGTTCGTACCAGGGCAGCGGCAGATGGAAGACCGCGAGCAGGCTGATCGCAACGACGGTCAGCGCCGACAGGCCGATGACGCTCTTGAGCGACAGAATGGTCGCCGCCACCGTCACCGGCGCCAGCATCAGAATTGCGAAGGGATTTTGCAGCCCGCCAGTCAGGTACAGCAGCAGGCCGAGCTGGATCATATCGTAGCCGAGATACAGCGATGCCTCGCGGTCGCCGAGCCGGGCCGCACCGTGCCGCGACAGCGAGGTCGCGATGTTGAGCACAGCCGAGGTCGCGATCACCGCCATCACCGGCCAGATCGGCAGGCGGAAGCCCATGACGATGCCGGCGAATACCACCGCCGCCGCTTGGCCGGCGACCGCGACCCAGCGGATGAATACCAGCCGGCGCAGGCTGACCGATACGTCGGTGCCGAGCGCCGGCGGGCCGGCGATTTTCAGGGAGTCGGACATGGCCGGATTATAGCTCCAAACGAAACCGCCCGCGGCAAGACCGCGGGCGGCATCGAATGTCGGGGAAACGCGGTTAGTTGCGCCGCGCGCCCATGAATTGCAGCAGCATCAGGAACAGGTTGAGGAAGTCGAGATAAAGGCGCAGCGCCCCCATAATCGCCTTCTTGCCGGCCACGGCCGCACCGTCGCCCGCCCAATACATTTCCTTGATCTGCTGTGTGTCCCATGCGGTCAGGCCGGTGAACACGATGACGCCGATGAACGAGATCGCGAATTGCAGGCCAGGCGAATGCAGGAACATGTTCACCAGGCTGGCGATCACGATGCCGATCAGCCCCATGAACAGGAACGAGCCCATGCCGGTAAGATCGCGCTTGGTGGTGTAGCCCCAGAGACTCATGGCGGCGAACATCGCGGCGCAGATGAAGAAGGTCGCGGCAATGCTGGCGCTGGTATAAACCAGGAAGATGAAGCCGAGCGACAGGCCGACCAACCCGGCGTAAGCCCAGTACGAGGCTTGCGCCGCGCCGAGGCTCATCGAGTTGATGCGGAACTGCAGGAACAGGACCAGGCCGAGCGGCGCCAGCACGATCAGCCAGATCAGCGGCGTATGCGCGAGCGAGACATAGAGACCGCTGGCGGCCGCGAAATAGGCCACGATGCCGGTCAGCGCGAGGCCGCCCGCCATGTAGTTGTAGACGCGCAGCATGTACTGGCGCAGGCCGACATCGATATCGACCTGCGGTACCGCGGTATTCCGCGCGGTCCAGCGGCTGCTCGGATTTTCTGACATGATCACCCTCGAAGGGTTGGAGGAACTGCCCTTAATATGATCGCAAACGCCCCCCGGTTCAATGAGGGGTAGGCCGCCGATCATTAATCTTGGATGACGGTTTTCTGGGCTTTTTTTCATGTTTCGCCGGTCCGGCGGCACCCCGTCTTTTGGGCAACACGGCGCGGTAGCTCTCCTCGATCCAGCCCTTCAGAAGATCCACGGGCGCCTTGTCCTTGGGGGCGAACCTCGCCGTCACCCACCCGCTGGCGCCGAGCCCGTATCCGGTCGGCTCGGTGAATTTGCGGTCGAGCGCGAACGGCGCGGATTGCGGCAGCTTGACCGACAGGCCCAGCCCGTCCTCGTCGCAGCGCATGAACAGGAAGGTCTTGCCAGCGACCTTGATGGCGGATTCGCCCCACGGCAAATCCTCGCGCGTGTCCGGAAAGCCGAGCGCGTAATTGCGCAGCGCGTTGAAGACGGCTTTCACGCCACGAACCGGCCCGCGCGGTAATCGTCGAAGGCGGCGTGGATCTCGGCCTCGCTATTCATCACAAACGGTCCGTAGGCCACCACCGGCTCGTCGATGGGCGGGCTGGAATAGAGCAGCGCGCGCAGCTTAACGCGCGCCTCGAGCCGTAGCGTGTCGTAGCCGTTGCCGCCCTCAGTCGGCTCGAACCAGGCGACGTCGCCGGCACGGACGTGCGCCCGGCCCGCGCCGATATCGGCCTCGCCTTCAAGCAGATGGATAAAGCCGCGATCCGCCGCCGGCACCTCGAGTGCGACGGATGCCCCTCCCTCGGCGCGGATATCCAGGAGGGTCATCGGCCAGTCGCTGCCGTGCGTCGCCGCGACGTCGCCGAGCTTGCCGGCATAGAGCCGTATCTCGGCGCCCGGTAATTTGACAGCCGGTACTTCGGCGCCGAGCTGATTGACGTAGCGCGCCGGGATCATTTTCTGCCGCGACGGCAAATTGAGCCAGAGCTGCAAAGTGTGCGCGGTCTCGCGCTCGTGCGGCAGCTCGCTGTGCATGACGCCGTGGCCGGCCGTCATCCACTGCACGTCGCCCTGGCGCAGCACGCCGTGGCCGCCGGTATGGTCGCGGTGCTCGAGCGCGCCGTCGAGCACGAAGGTCACGGTCTGCATGCCGCGATGGGGATGGGTCGGAAACCCGGCAGGCGCGCGGAACCAATCCTCGACCAGC
>JANWJX010000043.1 GCA_025451725.1 Allostellaceae bacterium
CTCGAAATTCGGGCTGATGCCCGTGGGCATTTGCACCAGTTCTTTTTTCGCCGTCAGGTCGTCCATGGTTGTTGCCCGGTTTTTTGGAAATCTACGGGTAGCTTATTTCAGAAGTGGCTGAAAGAGGTGCGCTTGAAGGCGAGCGGCTTGCCGTCCGCCAGAAACCGGGCGCCCTCGCCCGCTTTGATCTCGCCGATCTCGGTGACCGCCACCCGCATCGTTTGCGCCGCAGCGCGGAAACCCTCCGCCTTGGCCGCCGGAATCGTGCAGACGATCTCATAGTCGTCGCCGCCGGTGAGCGCCGTCTCGCGCATCGCCGGCTCGGCCATGATCACCGCCTTGGCCGCGTCCGAGAGCGGCACCTTGCCGACGTCGATGTCCGCCGCCACGCCGGAGACGCGGCATAGCTTGGTGAAATCGCCGGCGAGACCGTCCGACACATCCATCGCACTCGATGCATGGGTGCGCACGGCCTCCGCCAGCGCGTTGCGCGGCTGCGGCAGCAGATAGCGCGAGGTGAGATGCTGGCGTTGCGCGTCGCTGAGTTTCCAGGACGCGCCTTTGCGCAGAGCCAGCCCTAGCGCCGCATCGCCGATGCTGCCGCTGACGAATACCCGGTCGCCCGGTTTGGCGCCGGCGCGCCGCACCATGGTGCCTTCCGGCACGCTGCCGAACATGGCGATCGAAACCATGATCGGCCCCGGCGTGCGGACGGTGTCGCCGCCAAACAGGGGGCAGCCGAAAAGCACGGCGTCACCGCGCAGGCCTTCAGCAAAACTACTCAACCAGTCGTCGCCAACGTCCTTCGGCAACGCCAGCGACAACAGAAACCCGAGCGGCTTGGCGCCCTTGGCGGCCAAATCGGACAAGTTCACCCGCAGCGCCTTGCCGGCCACCGATTGCGCGGCGTCGTCGGCAAAAAAATGCACGCCGCCGATAACGGCGTCGGCCGTGAGCACCAGGTCGCAGCCCGGCGGCGGCTTGATGAAGGCGGCGTCGTCGGAGAGGCTCAACGCGCCCGGATGGGTCGCGATCGGCTGAAAATAGCGTGCGATCAGACGGTCTTCGGCTGACGGTTCGTGGGCCATAACATCACCCGGCGAATTCGGCCGCGCGCAGCTGGCGCGCCAGCTGATCGAGCACGGCGTTGACCATGCCGGTCTCGTCGCGCTCGACGAAGGCCGCCGCGACGTCGGCGTATTCCGACACCACCACGCGCGCCGGCACGTCGCGGCGATGGTCGAGTTCGTAGCAGCCGGCACGCAACGCGGCGCGCAGCACCGCCTCGATGCGTTTGAGCGGCCAGCTTTTCGCAAGCGCCTCGTCGATGATCGGATCGAGCTTGCGCTGCTCGCGCACCACGCCCGACACGATGTCGCGGAAGAACGCCGCCTCGGCCGGCAGATATTGCGCGCCCTCGACCTCGCGGCCGAGCCAGTGGCTCTCGAACTCGGCCAGGATTTCGTTCAAGCCGGCGCCGGCGAGATCCATCTGGTAGAGCGCCTGCACGGCGGCGAGCCGCGCCGCCCCGCGTTTATTCGCCTTGCGCGCGGCCTTATCGGAGGTCAGCGCGCTCTTGGCCATTATTTGCCCGCGAGACTACGTTTGAGCGCGACCATCGCCAGCGCCGCGCGTGCCGCGGAACTGCCTTTATTGCGGCTGTCGGGCGTAGCGCGGGCGCGCGCCTGCGTTTCGTTGTCGACGGTGAGAATGCCGTTGCCGAGCGCGAGCTGCCGGTTGACGCTCAGATCCATCAACCCGCGCGCGGATTCATTCGACACCAGCTCGAAATGATAGGTCTCGCCCTGAATCACGCAACCGAGCGCCACCACGCCATCGTAAGACGTGCGCTTTTTCTGCGCGGCATCGACCGCCATGGCGATCGCCGCAGGCACTTCGAGCGCGCCCGGCACCGTGACGCGGTCGTAGGCCACGCCTGCTTCATCGAGCACCCGGGTCGCGCCCGCCAGCAATGCATCGGCAATATGTTCGTAGAACCGCGCCTCCACGATCAGGATGCGCAGCGTGTCGCGCTTTTTCGCGCCGCTTTTCTTCTTGGCCATGTTCTAATTGTCCTTGTTGAGCCGCGTGGTAGCAAGCGCGCGCGCGGCGAACAAGGCCTCTCACCGTCATCCTGAGGTGCGAGGCGCGGAACGCGCCGAGCCTCGAAGGATGACCGCCACAGAACGCACGCCGTCGCCCTTCGAGGCTCGCTTCGCTCGCACCTCAGGGTGACGGCTACTGCGTTTCCATCAGCCGCGCCGCGTAGCGCGCCATGGTGTCGATTTCGAGGTTAACGTCGTCGCCCTTCTGTAAAGCGCCGAAAGTCGTCACGGCCAGCGTGTGCGGGATGATCAGCACCGAAAATGTGTCGCCGTCCACTTCATTGACCGTGAGCGAGACGCCGTCGAGCGTCACCGAACCCTTGGCCGCGATGAAGCGCGCCAAATCCGGCGGCGCGCGCAGGGCGAAACGCGCCATTTCTGCGGGAGATTTGTCCGTCATGTCTTCGCGTTCGACGACGGCCGCAAGGCCATCGACATGCCCGGCGACCAGATGCCCGCCCAGTTCGTCGCCGAACTTCAGCGGCCGTTCAAGATTGACGCGCTCGCCGTGCCGCCAGCGTCCGACCGTGGTCAGCGCCAAAGTCTCCGCCGCTGCGTCGACCGCGAACCAGGCGCGGCCATCTTCCTCGCCAGCCCCCACCACCGTCATGCAGACGCCGGAACAGGCGATCGAGGCGCCATCGATCAGTTCGGCGCGCGGGTAATCGCAGGCAATCGTGATGCGGTGCAGGTTGCCGGCGCGCGGTTTGACCGACCGTACTTCGCCCATCTGGGTGACGATGCCGGTGAACATTAAAAGTAACTCCGCTCATTCCCGCGCAAGCGGGAATCCAGAGTAACAAGCACCGAGCCCGCCGCTCCTAGGTCCCCGCTTTCCGCCTTCGCGCTGTGCGCTTCGGCGGACTCAAACCCGCCGAAGCTCGCGAAGCGAGCATAGGCTGGGTCGCGGGGACGAGCGGACTTGCAAATCACGCTCACGATTGGCGCTCGAAAACTTCGAGCGTATCGGCTCCGAGCTTCTCCCGCCCGCGCGATTGCAATTGCCCGGTCAACCCATCGATCGGCATGCCTTCCAGCGCCTCGATGCCGGTGGCGCCGACATTCTTTTCGCCACGCAGCAGCGCCAACTCATCGATCAGATGGGCGGCGGCAAGGGCACCCGCAACCTTCGGGCCGCCCTCGACCATCAGCCGGGTGATACCCTGTTCGGCCAGCACTTTAAGCACCTCTTCGAGATCGAGCCGCCCCTCCAAGTCACCGACGCGGAGCACCTTGCAGCCTTTCTGCTGCAGGATTTCCTCAGCGATCGCCGAAGGCTTGCTCGATGTGAAGACCCAGGTCGGCGTGTCGCGCACCGTCGCCACCACCGAGGTCGATAGCGGCAATTTCAATGTCGCGTCGAGCACCACCCGCACCGGCGAGCGCCCGAACATACCCGGCAGGCGGCATGACAGTTGCGGGTTGTCCGACAACACAGTGCCGATGCCGACCAGAATGGCGTCGCTCGCCGCGCGCATCTGGAACACACGGGTGCGCGCTTGCTCGCCGGTGATGGCGAACGGCTTGCGGCCGGCGAGCCCGGCCTTGCCGTCGGCCGACAGCGCCAGCTTAAGCGTCACATGCGGCCGGTTTTTGGTGACGCGCATGATGTGGCCGGCATGCACGCGCCGTGCTTCGTCGGCGCCCAGCCCGACCTCCACTGTAATACCCTTCTCGCGCAAACGCGCATGGCCCTTGCCGGCGACTTCCGGATTGGGATCCTCCAGCGCCGACACCACGCGCGCGATGCCGGCTCTGATGATGGCGTCGGCGCAAGGCGGCGACTTGCCCTGATGCGAGCAGGGCTCAAGCGTGACGTACATCGTCGCGCCCTGGGCATTTTTCTTGGCCTGACGCAGCGCCTCGACCTCGGCATGCGGGCGTCCGCCGGGTTGCGTCCAGCCGCGGCCAATAATGACGCCATCCTTGACGATCGTCGCGCCGACCGCGGGATTGGGCCAGGTATTGCCGAGCCCACGCCGGCCAAGTGTAAACGCAAGCTGCATGAAGCGTGCGTCGTCCGCGTCCGCCATAGCGGCGTCCTGCTCGGCAGGCACACTCATTTGCGCGTCGCCGTCGGCGGCGGCGCATCGTCGCCCGACAATTCGTCGAGTGCGGCGCGAAAGTCCTTGGCCTCGCGGAAATTGCGGTAGACGGAGGCGAAGCGCACATAGGCGATGTCGTCGAGCTCGCGCAAATGCTCCATCACCAATTCGCCGATGGCCTCCGAGGACACTTCGTTCTCGCCCTGGCTTTCCAACTCGCGCACCATCTTGGAGACTTCCTGCTCGATGCGTTCCGGATCGACCGCGCGCTTGCGCAGCGCGATCTGCACAGAGCGCATCAGCTTATCGCGGTCAAACGGCACGCGCCGGCTGTTGCGTTTGATGACGGTGAGCTCGCGCAGTTGCACGCGTTCGAAGGTGGTGAAACGGAAATTGCAGGTGAGACAGACGCGACGGCGGCGGATCACCGCCGAATCCTCGGTCGGCCGCGAATCCTTCACCTGGGTATCGAGGCTCGCGCAACTCGGGCAACGCATACTCGCCCCCTTACTTTATTTTGCGCATGATCTTGTCCGAAAACCGGTGCCACTCTTCGGGATCATGCGCTTTGATAAATCGGAAATCGTGAAATCAATGCCTTCACTTTGTCCCGCACCGCCGCCTCGATGAGAGAATCCTCTTCGACTTTCTTTTGCGAGAGCACGTCGAGCACCTCCACAATCATCTCGCCCACGGCGCGGAATTCGGCGATGCCGAAGCCGCGCGTGGTACAGGCCGGCGTGCCGAGCCTGATCCCCGAGGTCACCGTCGGCTTCTCGGGATCGAACGGGATGCCGTTTTTGTTGCAGGTGATGTGGGCGCGGCCGAGCGCCAGTTCCGACACCTTGCCGGTGAGGCGTTTGGGCCGCAGGTCGACCAGCATCAGATGCGTGTCGGTGCCGCCGGAAACGATATCGAGGCCTTTTGACTTGAGCGTCTCGGCCAGCGCCTTGGCGTTCTCCACGACGTTGCGCGCGTAGGTGCGGAAGCTCGGCCGCAGCGCCTCGCCGAACGCCACCGCCTTGGCGGCGATGACGTGCATCAGCGGGCCGCCCTGCATGCCGGGGAACACCGCCGAATTGAGTTTCTTGGCGATCGCCTCGTCGTCCGACAGGATCACGCCGCCGCGCGGGCCGCGCAACGTCTTGTGCGTGGTCGTGGTCACGACATGCGCGTGCGGGAATGGCGAGGGGTGCGCCCCGCCCGCCACTAATCCTGCGAAATGCGCCATGTCGACCATCAGCAGCGCGCCGACTTCGTCGCAGATTGCGCGGAACGCGCGGAAGTCGATGATGCGCGGATAGGCCGAGCCGCCGGCGATGATCAGCTTCGGCCTGTGTTCTTTGGCA
>JANWJX010000044.1 GCA_025451725.1 Allostellaceae bacterium
ACGAACCGGGGAACTCGGGATGGATCGCCTTGCTCTTTTCCCAGACCTCGTCGTCGGCGTACTGGAAGAAGGCGAGCGCGCCGCCGTCGCCGACCGCGAAGAAGGTGTGGCAATAATCGACCTCGCGCCCGAGCGTCTTGTTGAAATTACGCTCGCACCAGGTCGCGACCAGCGGAATGCCGAGGATGTCCTCGATGAAGTGGCGGTTCACTTCATGGTCCTTCACCGCGTAGGCGTGGTGATGGAGCCGCATCGGCTGTTGCGCCAGGAGTTTGGCCTTTTGCTTCGCCTGGCTTTCGATCGTATCCGGCATTGCTTCCTCCAGCGGTTGATTGCCGACAGCATGCGCCAACGGCGCGCGCCGTCAAGACACGCGTCAGGCGACGCCGTGCTGCTTGAACCACCCGAGCATGCGTTTCCAGCCCTCTTTCGCCGCCGCCTCGTTGTAGCTCGGCCGGTAGTCGGCGTTGAAACCGTGGCCCGCGCCGGGAAACACGATGAATTGCGTTTCCTTATGCGCGTTATGGAGCGCGACGGCGAACGCCTCGACCTGGCTTTTCGGAATGCCGCGATCCTCGGCGCCGTAAAGCCCGAGCACCGGCACCTGAAGCTGGTCGATCGTGTCGGGCGGGTTTTTCGGGTGGATCGCGTCGGCCGGATAGCCGAGCGGGCCGTACCACGCCACCGCCGCTTTCACCTTGGGATTATGCGCGGCATAGAGCCAGGTCTGCCGTCCGCCCCAGCAGAAACCGGTGACGCCGAGCCGCGCCGTGTCCGCCTTGCCGGTGGTCGCCGCCCACGCCAGCGTGGCGTCGAGATCGTTCGCCACTTCGGCGTCGGGCACTTTGCCCATCACCGCCATCACGGCGTGCAGGTCGGTGAGCTTGGTCGTGTCGCCCTGGCGCGCGTTGAGCGAGGCCGCGACCGCGAAATAGCCTTCATGCGCGAGACGGCGGCAAATGTCCTTCACCCATTCATGCAGGCCGAAGACTTCCTGGATCACCAGCACGGTCGGGAACGGGCCGCCCGATGCGGGATAGGCGCGATAGGCCGGAATCTTGCCGTCGGAGACCGGAATCTCGACATCGCCCGCAACCAATCCGTCGGTGCTCGTCATGATCGTCGCCGCCGAAATCGGCTGCACCGAGAGTGCGAAGCCCGCCGCGAACGCGGTGCCGACGAAAACGCGGCGCGACAGCTCGCTCGGGGGCAGCAGGCTGGTGAGATGATTGTGGATGTCGCCCATCGGTCGTCCTCCCGGGAAAATTGTCTTAAAGCGGCAACGCGACATTCATAATCGATCCGTGTTGCAACAATGCGTCACGATTTTGTGGCCGCGACGCAGCCTAAGGGGCCAGTAATAGCGACAAAAGTTAACGGCCGTTTCTTAACACGACGACTCTTGAATGATCGCTAACTTTATGTAAACACTCTCTTTTAGAGAGGCCGGCTTGGCGGTTGGGGAACCGCCGGGCAACAGCAGGCGAGAAAGCCTGCGGAGGGTGTCATGGCCGCACCGGCGCAATTGTTCGATCTCGCGGCGCAGCGCCAACAAGGCGCGGGGCCCATCGCATCGCCCACCTCGACGCCCAACGGCATCGCGGCCGTGGTCGCGGCGCAGCGCCTCCAGCAATTCCGCCTTCATTACGACAGCGACGAAAGAATGCTGTGGGCGCAGTTCGATTACACCGGCCGCCCGTGCTTCTCGCCGCAAGTCCTCAACGAATCCCAACAGGTGCAGCGCCTGGTGCGCGACCTCAGCCTCGCCGCGACCGGCGCCGGCGAAGAGCCGCCACTGCGCTATCTCGTCCTCGGCTCGAAAGTGCCGGGCATCTGGAATCTCGGCGGCGATCTCGAACTCTTCGCCACGCTGATCCGCCGCCGCGACCGCGCCGAGTTGACGCGCTATGCACATCTGTGCTGCGAGGTCGGCTACACCAACGCGACGCTGTACCAGCTTCCCGTCATCACCGTGTCGCTGGTGCAAGGCGACGCGCTGGGCGGCGGCTTCGAGGCGGCGATGTCGAGCAATCTCGTCATCGCCGAGCGCAGCGCCAAGTTCGGCCTGCCCGAAGTGCTGTTCAATCTGTTCCCTGGCATGGGCGCTTACACCTTCATGGCGCGCCGCATCGCGCCCGGTCTCGCCGAGCGCATGATCCTGTCGGGCGAAATTTTCACCGCCGAAAAGCTGCACGAGATCGGGTTGATCGACGTGCTGGCGCCGGACGGCGCCGGGGTCGAGACGCTGTACGACGCGATCGGCCGCGGCGGCAAACGGCATCAGACGCATGTCGCGCTGCGCACGGCGCGGCGTCTTGTGAATCCCTTGGGCTTCGAGGAAATGGCGCGCATCGCCGAACTGTGGGTCGATGCCGCGTTCAAGCTCGAGGAAAGCGACCTCAAGAAGATGTTGCGCCTCGCTTCGGCGCAGGATCGCCGCCGCGAGCGGCTCCAGCCGACTTGATCAGGTTCGCGCCGGCTCCTTGATAAGCCGGTCGAACGCGGCTTCGAGCTTCAAGAACTCGGACACGAGTTTCTCGAGATAAGCGTTACCGTTGAGTTGCAGATCTCGCGTGGTGAGGTCCTTGAGCGCGGTGATGGTCTGACAGAACCGCACCGCGCCGAGATTGGCGCCGCCGCTCTTGAGCGAATGCGTCAGTTCCTTGAACGCGCGCAGATCCTGCTCGTTGATCGCGATGCGCAGCGGCTCGAACAGGCGGCGCGCGTCGTTGCGGAACGCCTCGACCACATCGACCAGAAACTCCTGACCGCCGCCGAGCGTCGTCAGCGCGTCGATCACGCCTTCGTCGATCACCGGCCCGCCGCCTTCGGAAAGGAAGCGCGGATGCGACGAGATCGGCGTCACCACTTTGCCCGGCTGCGACGGCGGCATCGCCGGCGGCGCGGCAGCTTGTGGGTGCAAGGCGGCCTGGGGTGACGCGAACGGCGAGACCGATGGGGCCGCCGGCAGCGCCGGAGGGCGCGGATCGGCGGCGACCGGAGCGGCGGGCGGCGCCTCCGACGGGGCGGCACTCGGCTCGATCGGTGTGCCGAACGGCACCACGCGCGCATAGGTCTCGTCGATCGCGGCAAGCAGCTGACTGGCCTCGACCGGCTTGGTCAGCACCGCGTCAAGGCCGGCGTCGCGGCACAGCCGCTCGGTCTCGCTGGTGCCGTCCGCGGTCAGTGCGATGATCGGCAGGCGGGCGTCGGCGAGATGCTCGACGCGATACATCTTGGTGACTTCGTAGCCGGACATTTCCGGCATGTTGATATCCATCAGCACCAGATCGAAGCGCTCGCGCCCCATCGCGTCGAGCGCCGACGCGCCGTCCATCGCTATCGCCACTTGGTGCCCCGCGAGTTCCAGAATGCGGCGCAGAATCTTGCAGTTCGCCGCATTGTCCTCGGCGATCAAAATGCGAAGCCGTCGCGCGGTTCGCAGCAGCGGCGCGGTGCCGGCGGGCAGCGGGACCGGCGCGGCCGCTTGCGCAGGCGCCGCGGCGCTCGCGGGCGGCGGCGGCATCGCGGGGAGCGGCGGGAGCGCGGACGGGGCCGCGCTCAACGGCAGCAGCGGCGCGGGCGTCGGCATCGGCAATTCGGTCGGCGTGGTCCATTCGCCGAAGCTCGCCGCCATGCGTTCGCTAGCGAGCGCGGCGAGCAGCGCGCTGGCAAGCTGGCCGTCGGTAACCGGCGCCTCCAGTACCGACGCAAGACTCGCCGCGCCGAAGGTCGCGATGCCGCCGGCGCTCCCTTCGGGCGCGATGAAAATCGTGATCGGCGCCTTGTCGCCGAGCTGGGCCGAGCGATGGAGCTGGCTTAAGGCGCCGAGCGCGTCGCCGCGACCATCGAGCATTAGGAGCGGACGCGGCGCATCGGCCGCCGCCTGAACCTCGGCGATGCGGGTGAGCGCGACCTCGCCGTCGCTCGACCATTGCACTTCGCCCCGCCACGAATTGAGCCGCAGTTGCAAATAACGCGCGAACTCGGGATCGGGCGTCACCACCATCGCGAGGCGGCCGGCGAGATCGGGCGAGCGGTTCGACCCGGCGGGATCGCATTCGAGCGGCAGCTCGACGGCGAAGGTGCTGCCCTTGCCGATCGTGCTGTCGAGCGACACGGTGCCGCCCATCAGCTGCGCCAGCTGCTTGACGATGGCGAGGCCGAGACCGGTGCCGCCATAGCGCCGCGTCACGGTGCCGTCGGCCTGGGTGAAGACGTCGAAAATCTTGTCCTGCACGTCAGGCGCGATGCCGATGCCTTCGTCACGCACGCTCAATCGCATGCGCACCTGATTGCCGTCGCGAGCCAATTGCGTCGCGGCGATGTCGATGCGGCCGCGCGGCGTGAACTTGATCGCATTGGCGGTGAGGTTCATCACGATCTGGCGCATCTGCAGCGGCATGCCGCGATAGGCCGGCGGCAGGCGCGGATCGATATTGAGGCTGAGCGCGAGGCCTTTCGCCTGGGCCTGCGGCCGCAGCATCGCGACCACGCCGCCCAGCACCTCGTGCAGCACGAAATTCTCGAGCTCGGGCTGGAGTTTGCCGGCCTCGAGCTTGGAGAAATCGAGAATGTCGTTGATGAGGCCGAGGAGCGTCCGCGCCGCAAGCTGGATGGTGCCGAGCATGTCGCGCTGCTCAGCGTCGAGGCCGGTGCGGCCGAACAGCGAGCCCATGCCGATCATGGAGTTGAGCGGCGTGCGCAACTCGTGGCTCATCACCGCGAGGAAGCGGCTCTTGGCCTGGTTGGCGGCTTCGGCCTGGGCTTTTGCGATGGTCAGGCGGCGGATGAGATCGACGGCGTAGCCGGTCGGCATGGTCAGCGCGAGATAGACCCCGGCCGCGACCCACGGCATGTCCTGCCAGAACGGCGTCATGAACAGCACCGCGGTGAAGCCGACGATGGTGAGAAGCGCGGTGCCGAGCAGCGTCCGCACGCCGAAGCGGAAGCCAAACCCGAACACGATCCAGAGATAGATCGCGAACCACGGCAGCGCGAGCGAATTGCCGAGATGGAGAAACAGCGAGACGAACACGACGTCGCTTAGGATCGCGGCGCAGCGCCGCACCAGAGACGGTTCCGGCTTCAGCATCAAGTGAATGAACAGGAGCCACGACACCAGCACGCCGGCAATGTCGATGGCGAGCAGCGTCCCGAGCACATCGGGCTCGACGTGATACACCACAAGGCCGGCGAGATAGAGCAGCACGCCGCCGGGGAAGAACAGATGGACGATGATCTGTTGCGCCTCGCTGTTGCGGCTTTCGGTCACGATGCCGCGAACGATCGCGCCCGCGCCTTGCAGCACCGCTGCCGCGGCCGCCAGCGCCGGGCCGAGCGTCAGCATCGCGAGCCACACCATCACTTCGACCGGCGGATCGACGCGGCTCAGTTCGATCAGCAGCAGCACCATCGGCGTGAACAGCGCATAGACCGTGATAACGATAGCGATGACGCGCTGTTTGCGATTGCTTAGCCCAGACGGCGGCGCTGTCTGGGCACCATTGGTCGGACTGTTGGCGACGGGTCGTGTCCCTTCCGCCGGCGAACGTCCGGCCGCCGCGGTCCGGGCGCGCCCGGCGGTTCGCGGCGATGGCGTCGTCATGGTATTGGCGGAGAACAATATCTACCTGTTGAGTCGATTCGCCCGAACTAACCTAAATATGGAAATCCCGAAGCGATGATAATCGCGCTTCGGCCAAAAGCGCCATGCGATTTTTGGCGGTTAACGGTCAAAATAGAGGTGATTTCTCGGGTCAGGCATCCAACCCCCTGAAAAACCGTACCTTGGCGTTGTCCGCCCCCGCCGGCCTAGGCGGGCGCCGGCACCCCGTCCCGGACTAGCCGGGACTTCGGCAGCACGATGGTCACGGTGGTGCCCTGGTCCTTGACGCTGTCGATGGTGAGCTTGCCCTCGTGGAGCTCCACAAGGCCGATCGCAAGCGGCAGGCCGAGGCCGGTGCCGTGATGCTTGCGGCTCCATGGGCTCGCGACCTGGCCGAAGCGGGTGATCGCAGTCTTGACCTCCTGCTCGTCCATGCCGATGCCGTGGTCGATCACGCTGAGATGCAGCCCGTCAGACTCCATCGCGGCACGCATCAGCACGCGGCCCCCGGGATGACTGAATTTGATGGCGTTGGTGATGAGATTGAGCAGCACCTGCTTGAGCTTGAGCGAGTCGCCGCGCACGCGCGGCAACTCGCCCGGCACTTCGAGATCGATGCCGACATCGAGCGACCGCGCGCGTTCGATGACGAGATGCAGGAGGTCGCGGATGATCTGTGGGATCTCGACCTCCTCTTCATCGATTTCGACACGGCCCGCCTCGAGCTTGGAGACGTCGAGAATGTCGCCGATGATGCTGAGAAGGTGCTGGCCCGAGGCGCAGATGTCGCGGGCGTAGGAGGTGTAGCGGGCGCTGCCCAGAGGGCCCATCACCTCGTCGGCCATCAATTGCGAAAAGCCGATGATGGCATTGAGCGGCGTGCGCAACTCGTGGCTCATATTTGCGAGGAATTCGGTTTTGCTGCGGCTCGCGAGTTCCGCCTCTTCCTTGGCCGCGATCAGCGCCAGCTCGGCTTCCTTGCGGTCGGTGATGTCGAGCGCCGCCGAGACCACCATCGACGGCTCGCCGGCGCCATCGCGCAACAGCGCGAGACTGGTCAGGAAGACGCGTCGACGGCCATCCGGCAGCGCGATTTCCTGCTCCCACGAGCCGGCCGGACGGTGGCCGTCGATGATCTGGCGATGCCGTTCCATCGTGACGCGGGTTTCGGCGTCGGCGCGCAGCGCGCTCGGCAGCTTGCCGATCATCTCCGACGCCGGCCAGCCGAAGCGCTGCGCGAACGAGGAATTGACGAACACGAACCGCCCGTCGCGGTCAGTTGCGCTGACCGTCACCGGCATCGCGTCGATGACGCGCAGCAGCATGTCGTGGCTGCCCTGCAGCTCGTCCCGGTGGCGCTGTTCGTCGATTTGAATCTGTTCCTCGAGCGTCGAGGCACGCTCCTTCAGCATCAGCTGCTGGCGCTGCAAGGTGAGGAGATTGTGCGAGCGCACGCGGAATTCGCGGTGATCGACCGGGCTCAGAAGATAGTCCGTCGCGCCGGCCTCGAGCGCCTGGAGCCGCAGATCGCGATCCTCATAGGCCGTGACCACGATTATCGGCAGGTTGGCGCAATTGGGATGCTGGCGCAGCTTGCGAATAAACTCCGCGCCGTTGAGCTCCGGCATGTTGAAATCGGTGATCAACAAGTCGGGCGGAGACTTGATCGAATCCTCAAGCGCGGCGACCGGGTGCGAGAAGGTTCGCACCTCGATATCCTCCCCGAGCGATCCGGCGAGCCTTTCGAGGATCTTCAGATTGGTAATTCGATCGTCGACGATCGAGACGGTTTGACGTCCCACGCTCGGTGTCGTCTCCTTCGGCGAACCCCACCCGATGACCTGTCTTCTTCCCACCGATTCGCCGATTCCGCAAGGGAATCCAAGTGTTAACGCTCGAGGCCGACCAGTCCCCGGGCGAAGGACGCGGCCTCGAAGGGGCGCAGATCGTCGATGCCCTCGCCGATCCCGATGAACGGGACCGGGATGGTGTACATCTCGGCGAGCGCTACCATCACGCCGCCGCGCGCCGAGCCGTCGAGTTTGGTCATCACGATGCCGGTGATGCCGATGAGGTCGCGGAAGGTCTGGATGTGCTGGAGCGCCGTCTGCCCGATCGTTGCGTCGAGCACCAAGAGGACGGCGTGCGGCGCGGCGGGATCGATTTTTTTGAGGACACGCTGAATCTTTTGCAGCTCTGCCATCAGGTCGGTCTTGTTGTGGAGCCGCCCGGCCGTGTCGACGATCAGCACGTCGGCGCCCTGTTTCTTCGCCGCCGCCAGCGCGTCATAGGCGAGGCCAGCCGGATCGGAATTCGCCGGCGCCGTCATCACCGGCACGCCCGCGCGTTCGCCCCAGATCTTGAGCTGCTCGACCGCCGCGGCGCGGAACGTGTCGCCGGCGGCCAATACCACCGACTTGCCCTCGTCGCGATAGAGCTTCGCCAGCTTGCCGATGGTCGTGGTCTTGCCGCTGCCATTGGCGCCGACCACGAGAATGACGGTCGGCTTGTTGGCGGGATCGAGCGTCAACTTCTGTTCGACCGGCAACAGGAACGGCTCGATGATCTCCGCCAGCGTTTCGCGGATTTCGTCGGGCGAGACTTCCTGGTTGAACTTGGCGTGGCGCAGCCGCGTCGTCGCTTCTTTGGCGAGGCCCCAGCCGAGATCGGACGCGATCAACAATTCTTCCAGCTCGTGCAGCGCCTCGTCGTCGAGCCGGCGCTTGGTGAAAATGCCGGTGATCCCGCCGCCGATCTTGGCCGACGAGCGTGACAGGCCGACGCGCAGCCGCCCGAACAGCGAGCGCCTGGCTTCGTCGGTCTCGCTCATGCCGGCACCGCAACGAGATGCGCGCCATCGGACGAAGCGAGGCGCATCGGCACCACGCTGCCCGATGCGTGCGCGCCGACGAACCGCACCGGCGCATAATGCTCGGTGCGGCCGACGCCGTCGCGCTCGATCAGCACCTGGGCAATCGACCCGACGCGGCCTGCTAGCGACTTCGCCAGCGCAGCCGTGCCCGCTTCGCGCAGGCGCGCCGCGCGCGCTCGAACCGTATCGCCCTTCACTTGCGGCATGCGCGAAGCCGGCGTGCCGGGCCGCGGGCTGAACGGAAAGACGTGGAGATAGTCGAGGCTCATCTCCTCGACGGCCGCCAGCGTGTTGGCGAAAGCGTCGTCGCTTTCGGTCGGGAAACCGGCGATCAGATCGGCGCCGAGCGCGATGCCGGGCCGTAAATCGCGCGCCCGCGCCGCGACCGTGAGCGCCTGCGCGCGGGAGTGGCGGCGCTTCATGCGCTTCAGGATCAGATCGTCGCCGGCCTGGAGCGAGAGATGGAGATGCGGCATGAGACGCGGCTCATCGGCAATCAGCGCCCAGAGATCGTCGTCGATCTCGGCGGGGTCGAGCGAAGTCAGGCGCAGTCGCGGCAGATCGGGCACCGCGTCGAGCAAGTCGCGGCATAGCGCGCCGAGGCTCGGCCGGTACGAGGTGACGTCGACGCCGGTCAGCACCAACTCGCGATAGCCGCGCTCGACCAAGAGCCGCGCTTGCGCGATCACGCCGGCCGCCGGCACCGAGCGGCTGGCGCCGCGGCCATAGGGAATGATGCAAAAAGTGCAGCGATGATCGCAACCTTGCTGCACCTGGACGATGGCGCGGGCGCGGCCGTCGAAGCCTTCGACCAGATGCGACGCCGTCTCGTGGACCGAGAAAATATCGCCAGCCGACACGCCTGCCCGTAAATCGCGGTAGCTTTCGGCGCGCATCTTCTCGGCATTGCCGAGCACGGTGTCGACTTCGGGCATCGCCGCGAAGCGCGCGGGATCGATTTGCGCCGCGCAACCCGTGACGATGAGGCGTGCCGACGGATGTTCGCGGCGCAGCTTGCGGATCGCCTGCCGCGCCTGACGCTCGGCCTCGGAGGTCACCGCGCAGGTATTGACAATGATCGCGTCGTCGAGCCCGGCCGCTTCCGCATGCCGCCGGATCGCTTCGGATTCGAAGGCGTTGAGGCGGCAACCGAACGTGACGATGTCGAGCGGCAAAATTCTACCGCAGCAAGGATTGATCGAGCGTGCCGGTGAAGCTCACCGCCACCGGTCCGGTCATGATGACGTGATTGTCGGCGCGCCATTCGATCTCAAGCGAGCCGCCGTCCGCGACGATCTCCGCCTTGCGCCCGGTAAGGCCGCGCCGTACCGAAGCAACCAGCGCCGCACACGCGCCGGTGCCGCAGGCCGGGGTCAGGCCGGCGCCGCGCTCCCACACGCGCAGCCTGATCTTGTCGCGCGACAGGATTTGCGCGACGCCGATATTGCAGCGCTCGGGAAACAGCGCGTCATGTTCGAGCGTCGGCCCCAGCGTCGCGATGTCGATGGCGGCAACATCCGGCACAAAGAACGTGACATGCGGATTGCCCATACTGGTCGCGACCGGATCGCGCAGCGGGCCGAGCGCGAGCGGCACATGGTCGGTATCGCATTCCTTCGCCAGCGGAATCTCACGCCAAGAGGTCGCCGGCTCGCCCATGTCGACGCTGACGCGCCGCGATCCAGCGGCGCACGCCGTGATCAGCCCCGCTTCTGTTTCGATGGTTGCGTTGTCGCTGTTGCGTTCGCGCATGACCAGATCGGCGATGCAGCGCGCGGCGTTGCCGCATGCCTCGACCAGTCCGCCATCGGCGTTGCGGATCGCCATGAACAACTGCGCGCGCCGGTCGCGCGGCTTCTCCAGGACGATGAGCTGGTCGCAGCCGACCCCGGTGTGACGGTCGGCGATGGCGCGCGCCTGCGCGTCGCTGACGGCAAGCGCCGTCGCGCGCGCGTCAAGCACGACAAAATCGTTGCCCAGACCATGCATCTTGATGAACTTCACCGCGGACATGAGCCGCTATATAGGCCCAAAACCTAGATTTTTCGATAGTCGCCGTGGCGGCCGAGCCCGTCGGCAAAGCGGGTCGCGCCGGCGATGCCTTCCTTGCGCAGCGCCGCCATGCCGCCATCGTATTCCTGCCGCATCGCGTCGCGCAGGCTCAGACCGTGCTGTTTATAGGCTGAGGCGCGGTCGGCCCGGACGCATTCCTGGGGGAAACGCGAAATCTCCCGCGCCAGTTCCTCGGCGGCCGCGCGCGCTTGCCCGTCCGGCACCACCCGCTCGCACAAGCCGATGCGGAGCGCCTCTTCGGCAGCGCATTTGCGGCCCGTCAGGATCAGATCCATCGCCCGGCCCATGCCGACGATGCGCGGCAGCCGCACCGTGCCGCCGTCGATCAACGGCACGCCCCAGCGCCGGCAATAGACGCCGAAGAACGCGGACTCCTCCATGATGCGCATGTCGCACCAGAGGGCCAGTTCCATGCCGCCCGCGACCGCCGCGCCCGACACCGCCGCGATCACCGGCTTCGACAATTCGAGCCGCGATGGGCCGAGCGGGCCGGGCGGCGTTTCGGCATACCCGACGCGCGGATAGTTCAATTCGTTGAGCCAGATATCGGCGCCGGTCGAGGACAGATGCTTGAGGTCGCCGCCGGCGCAGAACGCGCCATGCGCGCCCCAGAACACGGCGACGTCGGCCGCGTCGTCATGCTCGAAATCCATGAAGGCGGCGACCAGCTTTTTCCCGGTCTCGGGATCGACCGCGTTGCGATAGTCGGGCCGGTCGAGAATCACCGTGGTGACGCGACCCTGTTTCTCGACGCGCACGGCATGCGCGTTGCGATCTCCATCCATGCGTCCCTCCCGTTTAGAAAAACGCCAGCGTGCGGATTTCGATGCTTTCGCGCGGACGCGCGTTGGGCGGCGAGGTCGGATCGTCGAACGAGGTGTGCGCGGTCCAGCGCGCGCGGCCGTCTTTCATCGAATCGTAGACCATGAACACGATAGCCTCGTCGCGCCGCATGTGCGGGAACCAGTACCATTCATGCCGCGGCGAATATTTGACCGAATAGGTCTGGCCGACGCGATTGGGATAGCGCCGCTCGGAAATGACGAAATCGTCGAACGCGATGCTGCGCGCGTCGCAGATCGCCAGCGGATGGCTCTCGACCGGCAGGCGGATCGGCCGCCACACCTGGATGATGGCGAAGCGCCGAGTCAACAAATCCTCGGCTTCGTCGCCCATCAGGTCGCGCACGCGCTGCGGCCCCGACCATTCGGTGTAGTCGTTATGAACACGCTGCACCGGCTCGCGGATTTTCTTGGCCTCGCGGTCGTCGACGTCGCCGGTGCGCAGCGTATGGTCGAACACCACGACGCGTTTGGCGCCACTTTCCTCTTTGATCAGCGCTTCCATCTCCGGGTAGTAGACGCGCTTGATCTCGTCAGCGTCGAAAAAGTCCTTCATCCGCGTGTCGTGGCGGCGGAAATGGAAACCGTCGCGCGACAGCACGAAGCCGTCGGCGCGCTTTCGCCCGTTGCGCATGGTGACGCGATAAGGCTCGACGCTGTTGCTCGACCGCACCTCGGTCGAGCCGGTCCCGCCGCTCCAGGTATAGGGTGTCTCGCCGGTGTCCTTGTAATAGTTCACCGTGGTCTCGATCGTGTCGGGCACGGCGTCCTCGACGAGAATGGTGTCGGCCATGGCAATCTCCTGTCGCTCTTGATGATAGGGAGGCCGCGCCGCCGGAACAATGACGGCGGCGCATGGGCCATCGCCGCGCACGCTTGACTCTCGATCAACCATTTGATTGACTGTCAACCCGATGGTTGATCATAAAGCCTTGGCTTCGGACGCCGCCCTGAACCTGGTATTCGCGGCGCTGAGCGACCCGGTGCGGCGGCAGCTCCTGTCGCGGCTCGACGGCGAGGCGTTTCTGGTCAAGGAACTGGCGGCGCCGTTCGACATCTCGCTCCAGGCGGTATCGAAGCACATCCAGGTGCTGGTGAAGGCCGGGCTAGTGAGGCAAGAGCGGACGGGGCGCGTGTCGCGCTGCCGCCTCGACGCCGGGCCGATGCACGAGGCCGCGCTGTGGGTCAACCGCTACAGCAAATATTGGCAGGATCAGTTCGATACGCTGGCGCTGTTTCTCGGCGACATCGACAAGCCGAAGGCGCGGCGCAAACCCCGGAGGAAGTCATGACCTATAGCGACACGACGAAAAAGCTCGCGACGCTACGCGCCGAAATCGGCCGGCTGCGCGACAAAATGCGCAAGACGCAGGACGGCGTCGAGCCGGAACCGGTCGAGAATTATTCGTTCGCTACGACAAACGGACCGATCAAGCTCGGGGACCTGTTCGGCGACAAGGACACGCTGTTCGTCATCCACAACATGGGCGCGTCGTGCCGTTACTGCACGCTATGGGCGGACGGGTTCAACGGCGTGCTGCCGCATCTCGAAAGCCGCGCCGCGTTCGTGGTGTCGTCGCCTGACGATCCCGACAAGCAACGGAAATTCAAGGACAGCCGCGGCTGGACGTTCCGCATGGTGTCGCACCAGGGCAGCAATTTCGCCGCCGACATGGGTTACAAGGACGGAACGAAATTCCAGCCCGGCGTCTCGGTCTTCAAAAAACAGAACGGAATGATTGTGCGCGTTTCCGACCAGGGGCTCGGCCCGTACGACGATTTCTGCTCGGTCTGGCACTTCTTCGACATGATGCCCGGCGGCGCCGGCGACTGGGCGCCGCAATACAAATACTGAGGAGATCGGCATGAACGCACATAAGATCGTCTCGCCGGCGGAATGGCTCGAAGCCCGCAAGCGGTTCCTGGCCGAGGAAAAAGCCTTTACCCGGGCGCGCGACCGGCTCAGCGCGGCGCGCCGCGACCTGCCGTGGGTGCGGGTCGAGAAGAACTATGTGTTCGACACGCCACAGGGCAAGAAGACGCTGGCCGATCTGTTCGATGGCCGGTCGCAGCTCATCGTGCAGCATTTCATGTTCGCACCCGACTGGACCGACGGCTGCAAGAGCTGTTCCTTCTGGGCCGACGGCTATAACGGCTTTGTCGTGCATCTGCGTCAGCGCGACGCGAATTTCGTCGCCGTCTCGCGCGCGCCGTTAACGAAACTCGAGGCCTATGCCAAGCGGCTGAGCTGGAATTTCCCGTGGGTGTCGTCGGGCGACGGCGACTTCAGCTACGATTTCAACGTGTCGTTCCATCAGGACGGCAAAGGGCCGAAGGACGTCACCTACAATTTCACGCCGACGAAGAGCGGCATGACCGACCTGCCCGGCATTTCCGTGTTCTATCGCGACGCCGACGGCGCGATCTATCACACCTATTCGGCTTATGCGCGCGGCCTCGATATGATGAACGCGGCGTACCACTATCTCGACCTGACGCCGAAGGGCCGTAACGAAGAAGGCCTGCCCTATCCGATGGATTGGGTGCGGATTCACGACCGCTACGAAACCCCGTAATTCGTGGCTAAAGGCGCGGCGGTGCGCTATGAGACGCCGCCGTGCCGCCATCATCCGCCTCCCGCCGCGTTCTCGTGATCTTCAATCCGACCGCGGGCGCGCGGCGGCGGCGCAAGCTCGACGGCGTGCTGAAGGAACTTGAGGCGCTCGGCTGCGCCGTGAGCTTGCGCGAAACGGCGGCGCGCGGCGACGCTGAAGCCATCGCGCGCGACGCCGACCAGTCTGACTACGATCTCGTTGCGGTCGCCGGCGGCGACGGCACCATCAACGAAGTGATCAACGGCCTCGCCGACAGCCCGTTGCCGCTGGCGCTGATTCCGCTTGGCACCGCCAACGTGCTGGCGAACGAGATCGGCCTTACGCTCGGCGACGCGGCGCGCGCCATCGCACAGGGTGCGTCGCGCCCTGTCTATCCCGGCCAGGCCAACGGACGGCGCTTCGCCATGATGATCGGAATCGGCATCGACGCGCGCATCGTCGAAGGCATCGACCCGCGTCTGAAACGCGCCAGCGGCAAGTTCGCCTATGTCTGGAGCGGCGTCCGCGCCATCGTGCAACACCGGCGCGTCGCCTATCGGTTCATCATCGATGGCAAACCCTACGAAGCGGCCGGGGCGATCATCGCCAAGGGTCATTTCTACGGCGGACGCTTTATCGTGGCGCGTAACGCGCGACTGGACGCGCCGACGCTTCACGCCGTGCTGCTGAACCGGTCAGGCCGTTGGAACATCCTGCGCTACGGCATCGGCATCGCGATGAAACGGATCGACCGGCTGCCCGACGTGCGCGTCGTCGAAGCAAGATCGATCCAGGTCGACGGCGTTGATGGCGAAGCGGCGCAGGCCGACGGCGATCTCGCCGCCGGGCTGCCGCTGACAATCACCGTCGCGAAAACGCCGCTTCTGCTCGTCCGGCCCTAGCGCAGCGCGGCGCAAGCGCGCTGGATGCGTTGACACGCCTTTTCCAGCACCTCGGTCGCGGTCGCGTAGGAGATGCGAAAATGCGGACTCAACCCGAACGCCGCCCCCTGCACCACCGCGACGCCTTCGACATCGAGCAGATAAGAGATGAAATCAGTGTCGTCGGCGATGGCCTTGCCGTCCGGCGTGCGCTTGCCGATCACGCCTTTGCACGACGGATAGACATAGAACGCGCCCTCGGGCCGCGGGCAATGAAGGCCCGGCGCCTGGTTCAGCATCGACACGACGAGGTCACGCCGCTCCTTGAAGATGGCGTTGTGCTTCGGGATGAAATCCTGCGGCCCGTTCAGCGCCTCGACCGATGCCGCCTGGCTGACCGAGGATGGGTTCGAGGTCGATTGCGATTGCAGCATGGTCATCGCCGCGATCAGCTCCTTCGGGCCGCCCGCGTAGCCGATGCGCCAGCCGGTCATGCAATAGGCCTTCGACACGCCGTTGAGCGTCAGCGTGCGCGCATAAAGCTTCGGCTCGACCTGGGCGATGGTCGAAAATTCGAAATCGTCATAGAGCACGTGCTCGTACATGTCGTCGGTCAGAATCCAGACCTGGGGATGTTTCAACAGCACGTCGGCGAGCGCGCGGAGCTCCGCCCGCGTGTAGGCGGCGCCGGACGGGTTCGACGGCGAGTTCAGGATCAGCCACTTGGTCTTGGGCGTGATCGCCGCGTCGAGGTCGGCGGGCCTCAGCTTAAAGCCATACTCCGCCGGGCAGGCGATGCCGATCGGCGTCGCCTCGGCCAGCGCGACGATATCGGGATAGGTCACCCAATAGGGCGCCGGGATCAGCACCTCGTCACCAGAGTTCAGCGTCGCCATCAGCGCATTGAACAGCACCTGCTTGCCGCCGGTTGAGACGATGATCTGGTTCGGCGCGTAGTCGAGACCGTTCTCGCGCTTGAACTTGGCGCTGATCGCCTGTTTAAGCGCCGGCGTGCCGCCGGTGTCGGTGTAGCGCGTGTCGCCCTTGTCGATGGCCGCCTTCGCCGCCGCGCGGATGTTGGCGGGCGTGTCGAAATCGGGCTCGCCGGCGCTGAGGCCGATAATGTCCTTGCCCGCGGCCTTGAGGGCGCGAGCCCGGTCGGTGGCGGCCAGAGTCGGCGAGGGTTTGATGCGCGACAAGCGCTCGGCAAGAAAAGCCATGACACGATCCGGTTGGAGAAAGGGCGGCGGAAGATAGCCGCAAACCGCCCCGCCCGCCATACCGCAGTGCAATAATATTTGCCCTCAGACGCCGGGCGCGCGAAGCCGAGCGCGCGAATGCGCGCCGGGCGTCCGAGGACAGATGTTACTGATTAATCAGGTTGGTCGGCTGGCCCGGCGGTGGGGCAGGCGGCGCGCCCTGGGGCGGCGGCGGCGGCGCCATCCTCGCGGCGGCCGGCATCGCGGGCGGGCGGGCCATCGAGGTCGTGGGCGGACCTGACCGTTCGGGCGAAATCACGATCTCGACGCGGCGGTTGCGCGGCTCGCGCACGCCGTCAGCCGTGCGCACGATGGGCTCGGTCTTGCCGCGCGCGCCGATATCGATCTCGCCGGCATCGACGCCATGCGCGACCATGTAGTTGCGCACCGTCTCGGCGCGGCGGCGCGACAGGACGAGATTGTAATGGTTGGTGCCGGCGAGATCGGTGTTGCCGGTGACGTCGATGCGCGCCGGGCCGCCCGCTTTGGCGGCGGCGATGGCGGCGTCGACGACGCGGCGCGCCTCGCCGGTCAGATTGTATTTGTCGAAATCGAAATAGACCGTGAAGTCGCGCGCGTCGGCCTGCGCGACCGGCGGCGTCGGCGGCATGACGTAGGCCGCGCGCGGCAGGACATAGGCCGGGTAGTAATATTGCGGGTAGTAGTAGCGGACATAGCCGTAGGGATAGGGCCAGCCGTAATAGCCGTAGCCCGGCCAAGCGCCGTAGCCGTACCAGCCGCGATAAAATCCCGGCCCGACGAATCGGCCACGGAAACCAGGATGAAAGCCGGGATGGAAATGGCGATGGACGGCCTGCGCTTTTGCCGCCGGCGCCGATGCCACTGTTCCGGCACCCGCCAGCAGCGCCACCGCCGCGACAGCGCCGACGATCCGGCCAAATCGGCTAAATAATTGATTTGAATAAGACATTTCGCGCCTCCACGCCTGACAGGCGGCCGTAAGCCTGACCCGACAACATTATCGGGAGGCACTTGGTTCCGTCAGCCGGCCTCTGGTTAATAGGCGGGTAACTTTAGGCGCGTCCCCACAGGATTTTGGTCGCGCGGCGAGCGCCCTCGGCCATCGCCTGGAATTTGGCCCAGGCGATCGACGGATGGCCGACGCGCGGGCCGATGCCGCAATCGGTGCCGGCGATGACGTTCTCGCGGCCCACCAGTCTCGCGTAACGCACCAGCCGCTCGGCGATCAGGTCGGGATGTTCGATGAAATCCGAAAAATGTCCGACCACGCCCGGCACCAGCGTCGCGCCGTCCGGCAGCTTCGCCGATTCGAACACGCGCCATTCATGTTCGTGGCATGGGTTCGAGGCTTCGATCGAATAGGAATCCGCCGGCACTTTGAAAATCAGGTCGATGATCTCGTCGAGCGGAATGTCGTCATGGTGCGGGCCGTGGAAACTGCCCCAACAGACATGGAGACGCACCAGCTCTTTTGGGATGCCCTTGAGCGCGTGATTGAGCGCCTCGACCCGCATCTCCGCGTATTTGCGATAGGCCTTCTTGTCCATGTCGGGAAAGATGTTCCAGCCGTCGGGCAGATCCGGATCGTCGAGATGCAGCACCAGCCCCGCGTCGGTGATCGCCTTGTATTCCTCGTGCAGGCAATCGGCGATGGCGAACACCAGCGCTTCCTGGGTCGGGTAGTAGGTGTTGATCATCCAGTGCTCGGCGGTGCCGGGCGTGTTGGTCGGCACAAACAACTCGGCGACGTTCTTGCCCGCGGCGGCGGCCTTGAGATTGGCGATGTCGCGCGCGACCTGGGCGTGGCCGGTGTATTTGAGCGGCCCGACACAGTGCGGCAGGCCTCCGGCGATGGTCGGCGCCGGATAGACCTTGGCGAAATATTCGGGAAACTTGCGCTCGTCGCGCGCGATCATGTTGAGCCGGTACTGATACGCCTTGGGATCGGGCGGCCGCATTTCGAGGCCGCTGACCCGGTCCATGACGTAGGTGGTGAAGTTGACCTTGCCGAACTCGCCGTCATCGACGCTGTCGAGCCCAACCTCGATCTGCTTCGCCACAACCTCCCGGACCGCCGCCGGCAACTCGGCGTCGAGCCGCGCCGGCTCGGCGATCTTCCCGTCCTTGCGCGCCGTCAGCAGTTCACGGATCAACGCCGGCCGCGGCAGCGAACCGGCATGCGTGGTCAGAATCCGCTCGTTGCTGCGCATCGTCGGCATGGAATTCTCCCGAATGCCTTATTGGAACGCCTTGGCGCAGCCGTCGCTCCACACCGCGACGCGGGTCGTGGCATGCGGTTGCTGCGGCGCATATTCGGCAATAAAGACCAGCCCGGGCTCGTAGCAAAGCCTGCGGCCCTCCGGCATCAGCAGATTGTCATTGCGCACCCTCATGTCCTCGGCGCGCGCCGGCTTGCCGAGCTTGGCGACGATTTCCTTCTCGTTGCTGCCGACGCCGAGTCCTTCCTTGGTCCGGAAGGCGTCGTCCTCGGTCTCGATCCGATAGGCGTGTCCATCTTCGGCGAGGAACACCCGGATCTCGCCGAACAGGTCCAGATAGCCCGTGGTGACGTGGAGCCGCTGGTCGGCCTTGCCGAGAGTCGCAACCGCCTGCGGTTCGGTCATGCCGAGCCGGGCGCCGCCGATACCCTGCCCGGGCGCGATCAGCTTGCCGTCATCGGCGGCAAAAACGATGGCCGGCGCCAATGCGCCGGCCATCGCGAGT
>JANWJX010000045.1 GCA_025451725.1 Allostellaceae bacterium
AAATGATTGATCAGCGCGATCAGCGACGGCGCTGCGAGGATCTCCAACCCGCCGGCCCAGGCGGCTTCGCCGCCGCACGAAGCCGGGCAGATCAAGCCGAGGTCGTCGCCGACCGCGCCCATTGCCGCCGGCAGCACGCCGGCAACCGGCAGGATTGCGCCGTCGAGCGACAGCTCGCCGAGCGCGACATAGCCGGCGACGTGGTCGTCCGACAGAACCTCCATCGCCGCGAGAAGGCCGAGCGCGATCGGCAGGTCGAAGTGGCTACCTTCCTTGGCGAGATCGGCCGGTGCCAGGTTGACGGTGATTCGTTTCGCCGGCAGCGCCAGTCCCATCGCATGCAGCGCGGCGCGCACCCGCTCGCGCGATTCCGCGACCGCCTTATCGGGCAGCCCAACGATGTTGAAGGCAGGCAAGCCCGAGGCGATGACGACTTGCGCCTCGACCGCGACCACATCGATGCCTTGAAACGCGACGCTGCGAACGCGTGCGACCAACGCGCTACCCCCGATTGTTTCGGCCGACTGTAAGTCAGCCCAGGCGGGGACGCCAGCGCGTGCCGGTTAGTTCAAAACGCTAAAGATTAAGGCGGTCGCGCTAGACGCGCTTGATCAGAACCCAAAGATCCTCGCCCGGCGCCTTGAGCAGATGGACGCGGACGGTCGGCTCGCTGAAGCGGGTAAAGACGTAATCGAACGTAGTGTCGATCATGTCCTTCGCCACGCCTTCTTTGAACTTGCCAAAGAACTTGGCGGTGTTGGTACACGGCGCGATGTCGCGGAACCAGTCGCGGCCGATGACGTGCTGCTGTTTCAGCCCGGAGTAAAGACTTTCTGCCCGGTTATACGCCAGCACCCGGCCCTCGGTATCGAGGCGGATGATTCCGAACGGCAAGGTATCGAACTCGAGCGCGCTCATCAGATCGAGGCGCTCGGTGTCGCTGTCTTCGAAGCGGAATTCCGTGGTGGTCGTATTCATGCCGGGCATTGTGCCGGGCACTTCTTAATGGGTTATGAATTTGTCCGACGACTCGGCCTATGGTCTCGACATTTGATCGGCGGTAAGGTTGCGCCGTCACCGTAGGGGAGAGCAATCATGTGGAAGGATTTTCGCACTTTCATCATGCGCGGCAATGTCGTGGATCTCGCCATCGGTGTGATCATCGGCGCGGCCTTCGGCAAGATCGTCAGCTCGCTGGTGAGCGACATCATCATGCCCCCGATCGGCCTGCTGTTGGGTCAGGTCGATTTCTCCAGCATCTTCATCACGCTGTCCTCGAAGCATTACGACACCATCGCGGCGGCCAAGGCGGCGGGCGCGCCGACCATCAATATCGGCCTGTTCATCAACGCGGTGATCGATTTTGTGATCGTCGCCTTCGTCGTTTTCCTGGCAATGCGTCAGGTCAATAAGCTGATGCCGAAGGCACCCGAAGCGCCGCCAGCCACCAAGGATTGCCCGCGCTGCGCGACGCCGATTCCGGTGAAGGCGACGCGGTGCCCGCACTGCACCTCGGAACTGGCCGCGGCGTAGTCACTCCGGCTTACGGCCGCGCGCGGCGAGACGCGCGCCGATCGCGTCCCACACGCGCTTTTCCAGCGTCACGCCGTCGAGCCGGTTGATTTCCTGAAGCCCGGTCGGCGAGGTGACGTTGATCTCGGTGAGATAGTCGCCGATGACGTCGATGCCGACGAACAGAAGCCCTTGCTTGGCGAGCGTCGGCCCGATCGCGGCGCAGATGTCGCGCTCGCGCCGCGTCAGCGCGGTCTTATCGGCGCGGCCGCCGACATGGAGATTGGCGCGTGCCTCGCCCTTGGGCGGCACGCGCAGCACCGCGCCCACCGGCTTGCCCTCGATGAGGATGATGCGTTTGTCGCCCTGACGCACCTCCGGGAGATAGCGTTGGGCGATGATCGGCTCGCGGCTCATGCCGGTGAACATTTCGAACAGCGCATTGAGATTGTCGTCGTCCGGCCGGAGATGGAATACCCCTGCGCCGCCATTGCCGAACAGCGGCTTCAAGATGATGTCGCCGTGCTCGGCGCGGAATGAAGCCACCGCATCGCGGTCACTGGTGATGAGCGTCGGCGGCATCAGCCCGTCGAAATGCGTCGCGAACAATTTTTCCGGCGCGTTGCGCACGCTGACCGGGTCGTTGACGATCAGCACCTCGTCCTTCACATGCTCGAGGAGATGCGTTGCCGTAATGTACGCCATGTCGAAGGGCGGATCCTGACGCATCAGAATCACATCCATCGCGGCGAGGTCGAGCGTCTCGGCGGCGCCGTGGCTGAAATGCTTGCCGCCGGCCTCGCGTTTCACCCGCACCGGCCGCGCCCGCGCGGTCAGGCGCCCGTCCCGCAGCGAGAGGTCGCGCGGTAGATAGTGGTACAGCGCATGGCCGCGCGCCTGCGCTTCGAGCTGAAGGACGAATGTGGAATCGCCTTCGATATTGAGACCCGCCATCGGGTCCATCTGAAAGGCGACGGCGAGACTCATTTCAGCGGCTCGGCCTTGATCGTGTCGTGCGACGAGGGGCGCGGTGCCGTTGCCGGCGGTTCGTCCGGCGGACCGCTATCGCGGTCGAGATCGCGGTCTTCGTCTTGTTCGGGCGGCAGCGCATTGTCGTTCTCGTGTCCCGCGGCCGGACCGTTAACGTCGGGCATATCGGCAAGGATGCGGATGAAGGGCGTGACGCGGCGGACGCCGGCGACGGTACGGGCGTGGCCGATGACCTTGTCGAGTTCGGCCCGCGTGCGGGCGAAGCCCATGACGTAGACGACGCGGTCGAAGGTCTTGATCGTGTAGTTGATCGACTTGATGTCCATGTCCGCGACTAGTTGGCCGCGCAATTGCGTGGTGATCCAGGTGTCCTTGGCGGAATCGATGAAATGCGTATCCGGCCCGACTTCCATTTGGTCAAAAACGCGATGGACGCCCGAGACGCGATGCGCGCGGCGCACCGCTTCCTCGCGCCAGCGCCGGTCGGGGACCCGGCCGGTGATCAGCACCCGCCCGTCGAATACCGTGGCGTCGAGACGATGGGCCATTTCCTGGTTGAAATTGCCCCAGGCGGCCTGGACCTCGGCCTTGATGCCATAGTCGCGCATCTGCTGTTGCGGCGACAAATCCTCGCCGACGATCGCATAGCCGCCGACGGCCGCGCCGCCGACCGCCACCGCGACGCAACCCGACAGCGACATGCAAGCGACCAGCAACGCGCCGAGCGCGGATGCCGCGGCCAGCGTGGCAGAAACGGAAAATCGGGGCACAAGCAACTCCCTGACCAAGAGAGCCGCACTCTTTGCCGAGTCGCCCCTTGGCGCAAGCCCGCCTCATGTCGCGAACGCCGGCGTCGTCCGCCACCTGTTATCCCTGTTATTTGCTGGGAATCTACAGGTGCCCGGCGGCGGTTCTTTAGCTCATGTCAAAAGAAAGAACGTATAGAGAACAAATAATCAGCGGAAATCTCTCGGCGGCCAATTGCTGGCCGTTGGTCCTTTACTCAATCGAAAATCATCACCAACCCATAGACCGCGCAGGCGAAGGAGCCGAAATACAGCGCATTGATCCAGACAGGTGGCGAGAGATCGGCGATCCGGCGGGGTGTGGTTCGCCGCCGCGCGTGGGCGAAATAGGACAGCGCCCCCGTGATGAAAATGCCGATGACGCCGACGATGAGAAACCGCATCGCGCTCCTCTTTCCTGGCGCGCCGTTCGCGGTCGCCTCCCTGGCAGATGAACGCGCCGGCCCGCGCCGACGATCCAAGCAATTCTTTTGCCAACTGTCGCGGCCTGAGAAAATCGTGGCAGCCTAAAAGTCGCTTTGCCATGCGTTCGTCACATGGCGCGGCCAGCGTCCCGGCGCGATCATGACGACGTCGAAGCGCCTGTCGAGTTGTGCGAGATCGGGCCGGCGCGCGAGGAAATGGTCGAAGGCGCGCGCGATCCGTCGGCGCTGTTGCACGAGGATGCTGTCGGCGGCGATGTCGAGCGCGGCACGCGCTTTGACCTCGATCGCGACCACGACGCGGCCGCGGCGCGCGATCAGGTCGATTTCGCCCGAGGGCACGCGAAACCGCTGCGCGAGAATGCGATAGCCTTTGAGCCGCAGCAGCCAGATGCACAACAATTCGGCATGACGGCCGCTTCGTTCGGCACGCTGGCGGCTTGCCGTCGTCACGCGGCGCCGTCCTTGAGTGCCAGCGCGCGCGCATAAATCTGTCGGCGCGGCAGGCCGGTAGTGGCGGCGACGCGGTCGGCGGCTTCGCGCACGCTCATGGTCGTGAGCGCGTCGCGCAGTTGCGCGTCGACATCGTCCGCGCTCGGCGCCGCGTCGGGTAGGGGCGCGCCCGCCACCACGACAATCTCGCCTTTTGGTGCACCCGCTGTCTCGTAGTGCGTTGCGAGCGCCGCCAGCGTGTCGCGGCGTACTTCTTCGTGCAGCTTGGTCAACTCGCGTGCCACCGCGGCGGGGCGGTCGCCGAGAATGGCGGCGGCGTCGCGCAGACTGGCGGCGAGGCGCGGCCCGGTCTCGAACCAGATCAGCGTCGCCGGCACATCTTTCAATTCCGCGAGCGCGCCGCGCCGCGCGGTTTCTTTCGGCGGCAGGAAACCCGCGAACAGGAAACGGTCGGACGGCAGACCCGACAGAATCAGCGCGGTCAGCACCGACGATGCGCCGGGCAGGGACGTGACGGGCAAACCCGCCGCAGCCACGTCTCGCACCAACTTGTAACCAGGATCGGAAATCAGCGGCGTGCCGGCGTCGCTGACCAACGCGATCGCCTCGCCGGCGTGCAACCGCTCAAGCAGCACCGGCCGCATCCGCTCGGCATTGTGCTCGTGATATTGCAGCAGCTTCGCGCGGATTCCGTACAGCGACAGCAGCTTCGCCGTGACGCGGGTATCCTCGCACGCGATGGCGTCGACACGAGCCAGCAGGTCGCGGGCGCGCAGCGTCAAATCCTGCGCATGGCCGATCGGCGTCGCGACCAGGTAAAGACCGGGAGCGAGTTTGCCGTCGCCGTGTTTACTTACCGGTGCGCGCTGATTAGGCTCGGCGCGCGATCCGTCCGCGTGGGAGGCCTTCTTTGTCCGGTGTTCGCTCAATTCCTTCGCGCCCGCGCGGGATCTGGCTGGCCGCGTTGTTGTGTCTGTCGCTCGCGGCTTGCGGACCCACGGTAACGGCACCGCGCCCCGCCCCGCAAGCACCGCCGGAAGCCGCTCCCCCGCCGCCGCCCGAAGCCGCCGCGCCGCCGCCCGCGGTCCAGCCGGCGCCGTTGCCGCCCGGCAGCAAGGTGCCGGTGGCGTTGCTGCTGCCGCTGTCGGGGGCGAGCGCCGCGCTCGGCCAGGCGATGCTCGATGCGGCGCTCATGGCGGTTTACGACGTCGGCGCCGACCAGATCCAATTGAAGCCGCACGATACCGGTGCCGGGCCTCAGGCCGCCGCGGACGCGGCGCACGCCGCGGTCGCCGACGGCGCGCGGCTGATCATCGGCCCGCTGCTTGCGGGCGACGTCGAGGCAGTGAAGCCGATCGCCGCCGCCGCCAACATTCCGGTGCTGGCGTTTTCCACCATCACCAGCCTCGCCGGCGGGGGCACGTATCTCTTGAGCTTTCAGGTGAAGCAGGAAATCGCGCGCATTGTGGGTTATGCGCATGCCCATGGCGTCAACCGTTTCGCGATTTTCGCGCCGCGCACGCCTTACGGCGAGTTGGCCAAGGCGGCGATGCAGGAAGCGGTGGCGGCCAACGGCGCCCTGCTCAGCGTCACCGCCGATTACGAGCCGCGCACCGCGGAGATCGGCGACGCGGCGCGGCGCTTTGTTCATCAAGGCGTCAATTACGACGCGCTGCTGCTGCCCGACGGCGGCCCGCGGCTCAAGGCGTTGGCGCCTTATCTAGCCTATTACAAGATCGACACCGACAAGATCCATCTGCTCGGCACAGGCCTGTGGGACGACGCATCGCTCGGCACCGAGCCGACGCTGGTGCATGGCTGGTACGCCTCGCCCGATCCGCAAGGCCGCGCCAGTTTTGTGCGCCGCTTCACGGACGCCGAGGGCCACGCGCCGCCGCGGCTCGCGACGCTGGCTTATGACGCGACCGCGCTGGCGGCGGTACTGGCGAAGAATCCCGCCGGACCGGACTACTCCGCCGCCGCGCTGACCAACCCGAGCGGTTTCGTCGGGCTCGACGGCGTCTTCCGGCTCAATAAGGACGGGCTGGTGGAACGCGGCCTCGCCGTGCTCGAGGTCGATCGCGGCGGCCCCAAACTGATCGACCCGTCGCCGCAGAGCTTTGTGCCGCTGACGCAATAATTTTTCCGTTTTGTTGGGGGGTATGAGAGATGACGAATTACGTCTTGGTGCACGGCGCGTGGCATGGCGGGTGGTGTTACGCGCGGGTCGCCGAGCGGCTGCGAGCCAAGGGCCATCGCGTCTTCACGCCGACCATGTCAGGGCTAGGCGAGCGCTCGCACGAATTCGGCGGGCATATCAATCTCTCGACCCATATCACCGACGTGGTGAACGTCATCAAGTGGGAGCGGCTCGATAACGTCGTGCTGCTCGGCCATTCCTATGGCGGCATGGTGATCACCGGGGTTGCCGACGCGATCGCCGACAAGATCGCGACGTTGGTTTATCTCGACGCGATGATTCCCGCCGATGGCCAGTCGATCTTCGACATGGTGCCGCCGGAAGTCCTCAAAATACAGTTGGATGGAGCCGCGGCGAATGGCGGCCTCGGCGTGCCGCCGACCCCGGCCGCCGCTTTCGAGGTCAACGAAAAGGACCGCGCCTGGGTCGACGCGCTGTGCACCTTGCAGCCGGTCGGCTGCATGAGCGAGCGCATCAGATTGACTGGCGCCTACAAGCGCGTCCGCGACCATGTCTATGTGCTGGCGGCCAATTGGGGCAATGGCCGCGGCTTTCGCCGCTATCGCGACATGGTCAAGGGCCAGCCCGGCTGGACCTATCTCGAACTGCCGTGCGGCCACGACGCAATGGTCGACATGCCCGACGAACTGACGGAAATTTTGCTGAAGTCCGCGGGCTAATTCAGCAGCCGGTCGAGCACCGCGTTGAGGCGCTGGCGCCCCGACGGCGTGGCGCGCAACCCCGCGTCGTCGAGTTCGAGGAAGCCGGCGGCGATCAGCGCGTCGAGCCGCACGCGGTCGAACGAATCTTCGATCTCACCGCCGCTTTCGTCGCGGAAATCGCCGCGCGCGAGACCCGACGTCAGGCGCAGCCCCATCATCGCCATTTCGTCGCGGCGCTCGGGTGCGGTCAGTGCGGTGCGGGTCGCGGTGCCGTGTCCGTCGCGCTCGACCGTGGCGAGCCAGGTCTCGGGCGCGCGGTGGTTGGCGTTGGCGTATTTGACGCCGCCCAGCGTCAACCGGCCATGTGCCCCGGGGCCGACGCCGAGATAATCGCGATAGCGCCAATAGGCGAGATTGTGCCGGCTCTCCTGGCCCATGCGCGCGTGATTGGAAATCTCGTATGCCGGTAAACCAGCCGTGCCGAGCATATCCTGTGTCGCCTCGTAGAGCGCGCCCTGCGTCTCGTCGTCGGGCAGGACGAAATCGCCGCGCGCATGGGCGGTGGCGAACGCGGTGCCTTGCTCGATGGTGAGCTGATAGACCGAGAGATGATCGCCGGCGCGCGACAGTGCCTCGCGTAGTTCGGCCTGCCAGAGCGCTGGCGTCTGGCCGGGTCGGGCGTAGATCAGGTCGAAGGAGAAGCGCGGAAAATGCGCGCGCGCCAGCTCGATGGCGGTCAGCGCCTCGTCCCGGTTATGGCCGCGGCCGAGGAATTTCAGAGACGCATTGTCGAGCGCCTGAACGCCGAGCGACAGGCGGTTGACGCCGGCGGCGGCGAGGTCGCGGAAGCGCGCCGCCTCGACCGAGTTGGGATTCGCCTCGAGCGTGATCTCGATATCGCTTGCGAATTGCCAGCGCGACGCAGCGCGTTCTAGCAACGCCGCCACCGTCGCCGGCGCCATGAGGGACGGCGTGCCGCCGCCGAAAAAGATCGACACCAGCTGCCTGCCGCGCGTCTCGTCGGCGCCTTGATCCAGCTCGCGCAGCAACGCGTCGCGCCAGCGCGCCTCGTCGATGCCGGCGCGGACATGGGAATTGAAGTCGCAATACGGGCACTTCGATTTGCAGAACGGCCAGTGGATGTAAAGCGCGAGGCCGCTCATTCCAGAACCGCTTCGCGGAATTTCTCGAAGGCGCGGGCGCGATGATTGGTGCGGTTCTTCTCCGCCGCGCTCATCTCGCCATAGGTCATCGTCTCGCCGTCGGGCATGAACATCGGATCGTAGCCGAAGCCGTTGCCGCCGCGCGGCGGCCACACCAGCGTGCCGTGAACCTCGCCGCGCCAGGTCTCGATCGCGCCGCCGGGCCAGGCCAGCGCCAGTACCGCGACGAAATAGGCCCGGCGGTCGGAATTGCCGGCGAGTTCGCGCTCGACGCGCGTCATCGCGACGGAAAAATCCCGACCCGGCCCGGCCCAGCGGGCCGAATAGATGCCGGGCGCGCCGTTCAGCGCCTGCACCACAATGCCGGAATCGTCGGCGAGCGCGGGCAGTTTGGCGCCGTCGGCGGCGGCGCGGGCTTTGAGTTCGGCATTGGCATCGAAACTCATGCCGGTCTCCTCGGGTTCCGGCAGGCTGAGCGCGCTGGCGCTCACCACGTCGACGCCGAACGGCGCCACCAGTTCCTCGATCTCGCGCAGCTTGCCTTTGTTGTGCGTGGCGATCACCAGCCGTTGTCCGCGCAGCCTATTCAAGGCCGAGCGCCGTGCGCTGAAGGCGATGCAACTCACCCGCGCCTTTGCGCGCCAGCGCCAACAGTTCGGCGAACAGCTTCTCGGTGAAAGGCGCCTTTTCCGCCGTCGCCTGAATTTCGATGATGCCGCCCGACGCGGTCAGCACGAAATTCGCGTCGGTCTCGGCAGCAGAATCCTCGGGATAGTCGAGATCGAGCACCGGTACGCCGACATGGACGCCGCACGACACCGCCGCGACCTGGTCCTGGAGCGGCATCTCCGTAATCGCGCCTTTCTCGATGAGTTTCTTTAGCGCGAGATAAAGCGCGACGTACGAGCCGGTGATCGACGCGGTGCGCGTGCCGCCGTCGGCCTGGAGCACGTCGCAATCGATCAGCACCTGGCGCTCGCCGAGCTTCGGCAGGTCGGCGACGGCGCGGAGGCTGCGCCCGATCAGGCGCTGGATCTCCTGGGTGCGCCCTGACTGCTTGCCGCGGGCCGCCTCGCGGTCGGTGCGGGTGTGGGTCGAACGCGGCAGCATGCCGTACTCGGCTGTGATCCAGCCGCGGCCCTGGTTGCGTAGGAAGGGCGGCACGCGTTCCTCGACGCTGGCGGTGCACAGAACGTGCGTGTCGCCGAAGCGGACGAGGCAGGAGCCCTCGGCGTGCTTGGCGAAGCCGGGTTCGAGCGAAACAGGCCGCAGCGCGTCGGGCGCGCGCCCCGAGGGTCGCGTCATTTTTCTGGTCCTTTCGTTAACGCGGGAAACCTAGTGGGGCCCGCCGCCCGCGTCCAGAGCCGGATCGTTCCGGATGGTCCGAGGTTGACCGGGGGCGGCCGCGCCCCTAAATCATGGGCGCCAATCCATTACGCGCCATGATTACCGAACTGAACGAACGCAGCCGCGAAATCTTCAGGATGATCGTCGAGTCTTATGTCGAGACCGGCGAGCCGGTGGGGTCGCGCACCCTGTCGCGGCGGGGCAAGTTCGAATTGTCGCCGGCGACCATCCGCAACGTCATGGCCGATCTCGAGGAGGCGGGCCTGCTGTTCGCGCCGCACACCTCGGCCGGGCGGCTGCCGACCGACGCGGGGCTCAAGCTGTTCGTAAACGGCATTCTCGAAATCGGCGGCCTGAGCGATGCGGAGCGGCAGGACATTGACGGCCGTCTCGCCGCCAGCAACCGCAATCTGCCTGACGCGCTGGAGCAGGCGACGCAGACCCTGTCCGGGCTCGCGCGCGCCGCCGGCGTGGTGCTGGCGCCGAAGATCGACCGGCCGCTGCGCCATATCGAATTCGTGCCGCTGTCGCCGGGCCGCGCCCTCGTCGTGATGGTGACCGAGGACGGGTTGGTCGAGAACCGGCTGATCGAGGTGCCGCTCGGCACGCCGCCCTCGACCCTGGTGCAGGCCGGCAATTATCTCAGCGCGCGCCTTGTCGGCCGCACCGCGGACGAGGCGCGGCAGCTGATCACCGCCGAAATCGAGAGCAACCGCGCCGAGCTCGACGAACTGACCACGAAGCTGGTACAGGCCGGGCTCGCGTCGTGGGCGGGCGGCAACGGCGGTGCGGCCCTGATCGTGCGCGGCCAATCGAAGCTGCTCGAGGACGTGACGGCGCTCGGCGATCTCGAGCGGCTGCGCGCGCTGTTCGACGCGCTCGAGACCAAGGAAGCGATGGTCCGCCTGCTCGAAGCGACGCGTGACGGCGAGGGCGTGCAAATCTTTTTCGGCGCCGACAATCCGCTGTTCGGCGCCACCGGCTGCTCGATGATTGTCGCGCCCTACGGCAACAGCCGCGAGCGCGTGGTCGGCGCGATCGGCGTCATCGGCCCGACCCGGATCAACTACGCCCGCATCATTCCGCTGGTGGATTACACCGCGAAAGTGATCGGGCGCATGCTTGGATAGGAACATGCAAGACGACAACGACCTGAACAACCAGGACCAGCCGCCCGAGGCCTTTGCGAACGCCGACGACGCGGCGGAACGGTTGACCGCGACCGAGATCGAACTGGCCGCCACCAAGGACAAGCTGCTGCGCACGCTCGCGGAGAGCGAAAACATGCGCAAGCGCGCGCAACGAGAGCGCGAGGAAGCCGGCAAGTACGCCGCCACCAATTTTGCCCGCGACATGCTCAATGTCTCCGACAATCTGAGCCGCGCGCTAGCCAGCGTCTCGACCGACAATCTCGACGAACCGACGCGCAACCTGCTCGCCGGCGTCGCCGCCACCGAACGCGAGTTGCAAGCCGCGCTCGAGCGGCACGGCATAAAGCGCGTCGACCCCATGGGCGAACGCTTCGACCATAATTTTCATCAGGCGATGTTCGAGGTCGAGGATTCGGGGCAGCCCGCCGGCACAATCGTGCAGGTGCTCCAACCAGGCTACGTCATTCACGACCGCCTGCTGCGTCCGGCGATGGTGGCTGTCGCCAAAGGCTGAGGCCAATGGCGAAATAGATAGATAGGCTTTTATCTATCCTTTACGCGGAATTAACGCGGGGTCTCTAAAACCGCGAGCGTGCCGGTCCGGCGTGTGGGGACGCGGCGAACCTGAGGCACGGAAAACGGAGAGTCTAATGCGCAAGTTTGTCACGAAGCTGGTTGGGGACAAGGAGGGCGTCACCGCGCTCGAATATGCGCTGATTGCCGCGCTGGTCGCGGTAGTCATCATCGGCGGTGTCAGCTTGCTCGGCACCAACGTCAGCAAAGTCTTTTCGACGGTCGCCAATACCATCTGACCGCGACAGGATCCCGCAAACGGCGGCGCCTCGGCGCCGCCGTTTGTATTTTCGGGATTAAATAGCTGATTTAGAACGGTTTTTCCGCGCGGCACGTTAACACATTCGCCGTCAAATCGGCTTGCCTTCTCAACGAATAAGGGAAAAACTAAAATATACGCTCGTACAACGAGTTACCAAGGAGATCGGCATGCGCGGATTTTGGCATCGCGTTCGCAGCGACGGTCGGGGGGTGACGGCGCTCGAATATGCGCTGATCGCGGCGCTGGTCGCCGTGGTCATTATCGGCGGCGTCAGCCTTCTGGGCAGCAATGTCAGCAAGGTTTTCTCGACGGTCGCCAACACGATCTGACGCGCCGGCGGAACGAAGCCCGTCTGGCGTTGGCCTCCCCCCGCAGCGCGCCAGGCGGTATGACGGCGGCGTTTCGGCGCCGCCGTCATTGCTTTTGATTGTCGCGCCCCCCATGCTGCGGTAGCCGGCGTCGGTGCCGGCGATGCGGCAAGTGCGGCGGTGCGCGGAGCAATTCGACATTATCCGGGGGTTTTGGCGGCATCATTCCTGCTCGTCGTGGCGGGCTGTGTCGCCGGTTGCCAACCGGTCGCGCCATCCCCGAAGCAGAATCCGTCGGCTGCGGCGTCCGCGCCAACGATGCCGGCCAAGCGGAATAAGGAAAAAACCACCGCGATCGCACTTGAACCAGGCTGTCCGCTCGGCTCCATCCCCGTTCTGGGGCTGAATCTCGCCGATCGCGGGTGCAACTCGTCCCCGAGAACCCGCCCGCCGGGTCCGGTCGGAACGCCGAACCCGTAGCCGCCGGGCCGCGCGGCACGCACTGTTGCCGCGAAACCACAGATCGGATTTTTTCGCGGCCGATAGGGGCCGATCGACGCCAGCACTTGTTGTCCGAATACGACATCTTTGTGTATTGGCGGAGAAAGTCATGAATAGAGTGCTGTTGGCGTCGCTTGCGGGAGCCGGTTTATTGATCTCGGCGGTCGCGCACGCGCAAACATGGAACGGTCCGGAAGTCGGCGTCCAAGGCGGCTATGGCTGGGGTACATCCAGCGGGAGTGTCGGCGATCTGACCGGCGCGACTGGGCCGTTCCCCTACAGTTTTACCCCCGGCGGCGTTATCGGCGGTCTCCATGCCGGCTATAACTGGCAATGGGGTCCCTATGTGTTGGGCCTCGAGGGCGACGCCGAAGGCGCCAGCATTTCCGGCAGCCACACCACGTTCGACATCGGCGGCAACGCGATGCATGTGCGCAGCAATCTCGATTTCGATGCGTCGGTACGCGGCAAGCTCGGCTATTCGTTCGGCCGCTTCCTGCCGTATGGCACGGGCGGCGTCGCGTTCGGCAATGTCAACACGAGCTACACCTTCAACGGTGCGCCGATGGGCTCGGCCGAAGGCATCCGCGTCGGCTGGACCGCGGGCGGCGGACTTGACTACGCGCTAACGCCCAACTGGAGCCTCGGCGCCGAATACCGCTACACCGATCTCGGCAACCGCCATGCCGGCGCCACCGGGTTCGTCGACAGCAATTCGTTCAACTACAACGTCGTCCGCGCGGTGCTGACCTATCGCTTCGCGCCGCCGCCGCCACCACCCCCGCCGGCTCCCGCGCCGATGCCTGCCGCCGCCCCCGCGCCGATGCCGGCGCCGCCCCAGACGTTCCTCGTGTTCTTCGACTTCGACCGCTACAACCTCAATGAGGATGCGCGGCGGGTGGTCGAAGCCGCGGCGGGGAACTACAAATCGACGGGCAGCGCGCGCATCGAGGTCTCCGGCTACACCGATCTCGCTGGCACCCAGGCGTATAACATGCGCCTGTCGCAACGCCGCGCCGATGCGGTTACCGCCTATCTGATGCGGCAGGGCGTGCCGAAGAACGTCATGGACGTGAAGTGGTTCGGCAAACAGAATCCGCGCGTCCCAACCGCCGACGGCGTCCGCGAACCGCAAAATCGTCGCGTCGAAATCGTGATGATGAAATAGCGCCGGGTTTACCGACTACTAAGCAAGGCCGCTCTTGTGAGCGGCCTTTTCTTTTTCGGCGTCGATCGCGGCCGCGAGACAGGTCGGGCAGAGACACGCGTCACCTTGGATCTGCAAGCGGATGGTAAGCGACTTGCACCAGCAATCCCCGCCGGGATCGCAGGTCATTGTCACGCCGCAGCGCGCGCAGCGCACCGTCGCCGCCTCAGCCACGCGGGCGATGCCGTTCGATCGCGCCGACCAGCGCCGCGCGGATGCCCGGCTCCATCGCCGAATGTCCGGCGTCGGGCACGACGATATATTCGGCCTCGGGCCAGGCGCGCGCGAGTTCGTCGGCGCTGACGATCGGGCAGACCATGTCATAGCGTCCCTGCACGATGGTCGCGGGGATATGACGGATGCGGCCGACGCCGGCGACCAGGTCGCGCTCGGGCGGGATCAGGTTGTGACGGAAATAATGCGCCTCGATACGCGCAAGGCCGAGCGCCATGCGCTCCTCGCCGAACGCCGCGACCGTGTCGGGACTGGGCAGCAGGGTGGAGCAGCTCCCCTCATAGCCGCTCCAGGCGCGCGCCGCGGCGAGGTGCACGGCGGGATCCGGATCGCCGAGCCGCTTGAGATAGGCCCCGAGAATGTCGCCGCGCTCCTCCTCGCGCAGGTGACCCGCGAAGGCGCGCCACGCCTCCGGATATACCGTGCGCATGCCGTAAAGGAACCAATCGATCTCGGATTTGCGGCACAGGAAAATGCCGCGCAGCACCATCGCGGCGCAGCGCTCGGGATGGGTTTCGGCATAGGCAAGCGCGAGGGTCGAGCCCCACGAGCCGCCGAACAGCAGCCATCTGTCGATGCCGAGATGGTTACGCAGCAATTCCATGTCGGCGACGAGATGCGCCGGCGCGTTGTCCTGGGTCGCGCCGAGCGGCGTCGAGCGGCCGGCGCCGCGCTGGTCGAACACCACGATGCGGTAAATGTCGGGGTCGAAAAAGCGGCGGTGGGTCGAGGTCGCGCCCGCGCCGGGACCGCCGTGCAAAAACACCGCCGGGACGCCGGTGGGATTGCCGGACTGTTCCCAATACATGCTGTGCAGCCCGTCGAGCCGCAACATGCCCGAAGCGTATGGCTCGACGGGCGGAAACAGGTCCTGGCGAATCATTGCCCGGAAAGTCTAAAGGCACGGCGCGCGAAGGCAAGAATTTGCGCGCCGCGCCGCCGGCATCAATGCTTGGTGAAGTGCAGGCTCGTCAGGAAACGCTGTCCGACCGCGTGGGATGCCGGCGCGGGTAGTCCGTCAGTTCAAAAGTTAACGGCATCTTTTTTCGCAAGCCGCGGCGCGCTTCGCCTTGGTTTGCTCGGCGTACCAGGCATCCACCACGTCCACAATGTCGCTCACGCTCCAAAGCTTCTCGGTGACGCGCGCCGCTTGTGCTGGCGTGGTGCGGAGCGATTTATGGATGCG